>JBGSTO010000511.1:0-5784 GCA_041736465.1 Anaerolineales bacterium | reverse complement strand
TTTCGAAATGGGGCACCCGCCAGTAATTGTCGGTGCTGTAGCGAGCGAAACCGCCGCCGACCACATCGTAGATGCCTCCCAGGGCCATTGCATGGAGCGCGTGCACGGCAGTATCCAAAGCCTGCTGATCGCCCCGGGAAGTGCGGCGCAGTAGGAATTCGATTGTCATGGATTGAGGAAATTTTGGCGCCTGGCCCCAACCCCCAAACTTCCAATCGTAGGCCTGTGCCAGCGCCGCAGACGCCTTGTCTAACGACTCTGGAGTCAACGGCTGCGCGCCGGAGGCGAACAGGGCGGCATTTGACAGGTAAGCGGTTATTTTTTGACCCGACTCGGCAATACCGGCGCGGTCGTTCTGCCAGGCGCGCTGCACCCCCAATAGGACTTCTCTGAATGAAGGCATGTTGAACCGGCGGGCAGGAGGGAAGTAGGTGCCGCTAAAGAACGGCTGCCCCTCCGGGGTGAGAAAGACGCTCATCGGCCAACCGCCTTGCCCTGTCATGGCAACTACGGCGGACATATAGATGCCGTCCAAATCAGGGCGTTCTTCGCGATCCACCTTGATGTTGATGAAGTACTGGTTCATGATGGCGGCGATTTCTTGATCTTCAAAAGATTCGTGCGCCATCACATGGCACCAGTGGCAGGCGGAATAACCGATGCTCAAGAAGATCGGTTTATCCTCCCGGCGTGCCCTCTCCAGGGCATCCTGCCCCCAGGGGTACCAGTCGACAGGATTGTCTGCATGCTGCTTCAGGTATGGAGAGATTTCGTGCGTAAGCCGGTTTGCCATCAGAGTGCCATCCTTTCAATCCAGCTACCACTAAAGTGAGACGCTTTCATCATTCGCCAAATTCCAACTCAAAGTCACTGTCCTCATCCCATTCCTCGGCTGGCTGCAGATCAATCTCTCCAAACATTTGGGTCTGATTGGCCTGCACGCGGCGGCGTTTGATCAGTTCCAGGATTGCCAGGAATGTGACCACAATTTCCAGACGGCTGCTCGCCTTGTGAATAAATGCCAGGAAGTTGGCGCTCCCCCGCGATTTGATATAACGAACAATATCTCCAATCTTCTGTCGAATAGTAACCTTCGGTGCGGTCACGACGGTTTTCAATTCCGCCCGGTCATCCATGTCTGCAAGTATGCTGCGTGCAGCTTCGAACAGGTCTTGCACAGAGAGATCACTCATATCCAACTGAGCTTCAGCGCGCAGGGGTGGAGCGAGGCGCAGAAAGGTGTGCTTATGGGCGTTCTCCTGGCGCTCCAGAAACAAGGCCGCTTGCTTGAATATTTTGTACAGGCGCAGCTGGCGGGCGAGCGCCTCGCCAGGGTCTTCTTCATCTGGTTCACGATGCGGTGGGCGAGGCAGCAGTGCTTCGGATTTGATCAGCAGGAGCCGGGAAGCGATCGTCAGGAAAGCCGATACATCATCAGCCGATCGATCCTGCAGCTGTTTCAAATGTTCAAGATACTGGTCGGTAATCTGCGCCAGCGCCAGGCGGGTGATATCCAGCTGGGCGCGTTCGATCAATTGGAGGAGTAGATCCAGGGGGCCTTCATATACCGGGGTGGCAACCTGGTAGCTGCGAGCATGGTGCAAAGCGGCGGGGTAATCCATCGGCAGGATTATACCTGACAAATAAGATGTCCCATGCTATACTTGCTTGCGCAAATAAACTTTGGAGGTGCGCCCAGCATGTCTGCGGAATGGAAAGATGTCCACGTTGAGTGGGTCAGAGAGTCGGCGTTCACCGGTCACAACCAGGCTGGCGCCGAGATACCCGTTGGAAACCTGGACGGCAAGCCCGGGGTGGGTCCTATGGAGATGTTATTAATGGGACTGGCGGGATGCACAGGTATGGATGTCGTCTCCATTTTGCAAAAAAAACGCCAGCCTTTAGAGCGATTTCAGGTGAGGGTGCGCGGCAAACGGGCAGAAGAATATCCCAAGGTATACACACACATCCAGGTTACTTACCTGTTGTGGGGAGTCCTCGACCCCGGGGCTGTCGAGCAAGCCATCCAGCTCTCGGAAGAGAAATACTGTTCTGCAAGCATCATGCTGGGAGCAGTGGCGGAGATCACGTCCAGCTACCAAATACTCGCTGCGGCTGACGAGCCCCTTCCATCGTAAAAATAAAACTTTAATGTATAGAGCACTCACTCAAACGGAGCAAACAGGATGATCACTGAACCAGTACATGTAACAGATGCTGCTTTCGAAAAGACCGTACTACAATCCACCATCCCCGCCATTGTTGATTTTTGGGCGCCCTGGTGCGGACCTTGTCGCATGGTTGCCCCAACCCTTGACAAGCTGGCAAAGGAATATGCCGGAAAGATGCTAGTAGCTAAGGTAAATACCGACGAGAATCCGGATTGGGCCAATCGCTATGGCGTGCAGGGCATCCCGACGATGCTGTTCGTTGCCGGCGGCAAAGTCATTCACCGCCAGGTGGGTGCGCTGCCGGAGCCGATGCTGCGAGAGGTCGTGGCGCAGTTTCTAGAAGTTGTGTCAGACAAAGCCTGAGATATTTTCCGGCGTACAGCTCGCCGGGCTGTAGAGATCGTCTGTAGAGATCGTCTGTAGAGATCAATACATCAATTCACAGAGAACACAGCGTGTTGTGAGAAGTCGCATAGACTGCTCTCAAAATCCTGTGTTCTCTGTGGTTTTAAGCAAGCATCGCCTCAATCTTTCACCCGTGTGATATTCGCCCCCAACTTGCGCAGCTTTTCATCGACGCGCTCGTAGCTGCGATCGACCTGACCGATATTGCGAATAACCGATTGCCCATCTGCCGCCAATGCTGACAGCACCAGCGCCATTCCGGCGCGGATGTCCGGGCTCTCCAGATTTTCGCCATACAGCGTCGTCGGACCTTGCACGATGCAGCGATGCGGGTCGCACAGCACAATATGTGCGCCCATATTCACCAGCTTGTCGATGAAAAACATCCTGCTTGGATACATCCAGTCATGAAAAAGCACGCTGCCTTGCGATTGGGTGGCGACCACAATCGCAATAGACATCAAGTCGGTGGGAAAAGAGGGCCACGGCATCACGCTGATCTCGGGAATTGCATCCCCAAGGTCAGGTTCGATCACCAGCCGCTGCTCTGAAGGTACGATAATGTCCTCACCCTCGATCTGCCACTTGACGCCCAGGCGGCGGAACACCAAAGCGATCATATCCAGGTACTTCGGACCGGCATTTTTGATGCGCACCGATCCTCTGGTAACAACCGCTGCCCCAATGAAGCTGACAACTTCCAGATAATCTGGGCCGATCGTAAATTCTCCCCCGTGCAAACGCGGGACGCCCGTTATATGCAGGGTGTTCGAGCCGATATTCTGGATGCGCGCGCCCAGGGTATTGAGCATCAGGCATAATTCCTGGATGTGAGGCTCCGAAGCGGCATTACGGATTACCGTATCGCCGGGGGTGGTAACCGCAGCCATGATGATGTTCTCGGTGGCGGTGACGCTGGCCTCGTCCAGCAGGATGTTTGCACCCGCCATCCGGTGGGCTTTGAAGTGGAATATCTTTTCACTGCGATCGAACTGCGCCTGCGCACCCAAAGCCTGCAGTGCCATGATGTGTGTGTCAACCCTGCGCCGCCCGATGACATCGCCGCCCGGCGGCGGCAGGCGAAGTTCACCGGCACGCGCCACCATCGGTCCTGCCAGCAGGATGGAGGCGCGAATGCTGCGGCACATATTGGGGTCCAGATCTGCAGGTCGCACCTGAGCTGCATGTACTCTCCAGGTATGCGCGTTGATTTCCTGAAATTCTACACCCAGGCTCTCGATCAAGGTACGCATAGAGAGCACGTCTTTGATGCGGGGCACATTGTGCAGAATAACCGGCTCATCAGTAAGCGTGCACGCAGCCAGCAGCGGCAGGGCGGCGTTTTTGTTCCCCGCAGGCGTCACTTCACCGTTGAGCGGAAACCCCCCTTGAATCACAAATTTATCCATTTCTACATCTCCTGTACAGGCGTGTTGTATGCAGGAGGCCTCGAGGGTTTGCCTGTAGGGAACGACTTCCTGCCCTGCTATAATACACCCATGCGTAGAATTTTGCCACCGAGGGAGAGATGCTGATCGATGCATTGGTCACCGGATTGTTTGGCTGGCTGGTTGGCAGCCTGGTAAATTATCTTGCTGACGTGCTGCCGGTTTTCCGGCGCCTCCAACCACCTGTGTGTACTCACTGCCTGGCAAGACAGGAGTGGTGGACGCTGCTGGCACCTTCCGGCTGTAATACTTGTGGAAAGCTTGGGGTGCTGCGCCACTATTTGGTCAACGTGTTCTTTGTGCTCGCCAGCTTGTGGCTGCGCGAGAACTATCCACCGCGGCTGGGATTCTATTTATCTGTTCTTTTGTTGGCATATCTGTGCCTGGTGACGGTCACCGATATCGAATACCGGGTGATTTTGCATGAAGTGAGCATCGCCGGGGCATTAATCGGTCTGATTGTCGGATTCTGGCTGCACGGCCTGGCGCGAACGCTGCTTGGCGGCGCAGTGGGTTTTGGGGTTATGTACTTGTTCTATGCCTTCGGGGTCTATTACTTGCGCCGCCGGAACCCGGATTCAGGCAAACTCCCCGAAGATGATGCCTTGGGGTTTGGCGATGTCAACCTGTCCGCGGTGATTGGGCTGCTGCTGGGCTGGCCAGGAGCAGTTGCCGGCTTGTTCCTGGCAGTGCTCCTCGGAGGGGCGGTATCACTGGTATTATTTTTAAGCATGCTGGTTCGCAGGCAGTACCGTCCGGACGCTGCGATACCTTACGGCCCGTTTCTGGCAGCCAGTACTGCCATCCTGCTGATATTTCGTTCTGCAATGCTGTAAGCCCGATTCTCATAATGTAATGATAAATTCGAAAACCTTACAAAATTAACAAGCATTATAGTACCTAAGTAGTATAATAATGACAGGTGCGGTCAGTATAATGGATGTAAATGTAAGTTTTGTAAGGTTTGTGGATGTCACTTTTATGATATAAACAGCTTGGGAAGATGGACTTCATGGGCAGGTGATGGATTCCGGTGACCAATATATTAGGTTTTCTATGAGCAGGTTCGAACGAGTATTTGGGCGACAGGCTTTCAAGAGGGGGGCTCATGCGCGCCCGCGCTCCGGGCAGACGTACGTAGAGCTAGCCTTACTGGTGCCGCTATTGCTTGTTATGCTGGCCGGTCTGGTTGAGGTTGGCTTTGTTGTTTTTGCTTATCTGAATTTATTGGATTTGACTCGCGAGGCATCTCGTTTTGCTTCGGTGCGCGACTTTCAGGTTGCCACCAGTGGAGACGCTTCCCTGGCTGAATGCGCCAACAACACCCTGGATTATTACAAAGACACGGCCTGTTTCTTTATTGATCCCGAGCTCAATCCTTACATCCCAATGACCAATACCCATTATTCCGATGTGGTTACCACCGTGTTCACGGTGAGCAGCTCAGGCACGATCAGCAGCACTGCTATCATCCGGCATCCCGACTCTGACGGTTGGTCATTGTATGGCGACAACTGGCAGAAAGACTGCGATGGGAATACCGTACTGAACGAACCATTTTTTACCGATGATGAGATCCTGGATAAATTTATCAGCGGAGCGCCAAACAACCGCGGCTATGTGCTGGTTGAAGCTTATGTGTGCGTTGATCAGATGCTGCACTTCCCGATCTTATCTGAAGTGATTCCATCACCGTTTCGCTTGCACGCCTACTCGATGATGCCCGCGCCTGAGGCGATCCCAACCCCAACGGATATCCC
>JBGSTO010000506.1:0-3664 GCA_041736465.1 Anaerolineales bacterium | reverse complement strand
GACGGTGCCGCTCATCACAGGACCGCGCCAGATGAGGGCCATGTCTTCTTCTTTCAACATCAGATTGGTGGAGATGACCTTGATGCCGGTGCGCGTTTCCACCGGAAGCATGCCCAAAGGAAGGCTGCGCACCGGGCCTGTGATGCCAAACAGCTTGGGGATGCTGGGGCCGGTTACATCGGCGTCAAGGATGCCGACGTTATAGCCCTGGCGGCGAAGTGCGACTGCCAGCAGGGCGGTGGTGGAAGACTTGCCCACGCCTCCTTTGCCGCTCATCACGGCGATCAGCCTGCCGATGTGGTTGATCTGGATGGCGGAGGAGAGACGGTCTTTGAGCGCCTGGCGCTCCGGGGGGGTCATGGCGGTCAGGTTGACGGTAACGTTTTCCACATCGGGTATAGAGAAGAGGGCCGCCTGGGTTTGTTCCTTCAAAAAATTTTTCATGGGGCAGCCTTGAATTGTAAGCGCCAGGGTGACGGTCACATCTCCCGCGGAGATTTGGATGTCTTTAACCATTCCTAGCTCGACGATGTTGTTGTTCAGCTCGGGGTCGATGACTTGTTTGAGGGCTTCCTTGACCTGATCGGTAGTTGGCATGTCTGTTTTACCTTTGGGATCTCCAGGATGCAGCGTTGAAGTAAACCAGATGGGCTGTCCGGGATGGGGTGCGCGATAAAGTTTACAGCGGATCGATTTCCACTTCTCTATATAATTGTATAACATATCTGCGGGGAAATTACTATTTGACATTCGTCAGGATAGAGGGATTACATTTGTCGTGGGGAGGGAGGGGCCGTCCACGAATAGGACACGAATACACGAATGGGAGGGAGGAGCCATCCACGAATGGGGCACGAATACACGAATGGATGATGGGACGAATTCGTGTATTCGTGTTTTTCATTCGTGGATGGCAGGGTATAGACAATATTATTATCATCTATCTATACTGTTTTGGCTTATCGCAGATATGCTATTCGCGCTTGCTGCACTGTCGATGATCGCTCGCATATCTTCTGCTGTCAGCATCCCCCGCCCGAAGAAGGGTGTCAGGAAAACCTGCGTAGCGGTGGTCATTTTTGCGGTTTGCACCTGGCTGTTCCCAGCCGCCCGCCAGTTCAGGTCGCCAAATGTATCACGCCGGCTCTGCCAGCAGCCGCCGTAGGCGATCACAATCCTGGGGCGGTGCTCGGTTAGCAGCCGCTGCCACATGGTCCGCCGCCTCGGCCAGATCTCGGCTTTGTACGTATTTTGATCTGGAAACAACTTGGTGTAAGGCCAGGAATTAACATTTGCTTTAAGCAGTGGAAATGCTTCCCCGAGCAGTGTCTGAGCATGGGTGCGACCTAACGAGGCAGCCGTATATTGTGCGGCTAGCTCAGGATCCTGCCAATCTGGGGCGTGATAAAGCAGGCCGCGCGCCAGCATAGACATTAAATTCCATACTTTCGCCTCGCCGGCTGCTTCCCAATAGGGATCTTGCAACGTCTCATGTGCCCGACGAGCATCCATAACCGGTTGCCAGGTCTGGCGCACTTTCAGCTCCCACTCCAGGCTCCAGCCGGAGCGTCTGGGGCGCTTGCCAAGCCCTTCTTCGCGACCCAGGAACCACAGCGGCGCATCCAGCCTGCCGTAGCCAATGAATTTCACCAGTTCAGCAAGGTACTCTTTCATGGAGCTTACTCCTTCAGCATAATCTCCACCTGGTGGAAGTCCCTGCTCTTACAGCTCGGCCTAGCCAAGGGGAGTTGATGGTCCGGGTTGTACGGTTTTTCTGCTATTGCAGCTTGACCTGCATTACCGCTTACACTATGATTATTTTACAGGGAATCCTGAAATGGATGCATCCTCGAGCTCCAAGCTCCGCCTCAGCCTGTTCCTGCTCTCCTCAGCCACCCTGCTGTTCGAGATCAATCTGACGCGGCTGTACTCGGTGGCGCAGTTCTATCACTTCGCCTTCATGATCGTGAGCCTGGCACTGCTGGGCTTCGGCGCCAGCGGCACTTTCCTGGCGCTGTTCCCGGCTTTTGGGCGGGGCGATGCGGCGCGCCGTGTGGCGCAGCTCTGCCTGGGAACTGGAGTCACCATCCTGGCAGGCTATCTTTTAAGCAATGCGCTGCCGTTCGACTCGTACAGCATCACCTGGGATCGCCGCCAGGTGTGGATCCTGGCGCTGCACTACCTTGTGCAGGCGGCGCCATTCTTCTGCAGCGGCCTGGTGGTTGGCTTGCTGCTGGAGGCAGATGCGCGATCCGCCGGAACCACGTATGCCGTCAACCTGGCGGGATCGGCGGCGGGCTGCGCCCTGGCGCTGTTCGCACCGGCGCTGCTGGGAGGGGAGGGCGTGGTCACATTGAGCGGCGCACTGGCTGGATTGGCGGCGCTGGCGGCAATGAGGCCGGCGAGGCTTCCTTCTGACCTGCGCTCTTTCCTGCGGCGGTTGGAAAGCCTTGGCGCGGTGGCGCTGCTGTCTTTTTGCTTGCTCGACCTGGGTTTGCGCCTGGATGACCAGCGCGGCTTTGCCTTTCTCGAGCTGCGCCTGTCGCCGTATAAGGGGCTGTCCTATGCTCTGCAGTCGCCAGGCAGCCAGGTGATCTACCGGCGTTGGAATGCTTCCGCCCGCGTGGACGTGGTGCGCAGCGGCAGTATTCACTCTCTGCCTGGGCTGAGCTTTCGCTACCAGCAGGCGCTGCCGGCGGTGGATGGCGTGTTGGTGGACGGCGACGATTTGAACGTGGTGCTGCAGCCCGGCGCGGAGGCGGGCTTCAGCGCTTACCTGCCCACAGCGGCGGCCTTTTTGCTGCGCCCCGGAGCGTCTGCCCTGGTGCTGGAACCGCGCGGCGGGTTGGACGTCTTCACGGCGCTGGCTTTAGGCGCCAGCCGGGTGACTGCCGTGGAGGTCAACGCGCTGGTAGTGGCTGCAGTAGGGGAGCTGTACGCTGACCCGCGCGTGCAGGTGGAGGTGGAAACCGGGCGCAGCTACCTGCGGCGTTCGAGTGCTCAGTACGATGTCATCCTGCTCTCGCTGACTTCGGGCTATCACCCGGTCGGCTCCGGCGCGTACAGCCTGGGAGAAGATTACCGCTATACCCGGGAGGCTTTCCAGGATGCCCTGGCGCACCTGTCGCCAGAAGGGGTGTTTTCGGTCACGCGCTGGCTGCAGGATCCTCCCAGCGAATCGCTGCGCACATTCGCGCTGGCGGTTGAAAGCCTGGAAGCCATCGGGCTGGAGTCGCGCCCGCGCTTGTTTGCACTGCGAGGCTACAACACTGCCACAATTCTGGTGAAAACGGCGCCCTTCAGCGCGGTTGAGCTAAGCGAGCTGCGGGAGTTCGCCGCCAGCCGGGCCTACGATGTGGTGTATGCCCCAGACCTGGATCCTGCCGAGACCAACCGCTACAATGTGCTGCGCGAGCCGGTCTACGAGCAGGCGTATGCCGAGCTGCTCGCAGCCCAGCCGCGCAGCCAATTCTACGCGGCTTACCCGTACGAGGTTTCCCCGCCCAGCGACGACCATCCATTTTTCGGTCACTATTTCAAGTGGTCGCAGGTCGGGGAGCTGTGGGCAATGCTCGGGCGCACCTGGCAGCCGTTCGGCGGGGCGGGCTACTTCGTCATCCTGGCGCTGCTGCTCCTGGCGCTGGCGGCGGCGGCGGTGCTGATC
>JBGSTO010000491.1:0-2511 GCA_041736465.1 Anaerolineales bacterium | reverse complement strand
CAGTTCGTTCAGCTCCGGATAGGCGGCGCACTGGCTGAGGAAATCAGTGCGCATGGTGAGCAGCAGGATCAATCTGCTCTCTTGGGCGTTCACTGCCTGCGTAAGCTGGTGGATGAAAGCCAGACGCTGCTCTTCCTCTTTCTCGGACAGGTTGGTGAAAATTTCTTCGAACTGGTCAACCAGCAGCACCAGGCGGCGTGAGCGCCGCTCCCCGAGCAGCACTTCTGACCATTGGGAAAGCAAGCCGGGGTTCTGCTTGCCGCGGGAATGAAAATCGTCGAGAGGGGTCAGGCTGCCTGCCAGAGAAGACAGCCCACCTCCCAGGGAATCGAGCGGGGACCGCCCTGGGACAATGGTCAGGTACAACCAGGACTGGCTACCGGCGAGTTCGTTCTGCTTCAGGGCAGGCAGCACGCCAGCGCGAATTAATGAGGATTTGCCGCTTCCGCTCGCCCCCGCGATCAGCAGGAAGCGGGTTGAGCTGAGGCGTTGTAAGATGTCTGCGACCAGCTGCTCGCGCCCGAAGAAGAGGCCGGCATCCTCTTCCTCGAAAGGCTCCAGCCCGCGGTAAGGGCACTCCCCGCTGAACGGGCGTTGGGTGAAGCCGGCGTGGATCTGGTTGATCAGCGCCTGGACTTCCTCGGCGCTGTAGCCCATGCGCTCGACAACCACACCGGTGACCTGCCCCTGCTCGATGGCGCCGACTTCGATATTGACTTCGATGGAGGTTTGGGCGCTGCGCTGCAGCGCGCCGCAATCAGGGCAGGTCAATGCCCCTTTGGGGACATCCGGGAACTGGCAAGCGGGACAGGCAGGCACGGTAAATTAATTATGACATGAATTATCACCTTATTTTCCTGACATTTTTACAACAGAATAGTTGACTCACATAGAAAATCCTTTGGCCGCCATTGGGATATGCAAGGATGCCAGGCGGTGGCCTGGATGGTAAACCGGTATTTGCCGGCTTTCAGCGTGAATTTCACTTACTTGACAGTACCTACTACTCGGATATAATTCAGCTATCTTTTGGCAATTTACCCAAGTATGTCTATATTGTGACAATGCTTGCTTAATGTGAGCACGGGATGACGGATTTGGGAGTTTTGGGCGGCGAAGCCGCCCAAAAAACCACTTCCCTTGTTGACCCGAACTCACGCTTTTTAGTTCACTCGTGGGGAGGCAATTCATTATATGACCCGTCCCAGTTGGATCGGCAAGACCCTAGGGGGACGCTACCGGATTGATGATATCCTTGGCCAAGGTGGGATGTCGGCGGTTTACAAAGCCTTTGACCCGAACTTGAGGCGCGTGGTAGCGATCAAATTGATCCATTCCCACCTGGCAGGGGATCCCAAGTTCTTAGCGCGCTTCGAAGAAGAAGCAGCCGCGGTGGCGCAACTGCGCCACCCGAATATTGTCCAGGTCTTTGACTTCAACCACGATGACGATCTGTACTACATGGTGCAGGAGTTTGTCGCTGGTGAAACGCTGCAGGAGCGTTTGCGGCGATTGACCAAGAGCGGCCGGCACATGCAGCTCAGTGAAGCCATTGGCTACATCATGAATATTTGCGATGCCACCGGGTACGCACATAATCGCGGCCTGGTGCACCGGGACATCAAACCAGCCAATATCATGATTGATATCCACGGGCAGGCGATCTTGATGGATTTCGGCATCGTCAAAATCATGGGTGGGGAGAAGCACACCGCTACCGGCGCAGTAGTCGGCACTGCCCTGTACCTGGCTCCCGAAGCGATCCGCGGGGAAACCCCGGACGCACGCTCTGATCAATATTCCTTAGGCATCACCCTGTTCGAGGCAGTCAGTGGTCGCCCACCGTATGAAGCGGATTCGGCGATGACCTTGATGATGATGCATCTCAACGATCCACTGCCCGACTTGCTCCAACTACGACCGGATGTACCTGCAAACCTGGCAGCGGTCATCGAAAAATCCCTGGCGAAGCGCCGCGAAGACCGCTACGCTTCGATGGCGGAGTTTGCCAGCGCTCTAAGAGCTGTGCAGGCTTCTTTGGGCAGCGCTGCTCCGGCAGCCACCCAGCTCGATCAGACCGGGCAGCCCGGGTCGCAGACCGTTCCCGAAACCAGCATACCGGCACCTGCATCCTGGCAGCCTTCTCCCAGCGAGCCGGTTGGGCGCCCAGCCAGCCCGCCAACAATGCCACCGGCCCCCAGCCAGAAGCCCACTACCGCGGGCAGAATTCCCCCGGCAGCTTCCAGCGCCGGGCAGGGTTTGCCTGTACCTGGCGCTGCTTCTAGCTCAAACACGTCGTACAGTGCGCCTTCCCCGGCTGCGCCGCCGCGTCCCCTGCCGAAATGGGCTTTTTGGGCGGGCATTGGCGGTATCGGCGGCATTATGCTGCTTGCCGTGATCGGAATCCTTTTTGCGCTGCGCGGCATGGGTGCAGCCCGGTCAACGCCCGTGGCTCCGGCAGCTACGATCGCCCCAACCGCCACCCAGGCGGTGCAGGCAGTCCTACCCACC
>JBGSTO010000485.1:0-1669 GCA_041736465.1 Anaerolineales bacterium | reverse complement strand
GCGCCGATCAGCGCGCCCACAGGCGCGCTCAACGCCGACAGCCAAAACGGCTTGTTTGCCAATCCTACCGCGATGCCGATTGCCGCGCACGCCAGCAGCGCCCACCCGCCTGCGCCGATCGCGCCGCCGAAAAACCCGATCACCACACAGCTCACCGCAATGCCCAGCGCTTCGCCCAGCGTGCGCCAGAACAGGCTGTAGGCGCCTGCCGCACCCTCGACCAGTTTCTCGGCGCTTTTTGCCAGCTCATCCACGTCCATATCCGCAGTAGGTGCTGCCGGCGCAGGCGCCAACGGCGCTGCCGCCGGCTGGACGGTATACAGCTTTGGCGGTGGATACGGCGCGGCTTCAACTTCCAGCGGCCCGCCGCAGGCAATGCACACCTCAAGAGCGGGATCGTTCAGCGTATCGCACCACTGGCAGGCAGTTTTCTCACGGGTCATGATGATCTATCCTCTGGCATTTGATCTCCAAGCACCACCCAAGTATAGACCACTCTCCGTCGCGATGCAAGGCAAAGAAAACCAGGCTCCGCAAGTTGTCTGGCAGCTTGCAGAGCCTGGTTGTTGCAGCCAAATCGCTCCAGGCTTCACCTCCGCGGCAAAAAGAAGGCGAAGCGTGTATTGCCAGGCTCGCTTTCCACCCAGATTCTGCCGCCGTGGGCTTCGATCAGACCGCGCGCGATCGCCAGCCCCAGCCCCGCTCCACCCGTCGAGCGGCTGCGTGACCTCTCGCCGCGGTAGAAGCGCTCGAACACCTGCGGCAGATCCTGCGCCGGGATGCCCTCGCCGCTGTCCTGAACCAGCACCTGCACGCCGTGCTCGCCCCCATGGGCGAACGGCTGCGCCGATACGTTTACCTGCCCACCCGGCGGGGTGTGACGCAGCGCATTGCCGATCAGGTTGGTCAGCACCCTCCCGATGCGCTGCGCATCCATATAAACCAGATCGGCGCCCGGCTGCACCTGTCCCTGCATCTGCACCCCCTGGCGCTGCGCCAGCTCGTTGAACGACTCCAGGGTATCGGAGATCAGATCCGACAGCGAGTTCTCGGCTTTATCCAGCGGCAAGCCGCCGGCATCCAGCTGCGCCATCTGGAACAGGTCGTCGATCAGCGCAGACAGCGAGCGCACATCCCGCTGAGCAGTGCCCAGGTAGCGCTGCACGGTTTGCGGATCTTCCACCACGCCGTCCGCCAGCGCCTCCAGGATTGCGCGGATCGAGGCCAGCGGAGTCTGTAGGTCGTGCCCTACCCAGGCAATCAGGTCGCGGCGCAGGGTCTCCACCTCCTTCTGCTTCTGGGCGGCAGTCTGCAGCTGGACTGCCATCTGGTTGAAGCTGCGCGCCAGTCCCGCCAGCTCATCCCTGCCGGATGCCGTAACGCGCACGTCCAGCTTGCCCCGAGCGATGGCTTGCGCCGCCTCGTCCAGCCGCACGATGCGCCCGGTCAGCGCGCTGAATAGGAAATAGCCCAGCGCCATGGCAATCCCGCCCGCAAACAGCAGCAGCACGGTTGCCAGCAGCAGGTCGTGGCTGCTCGCAAACATCAGGCGCGCCGAAAACCATACGTTGATGAAGGTCAGTGCGCTGGACAGCGCATACACCCCCAGGAAAGTCCAGCGGATGGCAGGCGAGCGCTCCATCCATCCCAGGCGGTAGACCGCATAGCC
>JBGSTO010000423.1:0-10032 GCA_041736465.1 Anaerolineales bacterium | reverse complement strand
GCCCAGGTCGCCAGCGAGACGGTGCACACCAAAGAGCTGCAGCAGACCATGGACATGCTTGTCCGCCTGATCTCTGAACGGCTCGGCTTCTATCACAGCGGTATTTTCTTGCTGGATGATACCCACGAGTATGCTGTGCTGCGGGCAGCCTCTTCCAAAGGTGGACAGGTGATGCTTACGCGCAATCACCGGCTCCAGGTTGGACACGGTGGGCTGAGCAGTGTAGGAATAGTTGGCTACGTAGCCGCCAAAGGCGAGTCACGCGTGGCGCACGACGTTGGCCAGGATGCCGCTTACTTCAATAATCCCGACCTGCCCGCAACACGCTCGGAAGTGGCCCTGCCCCTCAGGATCGGTGAGCGTGTGATCGGCGTTTTGGATATCCAGTCCGTCAAAATGGGCGATTTCAATCCTGAGGATGTCGCCGTACTGCAAACCATGGCAGACCAGATTTCCCTGGTGATCGAGAATGCGCGCCTAGCGCGTGAGCGGCGCGAGGCGCTGCAGCAGCTTAGAGAATTTCAAGCCCGCCAGAGCAAGGATGCCTGGCGCTCGGTATTAGCCAATCGCAGTCATGGGGTGGTTTACGACGGTATGAGCATCCATGCGCTAAGGTTACTACCGCCGGCGTCTGGTGCAACCCCGGCGGGGACAACCCCAACGGGGACACCCCATGCGGGGCAGCCGGAGCCGATCGCCGGCATGCAAGCCGCAGACAGTGGCGGTAGTAACCGTGATGGGCGCGTGCTGCGGCAGAAGATCCTATTCCAAAACATCCCAATCGGTACGCTGGTGCTTTCCAAGCCGCCCGATCGAGGCGCATGGAATGAGACCGAAAAGAAATTTGTTCAGTCTGTTGCCGCGCAGATCGCGCTGGCGGTTGAGAACGCCCGCCTGCTGGATGAAAATCAACGCCAGGCGCAAAGCGAGCAGGTCATCGGCGCCATCAGTGCCCGCGCGCAAAGCTCGTTGGACCTGGACGCGGTGATGAAGATCTCTGTGCAAGAAATCGCCAAAGCCCTGGGAGCCATGCGCGTGGAAATGCGCCTGGATCCTGAAAGCCCCCCAATCCTTGGGGCATCCCAATCCTTGGGCCCACAGCCTGGCAACGGGCACATCCCGGTCACGATGCCCGGCACAGAGGAAGGCGGTAGTAACCATGGCTAAGATAGCGTCTCGAGCACGGTTACTACAGCCACGGTTACTACCGGCACGGTTACTACCGGCACTTTCCATCCGCCAGCGCATCTCGTATGGGTTTTTGGTGATGACCGTAATGGTTGTTATCGCCGGCATCATTGGCGTCGCTTTTACCTGGTCTGCCGAGCGCGCCAACATTGCGGTGCGCGCCGGTATGCAGGCGCAAAACCAGGTCAACGCCATCAGCAGTGCGTGGTTGGCGAGCGCCGACATGCTCAGCGCCCCCGCTGATGACGGAGTAAGCGCTTCCGTAGGACAAACTGTTAGCTTGTCCCCATTCCGAGCAAACTTCGCCGTACTCGAGCAGGAGTTAAGTCAAATGCGCCTCCAGCCGCCTGGTTCCAGCGTCGCTGCCAGGCAGCAAAACAGCGCCATCCTGGAGCTAACGGCTCGCACCGCGGCAGATTTAAAAATCACCTCCGAAGAGATCTTGCTTGCTCGGGAGCCGCTGGCCGCGCAGAGCGAGGAGCGCAGCGCTGCCCGCGAGATGCGTGACGCAAGCTTGCGTGACACGCGCCTGCAGACCCTGCAGCGCAGTTTGAACCAAAGCCTTGATCTGCTGCGCCAAAATATCCAGGCAGACGTCGACCTGGCTTTTGCCAATGCGCAACGCATGCGCAGCCTGGCGCGGCTGGCATGGAGTGGATTAGCTGTGCTTGGGGCTTTGCTCGGCACCGTGTTCAGCATTTTCTTCACGCGCACAATCGTCCGCTCTATCCAGGAGCTGACCCTGGTTGTGCAGCGCGTGACCTCGCGCGACTTCAGCCCGCTGGAACCCAATCCGCGCCAGGACGAGCTGGGCGAACTGTGGTCCTCGCTGGGGCTGTTGACCGATTGGCTGCGGGGCAATTCGGCGCCATCCAGCGTCGAACTGCAGCGCACGCGTGAACTGGAGCGGCGCTCCACCCAGATGCAGGTGGCAGCCGAAGTCGCGCGTGACGCCTCCAGCGTACGCAGCCTGGATGCCTTGTTGAGCAATGCTGTCGAATTGATCCGCGGGCGGTTTGGTTTTTACCATGCCGGTATCTATTTGAACGATGAACACGGCGAGTACACCGTCTTGCAAGCCGCCACCGGTGAAGCCGGTCGCCAGCTGCTTGCCCAGGGCTACCGGCTGCAAGTGGGCGAGGTCGGGATTGTAGGGTATGTCGCCAACGCGGGCAAACCGCGTATTGCCAAGGATGTAGGCGATGACACTGCGATAGCAGGCGCCGTACGTACAGAGTATACTCCGCATTCCCTCGGTAGCGCTTACCCCGCCGGAAGCGCTTACTCCGCCCTGCCAGCCACCCGCTCCGAGATGGCGCTGCCGCTCAAGATCGGCGAACGTGTAATCGGCGTACTGGATGTACAAAGCCAGCTTGCCAATGCCTTCAGCCAAGAGGATGTCGGCGCGCTGCAAATCCTGGCAGATCAATTGGCAGTGGCGATTGAAAATGCTCGCCTGATCAATGATTATCAAGAAAGCCTGCGCGAGCTGGAATCCGTTTACCTGCGCCTGAGCCGCGGCGCCTGGGCAGATATCAAGCGTTCCCGTGTACACACAGGCTATGCGTATGATATCAACGGCGTCAAACCCATTGAGAATCCCGCACCGCCGCTTCCTGCGCGCCGCTCCCCAACTGCTGAACAAACAAACAATCCCCCGGATTTACATAAAGTCGTCGTGCCGCTGCAAGTACGCGGCAGCCGCATCGGCAGCCTGGAAATTTGGCTGCAAGAGTCGCAGTACAACCCCCAGGTTGAATATTTTCTGCAGCAGCTCAGCCCGCGGTTGAGCCAGTCTATGGAAAGCGCCCGCCTGTACCAGGAAACCCAGGATCGCGCCACCAGAGAACGGCTGGTAGGGGACATATCCGGGCGCTTGCGTGAGACCCTGAATGTGGACGCAGTCCTGCGTACAGCCGCCGAAGAAATCCGTTCTGCCCTGGGCTTGAACGACCTGAAGATCCAGCTGGGAGGGCCTGCAGCGCAAAACGGTAAGAACGGCAACGCTGCGCCTTTTTCAAGCGCGGCGGCCTCACCCAATGTGCACGATGCGCCCGAAAGTGAGGCATAAGCGCATGCAGACCAACCAGAAAGCCCGCCGGTGCGCAGTACAGGAAGCATTCGAAGGTAAACGGTTATGAAGATCGCTCGCCAACTGCTCATTCCCACGCTGCTGTGGTTCGCAATCCTGGCGGTTGCCATCCTGGGTTTTGCTTATCTCAACAACACCCAGATCAATGCCAGAGCGGATCAACAGGAACTGCAGCAGCTCGAAGCAATTCTGCTCAGCCGCCTGGAAAACAGCAAACAGTTTGCCCTGGCGCTGGCGGTCGAAGTCGCCAACATTCCCGAGGTGCAGCAAGCCTTTGCGCAGCAGGATCGCGACCGCCTGGTCGAGCTGGCGCTGCCAGGCTATCAGGAATTGGACCGGCTGTACGGCATTCCCCAGGCGCAGTTCCACCTGCCCCCGGCAACCTCGTTCCTGCGCTTGCACGCCCTGGATACTTACGGCGACGACCTGTCTGCATTCCGCTTCACGGTCCTGGCAGCCAATGAACAGCAGCAGCCTATCGCCGGTTTGGAGATTGGACGCGGCGGCTTGGGGATGCGCGGCGTGGCGCCTGTCTCCTACCAGGGACAGCATATTGGCACATTCGAATACGGCCTGAATGTCAACCGGGAGTTCCTGGAAAGCATGAAAGCCGAGTTTGGCGTGGATGCCCAGATCCTGCTGCGCAGGCAGCCGGCAGAAATCGCCACCATCGAAGAGTCGATCAGCAATTCACGCGGGCCTACTGAGGACTGGCTGCTGCAAGCCAGCACCCTCGCGCAGCCGCTGTTTGCGCCCGCCGAGGAGTACGTCTTAATCCTGCAGAACCGCAGCCACGTTGCCAGGGTTCGTCAAGGGCAATCCCGCCTGTCAATACTGACGATCCCCCTGGCGGATTATTCCGGTCAGGTCATCGGCGCTGTGGAGCTGATCGTCAACCGCACCCAGGCAGTCCAGGCGCTTAACCGCCGCCTGCTGCTGGCATTGGGGCTGCTGGCAGCCATGCTCGGCTTGGGCGCAGCCGGATTCACCCTTCTGGTACAGCGCGCCATGCGCCCCATTGCTGCCCTCAACCAGACAGCCAGCGCCATCGCCGCCGGCGACCTGAGCCAGAGCGTTAGCGTAGACAGCGCCAACGAGCTGGGGTATTTGGCCCAGGCCTTCAATTCGATGACCGTCCAGCTGCGCGTTCTGGTTGGCAACCTGGAACGGCGCGTGAAAGAGCGCACCACAGAGCTGGAGCAGCGCACGGTTCAACTGCAGACCACTGCCGAAGTTGCCCGCGATACCCTGGCATTACGCGACCTGGACAAGCTGCTCGATCACGTGGTCAACCTGGTGCGCAAGAGCTTCGGCTTCTACCATGCCGGTATCTTCCTGGTGGATCAAGACCGTGAATATGCGGTGCTGAAGGCAGCTACCGGCGAGGCAGGGCGGGAGATGCTGGCGCGCGGTCACCGCTTGAAGGTTGGGCATGGCGGTGCAGGTACCAGCATCGTAGGATACGTCACCGGAACCGGGAAAGCGCGCATCGCCCTGGATGTCGGCGAGGATGCCGTGCATTTCATGAATCCCCTGCTGCCCAGCACGCGCTCCGAGATGGCGCTGCCCTTGATCGTCGGCGACGGGCACACTGGCATGCACATCATCGGCGCCCTGGACGTGCAGAGCACCGAAGCGGCGGCATTCAGCGAACAAGATATCGAGATTTTGCAGATCCTGGCAGACCAGACCGCCATCGCCATTGCCAACGCACGTTTATTTGAGCAAAACCAGGCCGCGCTGGAAGCTGCCCACCAGGTCTTTACTGAGCTTAGCCAGATTGCCTGGCAGGAGCGCCTGCAATCTCAGAGCATCGCCTACCTGGCAGATGGCACCGGCGTGCAGCCTGTCGCTGCCCAGGAGGCGCAGGTATCGACCGCGCCTCCTTCCAGCGCCGGCCTCTTCCCAGCCGCCGCGCCTCCTTCCAGCGCCGCGCAGCCATCTCAGCTTCCTGAGCTGCAGCTCCCCATCGTCGTGCGCGATCAAGTGATCGGCAGCATCGCCGCCCACAAGCGCTCGATGTCCGGCGACTGGAGCGAGCAAGAGCTGATCCTGATGCACACGCTGGCGGATGAGCTCAGCCAGGCGTTGGAGAGCGCTCGTCTGTTCGAAGAAACCCAGGAACGCGCCCTACGCGAGCGGCTGGTGGGCGAAATTACCTCCCGCATGCGCTCGACTTTGGAAATCGAGACCGTGCTGCAAACCGCAGCACGTGAGATGCAGCAGGTCTTGAAGCTGGCCCAGGTAGAGCTGCGCCTGGGTGTCCCCGATGAACGAGCAGCCGCTGCAGATCAGCGTGACCATGCGGTGATTTCCGCCCCGGTTGCTACCGCCACGGTTGCTACCGCCGCTGACAGCGACAATGGGCTGGGTGGCAATGGCCGCGGTGATGCAGGGGCAGGGCTTATTCCTGCACAGGAACAGGATCTGCAGGAGCAGATAATAAGATGAGCCATTACCTGTTGGCAGTTCGGACACGGTTGCTACCGCCACGGTTGCTACCGTCACGGTTGCTACCGCCATCTACCCCAGGAGTCCGGGCATGAAGCGACTGCGCCTACCACCCTTATTCAACCGGAGTATTCTCCGCAGCGTGCGCATCCGCTTCCTGGCGCTGATCGTCTTTATGGCATTGGCAGGCATCCTGGCGACGGTGATCGTAGCGGTGACTTCCGCCCGCTCCACAGGCGCCTATGCCCTGGAAACCAGCAGCCAGATGCTGCGCACCCAGGCTGAGTCCATGATGGGTGAGCTGACCATCCGCAGCGCCCGGGAGAACGATCTGCTGCTCGCCAGCATCAACCAGAACGTTCAGGAGGCTGGCGCGTTCGTCTCACAGAGCCTGACCAGCGCCGGGATGGACAACAATTTGCAGCTTTGGCCGGCAAGAGAACGAGTGGTCCTGGGGGCAGAAGGCCAGTACAGCAACGGCCCAGATGACCTGGGCAGCGTATTCCTGCCCAACACTGCCGCCACCGCCGGTGTACCTACCGACGCTGCCGGCGCACTCTCCGACCAGATATGGTCGGAGATGCAGTCCACAGCGGCCCTTGACCTGCTCTTTCCTGCCATCATCGCCAACAACGCCTCGGTCGAAGCCGCCTACTTCGCCACCCCCAGCGATATCGTACGCTACTACCCCAACGTCAACCTGGGAGCGGTCTTGCCGCCGGATTTTCGCGCCACACAGCGTCCCTGGTACACCGGGGGCGTAGAGAACAGCCAGGGCGACAAAGTTTGGTGGACGCCCGCTTACCAGGATGCAACCGGTCTGGGTGTGGTGACCACCGCCGCCCTACCGGTTTACACACCGGAAGGCAAGCTGCTCGGTGTGGTCGGCTTCGATGTCACCCTGACCGAAATGAAACACAACATCGAGCAGACCAGGCTCTTTTCCAGCGGCTACAGCTTCCTGGTCGATGACCAGGGGCGCGCCCTGGCGCTGCCTGAGCAGGGGTATCAGGATCTATTAGGCATCTCAGCTCCAGAACAGGACTTTGGCAGCGATCTGACCCAGGCTCGCCCGGAATTCCAGCCCGTGCTGGCTGAGATGTTGGGCAGCCAGACCGGCTTCAAGAGCATCACCATCGATGGCGAGGAGCTGTTCTTCGCCTACTCCCCGCTGCCCAGCACCCGCTGGAGCCTGGGCAGTGTGGTGCGCGCCAATGATGTGCTGGCATCCGTCTACAGCTTGCAGGCATCACTGGAGGCGAATACGCGCGAGGCGATTGTCCTGCGCATTCTACCGCTCAGCGCCATCGTGCTGCTGCTCACCATCGCCGCCAGCCTGGTATTGACCAACCGTACGGTGCGCCCGATACAGGAACTGGCGGGTGTGGCAGTGAAGCTTGGAGCCGGAGACTGGCAAACCCATATCCCGGGTTACTCCCAGGATGAGATCGGCGCACTGGCAAATGCGCTGCGCACGATGCGCGATCACCTGTACCAGACTTTCCAGGGATTGGAAGAGCGGGTGCTCGAACGCACCCGGGCGCTGGAACGGCACGCCAACCAGATTCAAGCCGCTGCCGAAGTCGGGCACAGCGCTGCAACCCTGCTAGACCTGGATACGCTGCTCACCAGGGTAACTCACCTGGTCAGCGACCGGTTCGGCTTTTACCATACCGGCATCTTTCTGCTGAGCAATGATAAGGAGTATGCTGTTCTGCGGGCAGCCAACAGCGCCGGAGGCCAGCGCATGCTGGAACGCCAGCACCGCTTGAGGATCGGTCAGGAAGGAATTGTGGGTAAGGTCGCCTCCTCTGGAACACCGCACATCGCCCTGGATGTCGGCGAGGACGCCATCTACTTCAACAACCCCGATCTTCCGGAGACGCGTTCCGAGATGGCCCTGCCGCTGCGAGTGGGTGAAACCATCCTGGGTGCGCTGGATGTGCAAAGCCGGGAAGCCAATGCTTTCCACCAGGAAGATATTGAAGTACTGCAGCTGGTGGCAGACCAGGTGGCAGTTGCGATCCAGAATGCACGCCTGTTTGCCCAGAACCAGGAAACCCTGCAGACGGTGCAGCGAGCCTACGGCCAATTAAGCACACAGGCCTGGCAGGATGTGCTCGCGCAGCGCAGCGATCTGGGCTTCATTGCGACCTCCGATGGGCGCGTGCTGCCGGCGCACAGCGAGTGGAAAGCAGACGCCGCCCAGGCAGCCAGCCAGGGCAAGATGGTTCAAGCAGACGCGCACAGCATCGCCCTGCCGGTTCGCATTCGCGATCAGGTGTATGGCTCGGTGCGCCTGAGCAAGCCCGAAGACAGCCAGGGCTGGACTGAAAGAGAAATCCAATTGATGAACACGCTGGCTGAACAGCTGGGCGTGGCTCTGGAGAGTGCCAGGCTGTATGAAGAGACGCAGCGCCGTGCCGAGCGTGAACGCCTGGCAGGCGAGATCACTGCCCGAATGCGCGCCTCAAACGATCCGGCGGTGATCTTGCAAACCGCGGTCACCGAGCTGCGCCGGGCATTGAACGCTCGTCATGTGCAGGTATTGGTAGGCAGTCAAGAAACCGGAGCCGGCGCCCAGGAGCCCGGCAGCAATGGACATGCCAGACAGAGCATGCCGGCACAACCCACCCCACATTTGGACGATCACAAACCTGAGACTGAGGTATAGGAGGACAGTATGGCATACGTAATGACAGTAGCAAATCAGAAAGGCGGAGTCGCCAAGACCACCACGGTCGCATCGGTGTGCGGCGCTCTGGCTGCCCGCGGTTTGCAGGTATTGGCTGTGGATCTCGACTCACAGGCGGATCTCACACTGGCCCTGGGCGCAGCACCCGGAAGTCTGCACGGTTCCATGGCCGATGTCTTGCTAAATGGCGCCAGCCTGCCCGGGATCATCGTCGAAACGGCTGTCCCCGGCCTGCACCTGGCGCCGTCCTCCTCCGAGATGGACAAGGTGGAGCGCTTTCTGCCCATGCGCAGCGATCACATCAATATCCTGCGCCTCGCGCTTCAGGCAGATGAAATCCAGCAGGCGTATGATGTCGTGCTGCTGGATTGCCCACCCTTTCTTGGCACGGTGACCAACAGCGCCATGCACGCTGCACAGTTATTGGTCATCCCCACTCAACCGGAATACTTCTCAGCGCATGCACTGCGCAACATGATGACGACCATCCGCACCGTGCGCAGCGCGGGCAACCCCGACCTGGTATACCGTATTCTGATCACCATGCAGGATCGCCGCAACCGTATCCACCGCAATCTGAGCGAGCAAATCCAGGCAACATTCGGCGAAGGTCTGCTGCATACGGTGATCGAAGTGGATACCAAGCTGCGCGAGAGCGCAATCGCCGGTGTGCCGGTGAATTTCTATCACGCCAAAACGCGCGGCACCCAGCAGTACCACGATCTGGCTCAGGAGCTAGCCCAATATGTCCCGTCCAAAGCAGGCGATCCTGCCGCTGTCCAGCCGGCTTGACAATTTATTTGCAGATCTCGGGCAGGAAACCAGCGACCTGTTAAGTCAGCAGCAGGCTGACCGCCAGCCGCCGGCTGACCAGACGTTGTCCAGCGCCTGGAGGGCACTGCCTGAGACTGTGAGCCAAATGCACGTCTCCGGCTGGGCCTGGGTGTGCAACGCGCAAGGCCGTTACCTACAGGTTGGCCCCGAGGTCGAGCAGATCCTGGGGTGGAAGCAGGATGATTTCAGCGGGCAGCCGCTCACCGGTTTTGCGCTGCTCCCAGACTCGCAGATCGCGCTGGAGCAGGCATTATCTGGCGGCCTGTACCCGATCCAGCTCGCGCTCTCTTTTGTGCATAAGAACGGGCAGCACATCCCCATCATGCTGGAAATTGAGCACCTGCCAGGGCAGGGCAACGGCGCAGTCCAGTCTGGCTTGCTCCCGGCAGATATCCACGGCGTTTGCCGCCTGCAGACCGCCGCCGCCGCACCCCCCGACATTTCGCCGGTGCCGGCACGCACGGTGCCTGTACCACCGCCAGCCGCGGTTAAAACCAGACGCCCATCCCAGAAGAAACCCGGCGGCAGCCTCCGCCCCGCCCGGCAATCGCCTGCAAGCGAGTCTTTGGGACTGGATAGCCATAAACAACCTCTTTCGGCGCCAGACGATCACCCTGCGGCGACAGCCTCCCCTGCGCCACCTTTCGAAGCCGCCGCCGGTGTACCCACCGACGCTCGCGGCGCTGCATCTTACCCCAGCAAACCGGCTTTCATCCCAAGTAAAGCCGGCCACACCCGGAAAGGCTTGCTGGGTTTCCTTGCCGACGACAGC
>JBGSTO010000419.1:0-2057 GCA_041736465.1 Anaerolineales bacterium | reverse complement strand
CGGACACCGCCCACCGCGCCGCATCCTGCGGCAGCCGTCCCAGCAGCCTCAGCGCCTGGCGCTGCGAGCCGGAAAGGCTGTAGCCCGTAAACGGTCTGCCAGGCAGGCCCGCAGCCACCGCGCGCGTGATCAGCGGGGAAGAGCTTTCCGGGCTTTCCAGTGACAAGGTGGGATCCCCTGCTTTGAGCTTTGCTTTGTGGTGCGGCGCGGCTTCAGGCAGCCTGGCGGGGCGGCTGGTTGGGTCCAGGCTGCGACAGGACGCGCGCAATGCCGCGCAGCTGCAGCCACCACTGCTCTTTGGGACGCTGGTTGACCAGATCGCTCATGCGCGGGAAATCTTCCAAATCGTGGAATTTGATCTCTTTTCCCTGCAGCCCGATGAATGCGCACTCGGTGGAGCCGCCCTCCACCTGGCGGATCAGGTAATCGATGCAGCGCGTCGCCAGGCGCGTCGCCTGGATGCGGTCGAATGGCGAGGGGTTGCCGCCCTGCTGCAAGTGCCCGAGGATGGACTGGCGCACGTCGAATATATCGGCGCCCTCCTCTTCGAACAAGGCGCACATGAATTCGGTGGTGTATACGTCGTTGGCGCGCTCGTTGCGGATCATCAGCCCCAGCCGCTTACCGGAGCGAAAGCCCCGGTTCAGGTTATCCACATCGGCCTGCAGATCGCGCAGGCTGACGCCTTCTTCGTGCAGGTATACCCGCTCGGCGCCGGTCGCCAGGCCGCCCATCAACGCCAGGTAGCCGCAGCGGCGCCCCATCACTTCCACCACGAAGCAGCGCCGCAGCGCCACCGCAGAGTCTTTGATCTTGTCCACCGCCCATACGATGTTGTTCAGAGCCGTATCGGCGCCGATGCTCAACTCAGAGCCAGGCAGGTTGTTGTTGATCGAGGCCGGCAGACAAACGACGGGGATATTGAAAGCCGGGAAATTGGAGCGCTCGCGCAGCAGGCGGTAGGCGGCTTCGTATCCCGCGAAACCACCGACGATCAACAGACCATCGATCTTGTGATTTTCGATGGCGCGCGCGATGCCGTACAGGTCGCTGCCGGTCGGCACGTGGCGGTCGGTGCCCAACTCGGAGCCGCCGGTGATGGCCCAGCCATTGACATCCATCCAGTCCATCTCGAACAGGTCGCCTTCGATCATGCCCTGGAAACCGCGCCGCACGCCGATCATGATGTGGCCGCGATCGATACCGATGCGGATGGCGGCGCGCACGGCATTGTTCATCCCCGGAGCGGGCGCCCCGGCGTGCATCACTGCCAGGCGCAGGCGCTTCTGGTCCGGAGAGGGCGGGTGTGGCAGGGCGCGCAGCATAGTGCGCAGGGTCTGGAATGCTTCCTTGAAGCTGTTGCCGCGCAGCGCCATAGCCTGGTCGTACTGGTGCTCGGCGATCAAACGGGCGACTTCGTGGGTTTGCTCGACGCATTCCATCAAAGGAGCATGGGTAATGCGGTTGCCGCGCATGCCGATCAACTGCGGCTCGCTGTCGGGAGTGGAGTTCAGGATGGTTTCCACGGCAGCATGTCCCATCAGCGTGCCCAGGTTGCGGTCGAAGGCGCTGGGCGCGCCGCCGCGCTGCACGTGCCCCAGCACGGTCACGCGCACTTCCTCGCCCAGGAATTGTTCCAGCACCTGGGAGACGTAGGTGCTGCCGATGTAGTTGCCGTTGCGGTCGCGCGCCCCTTCCGCCAGCACGACGATCGAATCGCGCCGCCCGGCCTCGCGCCCGGCTTTCATGCGCTGGCACATCACCTGCTCCCAGTTTTCCACGTCCGGCGGGCTTTCGGGAATCAACACCCAGTCGGCGCCGGTAGCCAGGGCGCCCATCAGCGCCAGGTAGCCGCAGTTGCGCCCCATCACTTTAACTACGAAGGTGCGCTGGTGGCTGGCAGCCGTGCTGGCGATGGCGTCGATGGCCTCGGTGATGCGGTGCAGGGCTGAATCGGCGCCGATGGTCATATCGGTGCCGAACATATCGTTATCGATCGATCCCACCAGTCCGGCGATGAACAGGTTGGGGTGGCGGTTGGCCATTTCCTGGGTGAT
>JBGSTO010000415.1:0-9164 GCA_041736465.1 Anaerolineales bacterium | reverse complement strand
GATTATGAATCCGACGCTGCCGGATGAAACCGTGCTCAAAGTCCTCCTGGAAGGGGAGCTGTCTTTGCGCGGCGAATTCATGTGGGGGTCGAATTACACCTACCTGGCAGATTCCACCCTGGATACGATCGAACTTAAGGTGGTGTATAAACCGACGCGCGGCGTTCGCCCGTTGTGGGATTTCCCCGCTGCCACGCTCGCCCGCCGCGAAGCTGCGGCTTACGTACTTAGCCAGGCATTAGGCTGGGGATTGGTGCCCCCAACGATTTACCGCAAGCAAGGCCCGCTGGGTCCCGGTTCCCTGCAGCTCTACATCGAACATGATCCCGAGTACCATTATTTCAACTTTTCCCCGGAAGATCGCCAGCGGCTTCGCCCGGTAGTGCTATTTGACATGCTTGCCAACAACGCCGACCGCAAGGGCAGCCATATCCTGGTCGACCCGCAGCAAGCTTTCAAACTGATTGATCACGGTCTTTGCTTCCACGAAGAAAACAAGCTGCGCACCGTTATCTGGGATTTCGCCGGCGAGAACCTGCCAGATGAATTATGCGCCAGCCTGGCAAACTTGCAGCACAAGCTGTCCTCTTCGGCAGGGGTGCCCGCCCCGCTGCGCCAGCAGCTGCAGGCCTTTATCAGCCCGGCGGAAATAGGCGCTCTGCTGCAGCGCACCACCCGCCTGCTGCAGCAAGCCAGCTTTCCAAACCCCGATCCTTCCCGGCGCCCGTATCCCTGGCCGCCGATATAAATTTATCCGAACCAGGAGAAGTCAATTATGCCCGAGTACAGACTGGCGCTGTTGGGCTTTGGCAACGTAGGCCGCGCCCTTGCCCGGTTGCTGCTGCGCAAACAAGCCGATATGCAGCAGCACTACGGGATCACCTTCAAGGTGACGGGGATCGCCACCGGGCGGCACGGCATGGCGATCAACCCTGCCGGACTGGATCTTGAGCGCGCCTGCGAGCTGGTGGAGCAGGGCAGCAGCTTGAACCATCTCTCGCAGGTAGAACCCCTGGCGGATCCATTCGCCTTCATCCGCAACTGTCCTGCCGATGCGCTGTTCGAAAACTCCCCGGTCAGTTATGCCGATGGGCAGCCCGCCATTGACCACATTCGCCTGGCTTTGCAGAGCAGCATGCACGCGCTGACCGCGAATAAAGGCCCGGTTGTGCATGCCTATCAGGAACTGACTCAACTGGCTCGGTCTGTTGGGCGAAAATTCTACTTCGAATCCACCGTCATGGACGGCGCACCTCTTTTCTCCCTGTTTCGCGGCGCTCTGCCGGCAGCTCATCTGATCGCTTTCCACGGCATTTTGAACTCCACCACAAACTTGATCCTCAATCGCATGGAGCAGGGCGAGAGCTTCGATCAGGCAGTGAAATATGCCCGGGCGATCGGTATCGCCGAAACCGACCCCAGCGGAGATATCGATGGTTGGGATGCAGCGATCAAAGTATCGGCATTAGTCACTGTATTGATGGGGGTGCCGCTGAAACCTGCCCAGGTTCAGCGCCAGGGCATCCGCGACCTGACTGCCGGACATATCGAACATGCCCGCCAGCAAGGCAAACGCTGGAAGCTGGTGTGCTCGGCCCGGCGGGCAGGCAGCGGCGTTACAGCGCAGGTTGCGCCCGAAATGGTCTCACAAGATTCCCCGATGTACCTGGTGGATGGCACCACAAGCATCGTGCAGTTCGAAAGCGATGTACTCGGCAAGCTCTCGATCATTGAGGCGGATCCAGGCCCGCATACCACCGCCTATGGATTGCTGGCCGATTTTATTAATGCAGTGCGCGATCCTCATTAAACAAAAAGACGCCGCAGGAGTCTCCTCGGCGTCTTCTATCGATCAACGATACAGGCTGGTTTATTCCGTATCATCCTCGTCTGCCTCGGGGGTGCTGTCTTGTTGCGGCTCGCTCTCATCAGCCGCAGGGGCTATCTCTTCTTCTACTACGTCCTCTATGTCCTCAGCTTCGCCGGCTTCCCCCGGCGCGTCCGGAGCACTTGTGCCCGATTCTGGTGACGCCTTTGCAGCCATCCAGGTGATCTGCTTATCCATCGAAACCCGCCGCATGCTCAACGAGAGCCGCTCGCGCTTGGGATTGATGTCGAGGATGCGCACCAGCACTTCTTCGCCAATAGAAACCACTTCTTCGGGCTTGCCGCCCGATGAGTATCCCAGCTCGCTTACGTGCACGAGGCCTTCCACACCTTCCTCGATACGCACGAAGGCGCCAAAATCTGCCAGGCGTGTAACCACACCCTGCACTACATCACCGGGCCGGTAGCGCTCCTGGAGCTGCTCCCAGGGGTTGGCAAGCAGTGCTTTGCGGCTCAGGCTGATCCGTTCGCGTTCCAGGTTCACTTCCAATATCTGTACATCAATCTTGTCGCCTGGTTTGAACATCGATGCCGGGTTGGAGACAGTCTTCCAGTCCAACTGGGAAAGATGTACCATGCCGTCCACACCGTCCAGGTCCACAAAAATACCAAAATTGACCACGCTGACCACGCGCGCCTGGCGAAAAACCTGCCCGGCTTGAAGCTCGGACATGCGTTTGCGCCGCTGTTCTTCCATTGCTGCCGCGGCAGAGAAAACCAAACGGTTGCGATGGCGGTCAACTTCGATCACTTTTACCGGCAGCGTGCTGCCGATCATGTTTTGCTTCAGGCGGTACAAACGCTGGCGATCGTTCAAACGGCGCAGATCGGGTACCTGAGAAGCCGGCACGAAACCGCGCAAGTTGTTGAAGCGCACCAGCACACCACCTTTATTCTCGTCAACGACTTCAAGCTCCAGGATGGTGCCATTCTGCATGTACTGCTCGGCTTCATCCCAATTACCCTGTTCGATACCGCGCGCCAACGATACCAGCAGATCCTGGTCGCCTTCGGGTGTATTGGTGATGTAAACCGTGACCTTATCGCCCACATTAAGACTCTTCAGGGATTCCCGATCCAACGAAGACAGGTCGCGCTGTGGAACCACTGCATCCCGCTTCAAGCCCACGTCCACAATAATCGCGTCTTCATCGATGCGCAGGATAGTGCCCTGCATCACGCTGCCGCGCTCAGGAATCTGGTAATTGAAATCTTCCAACATATCCTTGAAAGATTCTTTTGAATCTGCCAACGATTCCGAGGGTGTCTCAACCTCTGCGCCGGTATTTTCGGGGATTACCGGTTGCTCTTCCGGATGGGCGGCCTCCGCATTACCATTTACTTGTTCTGGTTCCATAACTCAAAACTCCTGCAATCCAATAAATCCAGGCTGTAGACTAAGAAATCCGATATGCCTGGCATGCTTTACCCCTCTAAACACCTCCCTGAAACAACCGTGCTCAAAATCCTTCGGCTTTCAATCCTGGCAAATTTTCGCCGCATCAACCCGCACGGGCGAATAAAAATATACCAAACCCACAGGTTTGTGTCAAACTCGTGGGAGAAAGCCAACTAGTATTATAACCGCGCGGCTGACAACTGGATTAGATTGGTCGAGATTGCTTCCAGGCTTGCAGTAATTGAGCTTCGCGAGCGGCATCCAGCCCGGCTCGCCAGGTATATTCAGCGGGACGGGTTCGCGCCCAGGACAACGTCGCGCCGACGGTGTCCCCCAATGGACGGTGTACCAACCCGGCAGCTTGCGCCCGGCTGACATCAAAGGCAAAGAAACCGGCGCTGTCCGGGTCGCTCTCAGGAATCCACAAAGGCATTTCCATCCATGGCCCAACCCCCTGCTCCAGCAGGAACTCATCACTCACCCATGCCAGGTCCGCCGGACGATCCTGACCTTGCATCTCTGCCGCCTGGCAGCAGGCTTCGACCAGCCCTCCCATACTGACATCGCCAGGAACTCCGTCTGCGTTAAAAACGCCCTTCTGACCTGTTTCGAGCAGGTGCAGCGTCCATTCCGCCAGGTCGCGCACATCGATGAATTGGATTCCCCGCTCCGGACGTCCCGGGCACAGCACTTCTCCGCCGCGCGCCAGCCGCACAGGCCAATAGGTGAAGCGATCGCTGGCGTCGTATGGGCCGACGATCAGGCCAGGGCGGATGATCAGGCTGCGCTCAGGCAGTTCCTGCTGCACAACCTGCTCACACAGCACTTTCAAAGGGCCGTAGGTTTCGCCGGTGATGTCTTCCCGGCTTGGATCCTCCATCGTCGCCAGCGGGGCATCTTCTTTGAGGCCTGGCTGAGTGGTGCTGGCGTAAACCGACAGCGAGGAGATAAAGGTATAACAGGCAGTGTTTTGGGCTAAAAACTGAGCGGAAAGCCGCACCACGCGCGGCACATAGCCGCATGTGTCGATGATCGCATCCCAATGCCGGCTCTCCAAAACCGATAAGCCTCCATCCCGGTTGCCATGCAGCTGTTCCACCTCTGGATACAGGTCCGGATTGGATTGGCCGCGGTTAAAAAGCGTCAGGCGATGGCCGCGCGGCCGCGCGGCATCGACCAACGCCCTGCCTAAAAATCGTGTTCCGCCGATGATCAGGATATCCATGCTGTGCTGCTCCTGTGTGAAGTGATCAATCCCCGATCCATTCGATGATGGTCGCCTCACCCTGTCCAACACCAACGCACAGGGTCGCCAGACCATAATACGGACGACCCTCCGCAGGAGCCCGGCGGCGCATTTCATGCAGCAGCGTGGTCAAGATGCGCGCTCCCGAACAGCCCAGGGGATGACCCAAGGCGATGGCTCCGCCGTTGACATTGGTGATCTCAGGCGGCAAGCCCAGCTCCTGCATCACCGCCAGCGACTGCACCGCAAAGGCCTCGTTCAGCTCAACCAGGCCGATCTGCTCGATAGACAGCCCGGCGCGCTGCAGCGCCTTACGGGTGGCTGGCACCGGTCCCAGGCCCATCACCCGCGGCGGCACACCGGCGGCAGCCGAAGCAACCACCCGCGCCAGGGGCTTCAATCCCAACTGGCGCGCCCTGGCGTCGCTCACCAAAAGTACGGCAGACGCGCCGTCGTTCAATCCCGAAGAGTTGCCTGCAGTGACGCTGCCATCTTTACGGAAGGCCGGGCGCAGCCTGGAGAGCGAGTCGATGGTGGTATCACGGCGGGGGCGCTCATCTGTATTCACAATAACGGGATCGCCTTTGCGCTGCGGGATCACCACCGGAACGATCTCTTCCGCAAAGCGGCCCGAGTCGATGGCGGCAATGGCGCGCTGGTGGCTGGCACAGGCGAATTCATCCTGCATGCGGCGGGTGATATTGGGCATTTGGGCGGCGATATTCTCTGCGGTTTCGCCCATCGCCTCAGTTCCGTACATCTCCTGCATTTTGGGATGCGGATAGCGCCAGCCCAGGGTGGTATCCCACATCGTCAGGTTGCCCCAGGGGTAGGCGCTTTCCGCCTTGGGCACCGAATAAGGCGCTCGCGACATGCTCTCCACGCCGCCGGCAACGAAAACGTCACCCTCCCCTGCTTTGATCGCACGAACTGCCTGGTTGACCGCGTTCAGCCCTGAAGCGCACAGTCGATTGAAGGTAACCGCGGCTACCTCCACCGGGAACCCTGCCAGCAGCGTTGCCATGCGGGCCACGTTGCGGTTGTCTTCCCCTGCTTGGTTGGCGCAGCCCAGGTAGACCTCCTCCACAAGCGCCGGATCGATCCCGGTGCGCTCGATCAGAGTTTTCAAGACAAGTGCTGCCAGGTCGTCCGGGCGGACCGAAGCCAGGGCGCCGCCCTGCGCACCGATCGGCGTGCGTACCGCGTCAATAATTACAGCTTCTGGCATCTTTTGCACCTTTAGTAATTGGTCACGACATCGATCAAGCCCTGCTCGCGGGCGCGATTTTCACACCAGCGAAACACCACCAGGGCCAGCACACTCAATATCGCCGTCAACCCCAACAGGATGCCCACCAGCTGCAGGTTGGAGAAACCTGCCAGGGTCGGGAAAGCCTGCGCCACCTGACCGACCAGGGAACGCCGCAGCAGTTCGAGCCAATAGGTAACCGGCAAAATATAGCCCACCGGGCGCAGAAAAGCGGGCAGCACCTCCAGCGGGAAGATTGCGCCCGTGAACAGGTAGAGCGCGCCGGCGACTGCCTCTCCCAGACCCCACATATGGTGCGCCAGGAGCAGCAGAATTCCCGCCAGCAGCAAACCCATCATCGACAGCATAAATACGCCCACCACCAGGCTGAACAAGAAAAGCGGCCAGTTCACCATGGCCAGGTCGATGCGCAAGCGCAAGAACACCACGCCAAACAGAATTGTGATGAGTACCGACAACGATCCAATCATGAAACGCGCCACACCCCGGCCCAGCAGATAGGTCGGAAAGTGGATCGGAGCCAGGTAAACGTATTTAAGAGTTTTGTAGTGCTCTCGATCGTCAATCACCGCCCAGGAGATGCCGGTCATCACCTGACCAACGTAAATATAAAATGCATTGCCCAGGTAAATATAAGCAAAAATAGGGGCATCGAAATCCGCCTGGGTTATGATCGAATACATCACCACCAGGATGGCTGCACTCGCCAGCGGCTTGATGATTGAGTAGATGGCGAACAAGAATGGATCCGCCCAGTTCGACTCGATCTGCCAGCCAAGCCAGGCAGCCAGACCAAACGAGCGCAGAAATCTCTTCCCCGCCGGAACCGTAAGCTCAGATTTAGCAGCCGTCATGCAAACTCCTCATCCAATTCCGCTAAATGCAGCAGCGGGTTAGCGCCGGCTCTCGGTGAGCCGGCCTTCTTTTATCGCCAGCTTTTCCATGTAAGCGAGCAGGACGCGTGCGCCCCATAAGAAGAGCACGCTCATCGCCAGCAGTATGGCGATTTCAACCTTCACCGACAGGAATCCCAGTATGGCGCCCGAGGGAAAGATCAGCTGCCGCATCGCATCCAGGCCCAGTGTCAGCGGGATAACTGAGGCGCCAACCGCGATCCAAAAGCTGAAGTTCTTGATGGGGAAAAAAAATCCGGACAGCAGGTAGATCGGCTCTTGCGCCAGGTTGGCCCAGTGCCAGGCCTCTCGGCTGAGCAGTAGAAACAGCGAGGCCGACATCATCCCCATGCCGTATAGAGCTACAAGGGCCAGAACGAACACCAGGAACAATTGAATGAAATTTGTAATTACATAAGGCACCTGAAACAACCAGCTGCCAATCACCGTGATCACCAGGGCGCGCAAGGTGGTAGCTACCAGACCTCCCACCGCCATACCCAGCAAAACTGCCATCATCGAATTGGGCGCGATGATGTACAGTGCCAGGTTGCCTTGCTCTTTCTCCCAGTAAAGCTGGCTGGACATACTCCACAGCACATTCAACCAGAAGGCTGTCATGGCGCCGCCAATCACCACAAAACCCACATATTCTGCCGGAGCGTTGATGGCACGATAGATATACACGTAGCCTGCAACTGAGAGGAGAGGCAAAAAGACATCGAAGAACATCCAGGATTTCTCGCGCTGCTGCCCGATAATGCGCGGATAGGCGCGAGCCATCACCGACTTGAGAAACAATCGCCAACCGGTGACCTTGCGCACGCGCTGTCCCGGTTTTTGCGGCTTCAGCAAAGAAACCGGCCAATCAGGGGTTTGGAGGCTGGTGCCGCGTCTCATTGGCTTTCCTCAGGCGACTCGGCCTTCTCGACTTCTTCCATACTGTAGCCAACCAGGTCGACGAAAACGTCTTCCAGGGTAGGCTCGCGCTTTTGCAGGTTTAATATGTGCTTGTCTGCCGAAGTCAGCGTTGCCACCACCACGCTCAAAGCATCATCCTGAGCCAGGATAAGCTCCAAAACTGAGGAGCCATCCTGCGGGCGATGAACGATCTTTCGAACCCCAGGGAGCGCCTCGAAAGCCGCCGTGCCCAGGCTGTTCAAGGGGCTGACTTCCATACGGTAAATGACATCGCGCTGCAAGCGGTGCTTCAGGTTAGTAGGCGTATCGCAAGCCAAAACCCTGCCCTTGTTGATGATTGCCACCCGGTCGCAAAGCTCTTCAGCTTCCACCATGTAATGGGTGGTCAGAAGCAAGGTGCGAGTAGCGTCCTGGCCCACCCACTCGCGTACAAAGCGGCGCACATCCCGAGAAGCGCCCACATCCAGCCCAAGCGTAGGCTCATCCAGAAAGAGCACATCGGGGTCGGTCAGGAAACCGCGTACGATGTTCATCTTTTGGCGCAAGCCGGTGGAAAGATCCGACGACTTGCTGTTGATGCGATCTTCAAGGCCAACTACTTTCAGCAAAGCCTTGATCCGCCGGTTGGCTTCCGCGCTGGACAGACCATAGAACTGGGCAAACATCCACAAGTTTTCCCGCACGGTGAGCAAACCATAACCGGAAGACTCGCCGCCGGAAACCATATTGATGCGCTGGCGAACCTGATTCACCTGCTCAGAAACATCGTAACCCGCCACCCAGGCGCGCCCGGAGGTCGGCGACAGCAGGGTGGTGAGGATCTTGATCAGGGTGGTCTTCCCCGCCCCATTTGGCCCCAAAAGCCCGAACAACTCGCCGCGCTGCACCTGTAAATCTATGCTGTTGAGCGCTACCAGCTCCTTCGGGTCCGATTTCTTACCCCCACGAATCTTATATATTCGTCCTAGATTTTCGGTTTTTATTGCAAATTCCATGGCTTTTCCTGAATACTCGCAATTTTGATGGGTGATCGTAGGGTAAGCGTAGGGCAATCGTCAAGCAGAGTCTACTAGCCTTTGGTAATATAGGGGTCGAAGGGCGATTTCTCTTCTTCTCCTCCTTAGAGAGAGCCGGGGGCGGCGTACCCGGCTCTCACCGATTCTATCACAGTCACTCACTGGCAACACATTGACGCACAAAGGCGGCAGGCTGGATTTCAGCCTGCCGCCTGATTTGCTATTAATACAGCTTGTCCGGTGCCGGTTAATCCTGGAGCTGAGCATAGCGGAAACAGGATATGATGTGGTCGTTGACCATCCCCACCGCCTGCATGTAGGCATAACAGATGGTAGAGCCAACGAAACGAAAGCCGCGCAATTTTAGATCGCGCGACATGGCATCTGAAACTGGTGTCTGCGCGGGGATTTCCGCCAGACGCTGCCGGGCGTTGCGTATCGGGCGCCCGTCCACGAACTGCCAGATGTATCGATCGAAACTGCCAAATTCAGCCTGGATTTTCAGGAAGCATTGCGCATTGCCGATTGCTGA
>JBGSTO010000392.1:0-3759 GCA_041736465.1 Anaerolineales bacterium | reverse complement strand
GTATCCGATGCACAAAGTTATGCTGGCGCACGGACTGCTCGGTCTCCGCTAATATGGCGGCCGCCCCGTCTGCATCCCCCCTCGCCAGTTTCAGGCGGGCAAGAAACACCTCACAAACAATGAATCTGTCAATAACGCGATCCCATTGCTGCGCCAGTCGGAGGCTCTGCTGCCCGTGCTGTTCAGCGGCATACAGGTCGTTCCATTCGTAGCAGATACGGGCCAGGCCAAGATGCGCCTCACAGGCAGACGGCAGCGGATACTCACCAAACAGTTCTAGGGCATGCCGGTAGGTCTCGGCGGCCAGATAGAGCTTGGTTTCTGTTTCTTGCACCCTACCAAGACCCATCGTGGCCAATTTGGTGACGAAGGTATGTCCTATCTTCTGGCTGATGGAAATGGCTTCAGTAAATGCCCGGCTGGCCGCGTTACGGTCTCCTTTTTGTTGGTAGGCAGCACCCAACACCCAGGTACTTATATTGCGGACAGGCAGATTATCGGGGCGCAAATACTCCAGGGCATAGAGTGCCTGAGCAATAGCTGTATCTGCCTGGTACTGCATGAAAGCCAGGGTAGCTCGGTTGTTGGCAATACGTCCTAAAATGTCGCGGGTATCGATGTCTAGCTCGACACCTTGCAGAGCGGCTTTAGCCGCCTTAAGTTTTGGTTCGACGCCGGTCGTTCGGCCGGCAGTTGTTAATGCCCCGGCATACATCACCCATAATATGGGTCTTTCATCCAGTACTGTCGTAGGCAGCGACTCCAGCCAGTTTAGTACAGGGACCTGCGCGCCGCGAACATGCAGGGGCATCCCCTTTCCTTGGATCAGACGCGCGGCGCGCTCAACATCATTGGCGGCAGCCGCGTGCTGAAAAGCTTCAAGCTCTAAACCATTGTCTTCGTACCATTGGCTGCCACGTATGTGGTATTCGGCCACGTTGCCACTCTGCTGCAGTCGTTGTCGCAGCAATTCAGCAAAGAGATGGTGATAACGGTACCAACGCCGCTCGTTGTCCAGGGGGACGATAAACAGGTTGGCGCGTTAGAGATATTCTAGAGTCTCTTGACCGGTCTCTTGACCGGCGGTTTCCTGCCCTGAAGCAGATGTGTCGAGTAGAACAGCGTCACAAAGGGAGCCGCACATGCGGTTGAGGATGGATGTGCGGAGCAAGAAAGTCTGGATGCTTTCGGACTGTTGTCCCAAGACTTCCTCAATCAGATAATCCAGCACGAAATGGTGACTGCCAGTGAACGATTGGATGAAGCCGGCGGCATCTGGGTGTCCATGCATTGAAAGCGCAGCTAATTGCAAGCCGGCAATCCAGCCTTCGGTGCGGCTTTCCAGCGCGGCAATGTCTTCCGCCGAGAGGTTTAGACTCATCACCTGGTTGAGAAATTCAGTGGCCTCGGCGGGGGTAAACTGCAAGTCGGCGGCGCGCAGTTCGGTCAATTGGCCGCGAGCGCGCAAGCGAGCCAATGGCAGGGATGGATCTTCGCGCGTGGCGATCACCAGGTGCATCTGGGACGGCAGATGCTTGATTAGAAAGGTGAGGGCGCCGTCGACGTCCGTCGACGCGTCAACCGGATTAGAATCAATCACATGATAGTCGTCCAGGACAAGGATGAAATTGTCCGGGATAGTGGTGAGCTGATTGACCAGGGCTGTCAGAATCGATTCGACTGCCGGTGGCTGAGGAGATTGGAGCGCCTGCAATACCCCTTCTCCAATATTCACCATAATCGTACGCAAAGCAGATACAAGGTAAATCAGAAAGCGGTTTGGGTCGTTATCCTCATCGTCCAGCGACAGCCAGGCGACCGGTTGCCCACAAGTGGCAACCCATTCGCTGACCAGTGTCGTTTTTCCAAAACCTGCGGAGGCAGAGATGAGGGTCAGTTTACAACCCGATGTAAGACCCTCGTTCAGCCGCTCGATCAGGCGGGGGCGGAGGACAACGTTCGACCGAGACGGGGGAATATAAAGTTTCGTGAGGAGAATTGGTGCAGGCATTCTGCAATTGAGTATACATCAGGTCATCATTCGTGCTGTCGTTTTTATTGTCGGGAGTTTTTGGTGTTTACTATGATCTGCTCAATGTTTGAGGTTTCCAGATCAAGACCACCACGACTGCCATGATCACGTAGGGTAAATAATCTAACCAGTTATAGAGAGGAGACCGGGTTACCCCGTAAGACAACACCTGTTCAGCGTATGAATATATCCAATGAAGCAAAATCGCTGACCAGAGACTCTGTTTGGTGTTGTTGTAAAGCCATGTATATAGAACCGAACTGGCCATAAACTTTATCAGGAAGCCAATGAACGGGATTCCCAATTCGTGTTGCGAAGTGCCCACCATCATAAACAAGGGTAGATGCCATAATGCCCAAAACAAACCGATAATCAAGGATGAAGTCAACGCATTCCACCGCGTCTGAAGTCTTCCCAGTGCATATCCGCGCCAACCGATTTCTTCTGACAGCGGACCAAGGATCAGAAGCGGTAAAAAACTTCCCAATTGTGCCAAAAAAAGATATCCGTTAAAAGTATTACCGAGAAGTTTGTGAATGGTTAGTTGCCCCGCCGTTCCCGCCATAACGATCAGGAAAGTAAACACGTACCAACGCCAGCCAAGCTTAAATTGAATCATCCGCCGGCCTAACAATCGTAATCCAGACACCCCTTCCTTTTTCCAGGTTAGAAAAATTGCCAACAGGGAGGGTACAAACCCTCCGACGAGTAGTAATACGATCGCCCAGATGGGACCTTTAACATCACTTACGAAACTAATGGTTGGGATCTTAAAACGAGCCAAAGGTCCCCAGAAAACGAAATAGGAAAATGCAAGTGTTAATCCTAGGAAGGCATAGGCTTCCTTCACTGTTTTCGTACTTTTCACTTTAGTCTCCCTGTGTTTTTTGTGTAGACCATCCACTCGCACTCCAAACAAGGATTGCGGTCACCAGAAAGATTGATCCTTTACACCCTTAATCAAAAGCCACAAGTAAAATAATGACTCTCCAATAAACGCAAACAGGCCAAGTATCATCGCATCGAAGTTGGGAAAAAGAAAGAATAAAACAGCGGATACCGTGTAGCAAAAACCTCCGAGCATCAACAAGACGCCCAGAATCCTGGGAAGGAAGCCCGACTTGAAAACCAGATAACCAAGGAGGATTACCCAAAAGGAAAAAAACTGGGTGATAAATGTTCCATATTTGCGCAAATCGATAAAGAACATCACCAGGGCATTCAATTGATCCGCTTTGAATGCTGTCAAATAACCAGCGCCGCTAGATAGCAGCAGGACAGCGAAATGGTTAAGCTCATTGAGCATCGAGATAGGGACACTGACCAGAGCGAATATAACCATAAGCGATGCGATGCATTTGTTAGTCGGTTTGAGTAATTTGTATAAAACCAGGGGCAATAACATCAACAGCGCCTGGCGGGTTAGATCGCTCACCAGGGAGAGACGGAAGAGCGCTTCAGAAGCCGCAATATTCCTGACGGTTGCCGCGGCATCTCCCGGCACAAGCATGCCCGGACGAATAAAAAGTTCAGTGGACATCCCCAGAAAAAATATGATTAGAAACACGAACGCTGCAGCTCTTGCCGTCTTTTGGGGTGAATTAACGCTTTCTTTGTTGGTCATTGTTATTCTCCTGGGATTACAGGTTTTTATTGGTAGCTGACACCACAGTAAAGGTGAAGGGCTCTCCCCTCTAAGAACATGAGAGCCCTTCATGTGGGGTGAC
>JBGSTO010000383.1:0-2366 GCA_041736465.1 Anaerolineales bacterium | reverse complement strand
GCCACGCCCCGAGTAAGGCGAACAAATTCTACCCCAGGCAGGGTATCTTGTCAAATCGGGTTTAACAGGCCAGGCAGGTATGGCGATTCTTCTTTATAATTGCGGCATGCGTGCAGTCGAGAAGGGTCTGTTGGTCAGTGTGATGGTCTTGGTTATGCTGGGAGTTGGGTGTGCAGGTAGCGGCGGTCATACTGCGCCCATGCCGGCTGAGGCAGTCGTCGTCCAAACGCCCATCGTTACCGGGGCACCGCCCCTGCTGGAATCTGTGCCAACCAGTACGCTTGATATGCCAGCCCCACCACTGCCAGTCGCCACAGCCGCGGGCAAGGCTGTGGCGCCAGTGCCAGTTGCCACCGCTACTCCATTGGATGTAGAAATATGCTCACCGCTGGCAGAGCACGAGCTGTCTTCGTTGGCAGGGATCGTCTCTTCGGCGTATACCGCGCCGCCGGTGGGCAGGGAAGAGCGACACCATGGGGTGGATTTCTCGTATTACCAGAACGGATTACGGCAGTCTATCGAGGGCGAGGTGGTGCAGACGGTGCTCGGCGGGCGCGTGGCTCTGGTGTTGAAAGAGAGCTTCCCTTACGGTAACGCTATGCTCCTGGAAACCGGCATCTCAGAGCTGCCGCGAGCCTGGGAAGAGGCGGTTTCTGACAAAATTCAGGCGTACACGCTCGCTTTCCAGGGTACGGCGGCGGGATCGGTGTATTTTCTGTACGCTCACCTGCAGGATGTGCCAGCACTTGAAGCTGGTCAGCGCATCGACGCCTGCACTCCGCTGGGGGCGGTAGGGAAGAGCGGCAACGCCGGGGTAGCGCACCTGCACCTGGAGATGCGTCTGGGTCCTGCCAACGCACAGCTCGAAGACATGGGCTACTACCTTTATGAAATTACTCCCCAGCAGAGAGAGTCTTACCTGCGCTGGCGTACTTCGGGGGAATTCCAGCACTTCGATCCGATGGCACTTTTGACCTTAAGGTAGGGAAGAAAGCACATATTTTAGCGCGGGCGAGGTTCGTAGTGACCGGTTCGCAGCCAGTAGCGCATGCTGCCGCGCTCCATGGCACGCTCGAAGAAACCGCCCTTCATGCTGAGTCCGTTATAACCTTTTTGAACCAGTACTTCCATCAGCGGTTCTAGCTGTTGTGCGTAATGGCGCATGCAGGCTTCAGGGTGGATGCCGGGCCAAGAATAGCACGATACTGTTGTGCGCCGGTGCTGGCTTGTGATGCTGGCGGGCACGGTGCTGCCCCATTCTGGATCGTCGGGCGCGAACACGTACTGGTCGAGACTGCCCTGTGGGATGCCTTCGATGCCGCGCACCACCACCGGATCGGTATCCAGCGTATACGGGTCCACCGATAAATCGCACAGCACGGCATGCTCAGGCAGCCAGGCGATCCATTCATTGGGCACCACCGGTACAGAAGGGTTTCTTCGTTGGGTGGAGTCCACCAGTATGTCGGTCTGGTTGAAAAGCAATTTCATCGTAGCGGCGTTCGTGGATATGTTTCGCCCAGCAGCGATTGCCACCGCTCCCAACCCTTCATCGGAAATATGCTGGTTGTTGCGTTCTATATTGCCGAGCTTCGTGGCGGCTTCGACAGCATGCTTGCCAACCATTCCTGTACCCAATACAAGTACGTGGATGGGTAGCCCATCGGGGCGGCACAGCCGAGGCCAGCGATCTTCGAGCACATCAAAGGCTGCCTCCAGACCGTTCCATGCCACTGCCTTCATGTTTTCCACCATGCGGAGGTTGTTGTCGTTGACGATGCTGTCCAAAGAGATAGCGTTTAAGCCCAGCAGTCTCAATTTATCAACGCGTTTGGGACGGGTGGGAAAGTGCAGCATGGAAACCAGGCATGCTCCCTTGCGCAGCATCTCATATTCTTTCATTGTCGGCGAGCGCAGCACCAGCACCAGGTCTTGCTGAAAGGCCTCCTCGCGGGTGCAGCTGCGTACATTTTCATCGCCGCGGCGATAGTCGCCGAACGAAAGCCCGGATCGTGAGCCGTAGCCCTCCTCGATCAGGACAGTAAGTCCAAGGTCCGCCAGGTATTGGACGAACTCCGGCAAAAAGACGCGCTTCTCACCCATTTCTTTCATCATGCGCGGCAGGCCAATGGTCTTGGGTATTGTCATAATCCCTCCGTTTTTAGATGTTGTCCGTGTTGGTTGTTATTTTCGCCGGCGGCCCAGTATGAAAGTATGGCGCGCGCCAGTGAGCGTTCGAAGAAGCTGCCGGTTGGGTCGATATTTTTTACGCCGCCTTTTTCTATCAGGGCGCGCATCAATGGGCGAAGCTGGCGACCGTAGAGATCCATGCATCGCCGCGGGTAGATGCCGGGCCAGGAATAGCA
>JBGSTO010000223.1:0-6961 GCA_041736465.1 Anaerolineales bacterium | reverse complement strand
CGCATCACCTGCCAGCGGATCGAAGGGTCAGAATCAAGCAGCCAACGTATGACCGATCTGTTTGGGGCTTGCCGTTTGGGTGGATTGGTCGCCATCTGCTGGTTCCTCCTTTCTTTGGTCAAAAGACGCTGTTGGTGGCTTGACAAAAGTATTTCAGGAAGCCGACCAGGCTGGTAAGGAAATTCTACGTTGATACGGGCAGCTCCGGGTTATCCCTGACCCGCCATAAGGTACCGGAACGCCAGCCGGTAAATGTTCCCGCTGCCATCCGCCGCTGCGATCGCCCCGGAGACCGCATCAACCGCGATGCTGCTGGCCTCCTGCTCCAGTGGGATCAAGCCGCTTTCCTGGCCGCTCTCCAACTCCCAGGCTCGCACTGTCCTGTCGGCTGAGACAGAGAAGATGTGCCTGCCATCCGCCGAGAGCGCCAGCTTGTAAACGGCTGCCCGGTGACCATGCAGAACGTGCAGGCATTCGCCGCTCGCCAGATCCCAGGTGCGCACGGTTCCATCATAGGAGGCTGAAACGACCCGGCTGCCGTCAGGCGTCACCGTCACCGCATCCACCTGCGCTTCGTGGCCGCGCAGGCAGCTCACTTCCTCGCCGCTGTCCAGGTTCCACAGCCGCAGTGTGGCATCTTCCGATGCGGAGATCACCAGCCGCCGGTTGGGAACAGGCGCCGTGCGGATCACCTTACCGGCGTGCCCAACCAGCGTTAGCCGCGCCTCCCCGCTCTCCGCCTCCCACACCTTCACCGTCTGATCCGCCCCAGCCGAGACCAACTCACCTGCCTGCGTCACCCGCACGCCGTGCGCCCGCCCCTCGTGCCCGGCATACGTTCTCAGGTGCGCCAGCGTGCTTGCTTCCCAGGCCTTAATCTTTCCATCCCCGCCGGCTGAATACAGCGTCTGCCCGTCTTGGGAAAAGGCAAAATCGAGCACCCAGCCTTCGTGCGCTGCAATCTTCGCCAGCTCTTTGCCGGTCTCGGCGTCCCACAGGCGGATTGTGCCGTCGTCCGAGCCGGAGATGATCCGGCTGCCGTCCGGCGTCCAGATCAGCCCATTGACCCAATCCCGGTGCCCGTGATCAACCGTGTGCTCGAACGGGGCCCCCAGATCCCACACCTTGATTTTGCCATCCTCCCCACCGGATGCGGCGTAGCGTCCGCTGGGTGAGACGAGCAGTGCACGCACATCGCCGCGATGCGCCTCGACCTCTCCGCTTAGCTGGCGGGTTTTCAGCTCCCACAGGCGCAGGCGGCCGTCGGATAGACCTGACAGGGCCAGTCGCCCATCCGGCGTGATAGCCGTGCTGTACCAGGGCAGCGGCGCTGGGGCGCCTCTTAAGCCGCTTGATTGAAAGTAAATCCGGCGCTGCAGTGTTTCCTCCCAGCGAGAGCGGCTGGCCGCCGTGCCGTGCCAGGGATCCCAAAATGAGGGGGCTTCCGGCTCGCCCAATGAGCCCACTTCCTGCCCAAGGAGCAGATCCCATACTTTCAGCACCCCATCAGTCCCGGCAGTGACTGCCAGCGCGCCGTCCGGCGTTACGGCAATACTTGTGATAATGGCCTCTTGTTCACCCAGGATCAGAGGCGGCAGGGGTTTGCCATCGATCAGCGATTGCATAAAGCGCTGCGGCTCGAAACTGAGGATTTGAACAATGCGTTCATCCAACACAGCCAGCAGGATGCGGTCTGAGAGCGCTGCGAAAGCCGTGACTGGAGTGCGCCTGTCGACTGGGAGGGGCAGCTCTTGCACAGCTGCCGGCAGATTATCCAGCAAGGAAGTATCATCATGCATCAATAACGCAATTGCATGCGGCGTGTTCTCCAACAAAATGGCATTCCCCCACGTCATGACAGCCAGGTAGCGGGCGTCCGGTGATTGGGAGAATGTGATCAGCCTGGAGCGGATACCTTTCGTAAGCGCTGGAACGCTTTTCCCGCTGCCCAGGTCGAGGACCAGGATCTCGCCTGTTCGCAACCCGGCGCGTACATACCGGTCGCCGGGCAGCACAGCCAGCGCCGCGACTGCCCCTTCGGCAATCTTTCTCGGTGAGCCACGTTGGTACGTGGAATCCCTGATTTGCCGGTCATGTTCCATTGCGATCAGCTCATCGAGCCTGTGCAGCAAACGTCCGGTCTTCAGCTCCCATACCGCAAGCCAGCCATCCTCCCCGCCTGACACCAGATAGCGTTCGTCGGAGGTCATCGCCAGGGCATTCACCGCTCCCTCGTGCCCCTCCAGCGTTCGCACCAGCACGGCCGGCTCCCGGCGCGTGCTCCATGTTTTTTCGAAATACGCCATACCGCTCTGCGCCAGGCGCTGCGCACAGGCCTCAGCCAGCGCGGAGAGCCGAGGATTCTCCCGCGTCCGGTTGTAAAGCTGTTGCACCAGCAAAGCCGGCTGCTTCTCCGGCTGCCAGGTCACCAGGTTGTGGGTTTCCAGGTCGAGGGCGTTGAGCAGAGCCTGGATCGGATGCTCGCGCCGCTCGGTTTCTGGCAGCAGGCGAGCGGCCTCGCCCAGGTCGAATAACACGGCATAGATCGACGCACTGCGCACCCAGGCCTCCAGATAATCAAGATCGAGGATCAACTCAGTCAGGGCTTCCACCAGCCCGGCCCGTTGGGAGCGCTGTGCCGGGCGGTTCAAGGCTGCCGCAGCCTGCGCCAGGTGATAGGGGGTATGCCGCAAGGCGTACCCATCTAGACAGCCGGCCCAGTTGCCGCTGTACACCTTGTTGAAAAACTCGCCCAGCCTACGGTGCGCTTCTGCCGGAAATACGCTGAAATCCGGGTCAGTGGTCAGAAAGTCTCGAAAGGACTGGTGATAAATCGTGAACGGCCCTTCCGGCGGCCTTCCGCTCAAGTATTGGGCGCAGGCTTTGATCGTGCTGCGAGCTTTGGACTCATCCAACCCGCTGATATCCATGATTTGTTCGCTGCTCAGGCCGGGGCTGCGCGCAACAGCCAATAACCCCAGCAGCGGGCTGTAGCGCTGCTCCCATTTCTCATCATTGGCTGCCAGCTCGCGCCGGATGAAGCTGCGATAGACCGCCTCCAGCCCATCCGGAAATTCGAGCGCCTCCAGGTCGGCAGGGAGTTCTGCCTGCACCAGCAGCTCCTCCAGCACGTAGCGGGCATACAGGAAATTGCCCTGGCTGGCAGATGCGACTTTGTCTGCCAGCGCTTCCTTCCGATTCCCGGCTCGCTCGCCCAGCCGCAGCCGGGCGTATGTGCGGATATCATCCTGGTCGGGGGGTGCATCTTCGTTTAAGTTCAGGTCGGGTTTCCGGAACAGGCTCAGCAGGCGTGGATCGTTGAAGCGTCCCGTCAGCAAAAAGCGTACTACCTCCGGGAGCGGCCTCTCTGTTCGGCTGACGTGCGCCAGCAGGGCGGCGATGTTTTCTTCCGGGTCGAAGGATTGGGCCTCGTCCAGGCTATCTACCACGATCAGGATCGTTTCCTTGAAATCCGGGCCGCAGAGCGCTTCCAGTGGTTTGCGCACCAGCTGGTCGAAGGCGATGCGCGTCGAGAGCCGAGAGATGGTCAGGTTGTTGATCACTACACCCTGCACCGACGATCCCTTCGCTGCCCGGCCGATTCGCTGGTTGACTTCGATCTGGACCCCGGGATTGTCGCCGGCTGCCAGCGTTTCGGCAAAGCGCGGGTAGCGCCGGCTGAGCGTCAGTGACAGCATGCGCACAAAGTCCAGCGGGTTGAGGCTGCTCTCGTCTCCGTTGCGGCAGAAGTGGGCGTAGGCCAGACTTTTTTGGACTTGTTTTTGGAACGCCTCACCTGTCTTCTCCCGGCTGATCTCGACCAGGCGCGCCGCAAACGCTGTCTTGCCGCTGCCGGGGCCACCGCCCACCAGGAAGGATAGCTGTCCCGGCTTACTCAGCCAGGCTTCCAGGCGCTCGAAGGCCCACGCGCGGCCGGTAAAATAGCTGGTGCTGACGTTGCGCAAACCGGAAGAATCTAACATACCCTCACCTGCCTTTGTCTCTCGGCCCCCTACTCACTCTCGTGCCATAGCCGCGGGCCAGCGCGCGCTGCACCATGTACTGCCCCAGTTTTCCGGATGCCCCTACGATACACACTTGCCTCAATTAGCCTCTGGTCACTTTGGCTGACAGCATACCGGATTGACGGTTTTGTCGCTGCCATCCGTGTTATGGCGCTATTTGTTATCCAACTTTCTAAAAATCAGCGTTCAAAAAATCATTTACTTCTGGATTCTCGATCACGATTAGATCTGCTATGCGAAAGAATAACTCCTTTTGAGGGCTTGCCAATGCATCTGCCCTCGAGAGCGTGTGTCCCAGGTAAGCATATTCTCGCCAAGGCGAGTAATCTGGGGAGATAATCCGCATTTCAAATTCAGTTTCGGTTGGCATAATTTGTAACGTAATCGCGACGGGGGTCTGCTTATCTGGTTGTGCGAGGGCGATAGCAAGGACTACTATTGCCTCTCCCTCACATCCGTGCATGCCTGCTACATAAATGGCAATAGGGAAATTGTCCTCGTAAACTGAACCTCGACTTACGGCATACTCTTTTCCACAATGCTCGCAGTAATCGGTAGCTTTTTCATGATCAAACGTTAATTCTGGCATTTGACTTGGCCTATTTAGCGATGAAATTGATTTCTTTGGCTAGTAATATGATATCTTCGTCCTTTTCACTATCGAGTATCCATTTCTCGGTTGTTTTCGTTCGATTCTGCAAAGGTTTTCGTAACGATAACTGGAACCAGCATCATCCAAGGATCTTCATCACTTTCCGAAGGATATTGATGAAGAACGATGTTCATTGCGAGTCTCGGGTCTTGCTGATACAACTCGGAATAAGAAACCCTTTATCTTACTTACTTCATGATTGAAGCTAATCGTATGCCATAAAAAGAAAAATATCAGAAAAGGCAAGACTGTTAATAAGACACTCCATTCATACTGCCCGGATGAAATCATTTCACGTAGATAGAGATATAAAGGGCATATAATTGCCGAGTAGTAAAACAGAATGATTAGCAAGATTATCAGAGGAAATTTCGCAGTTACGACTATTTTTGTTCCTTGATCGTATGGCTTCAGTTCTCCAGCGATAATTGGTATAAAAGTGTTGTATTTACTAAACCAAGGATAAAATCTGTTGCCAAAATTGAGGTTTCGCCTGATGAAAAAATATGATTGCCAAACTGACCCATAATACTCGAGTAGATTATTTTCAGGCCTCTTGGATTTACTCTCAATGGGTGGTACTGCCCGAAGCATAAGCAGGCTGACTGCATCGGGAGACTTCGGGCTCACTAAAATGATTCGGGTATACGGAAGAATATACATAAGCTTTGAGGTTCTCACGCCCTCGTTTGATACTCCCCCTCGATCACCCACTTATACGTGGTCAGCTCCCTCAACCCCATCGGCCCTCTGGCATGCAGCCGCTGCGTCGAGACCGCCACCTCCGCTCCCAGCCCCAACTGCGCGCCGTCGGTGAAGCGCGTGCTGGCGTTGACGTACACCGCCGCCGAATCAACCTCCTCCACAAAGCGGCGGGCATTCTCTTCATCCTGGGTCAAAATGCCATCCGAGTGGGCGGTGCTGTGCTCCTCGATGTGAGCGATGGCGTCATCCAGCCCATCCACCACCTTCAGCCCCAGCACCAGCGACAGCCATTCGGTGTCGAAATCACCCTCCCCGGCAGGCGCGACGCTGGCGGGCAGACCCTTTGGGAAATAGGGCATCACCGAGCGGTCGAGGCGGAAGGTCACACCGTCCGCTTCCAGGTAAGCCACCAGGCGCGGCAAGAATTCCGCCGCCACGGCCCGGTGCACCAGGGCGGTATCCAGGGCGTTGCACACCGTCGGGCGCTGCACCTTGGCGTTGCGCAGCACGGGCAGCGCGGCGTCCAGGTCGGCGGAGGCGTCCACGAACAGGTGGCAGATGCCGATGCCGCCGGTAATGACCGGGATGCGGCTGTACTCGCGGCAGAAGGCGTGCAGCGCTGCGCCGCCGCGCGGGATGATGATGTCCACGTATTCGTGCAGCTGCAGCAGCGCGTGCACCAGGGTGCGGTCAGTGTCGTCGATGAACTGGATGGTTTGCGCAGGGAAGCCGTGCTCCACCAGCGCCGCCTGCACCGCAGCTACCAGGGCGCGGTTCGAGTTCAAGGTCTCGCTGCCGCCGCGTAAGATGGCGGCGTTGCCGGTCTTGATCGCCAACCCTGCCACGTCGATGGTCACATTGGGGCGCGCTTCGTAGATCACGCCCAGCACCCCCAGCGGCACGCGCTGGCGGCGCACGCGCAGACCGTTGGGCAGCGTGTTCTGCTCGATGATCTCGCCGACCGGATCGGGCATGGCGGCGACCGAGCGCAAATCCTCCACGATGCCTTCCAGGCGGCTCGGGTTGAGCATTAATCGATCGACCGAAGCCGCGGCAAGCCCAGATCCGCGGGCGAGCTGCACGTCGCGGGCGTTCTCCGCCAAAATTGTTTCTGCACTGGCAAGCAAACGCTCCGCCAGGGAGTTCAGCAGGTGGGTCTTCTGCTGGGAGGAGGCTCTCGCCAAACGGCGCGCCGCCTTTTTTGCATTGCTGCCAATCTCATTCATGTTCATAATACCGCCAGGTTGTTGCGATGAATGATCTCATCCCCGTAGGCGTAGCCCAACAGGGACTCGATTTCCTGAGAGCGCTTGCCGGCAATCTTTGCCAGGTCGGCGGCGGCGTAATTCACCAGGCCGCGCCCCAGCTCAACCCCGGACTGGTCGACCACCCGCACCAGCTCGCCGCGTTCGAACTGACCTTCGACGCGTACCAGTCCCACCGGCAGCAGGCTGCCGCCGAGGCGCAGCGCTTTGACCGCGCCGTCATCGATCACCAGGCGAGCGCTGCGCCTGCCACCGGTGAGCAAATAGCGCTTGCGGCTTTCCACGGCGGAAGCCACCGGGAAGAAGCGTGTGCC
>JBGSTO010000318.1:0-5099 GCA_041736465.1 Anaerolineales bacterium | reverse complement strand
CTGCTGGGCGGCAACGGCGCAGTCACCTGGGCAGAGCAGTACGTGCCCTCCGGCATTACCGCCCTGATGGTGGGCAGCGCGCCGCTGTGGATGGCACTGATCGATGCTGCTCGCCCCGGCGGGCCGCGCCCGAACTGGATGACTTCTACCGGGCTGGGCGCCGGTTTTGCCGGCATCGTGCTGCTGGTCGATCCGTTTTCCCAGGGCGGAGGCTTGCTGGGTGTTTACCCGGCGGGCATTGCCGCCCTGACGCTGGCAGCTCTGCTGTGGGCGCTTGGATCTCTGTACAGCCGCAATGCACCCCTGCCCGAATCCCCCTTGCTGGGCACCGGCATGGAGATGCTGGCTGGCGCAGGCGGCTTGCTGCTTATGGGCAGCCTGACCGGTGAATGGTCGCGCCTGGACCTGGCGGGGATTTCGGCGCGCTCGCTGTGGGGTCTGGCTTACCTGATCGTGTTTGGCTCGCTGATCGGCTTCGCAGCCTACACCTGGCTGCTGCGGGTTGCACCCACGCCGCTGGTATCCACCTACGCGTATGTGAATCCCCTGGTTGCCATCCTCATCGGCAACTTACTGGCTGCGGAAGCGCTGAACCTGCGCACCCTGTTGGCTGCCCTGGTGATCGTCGGTTCGGTGGCCTTCATCAACCTGGGACGCTTCAAAAAAACCGCCCTGGCGGCGGCCTATACCGACTGAAAAGCTGGGAATACTCTGGAGGTTGAATCTATGACCCATGCCTACGCGGAATCGATCCTGAAATCTCGCAGGGCGCTGCTGGATGCCTCGCCGGCCCTGGGCAGGGCGGAAGATGCCGCCGAAGGCGGCTGCGGCGTGCTGGGCTTCACCGCCAATGTCCCGGTCCCCGGGCGGCACGTCTTGAGCGCTTCGCGCCAGATGCACAACCGCGGCAACGGCAAGGGCGGCGGCATTGCCATGGTTGGTCTGGATCCACTTCAAGCGAGGGTCACGGCGCAGGTTTTGCGCTCGCACACCATGCTGCAGATCGCTCTGCTGGAGCCGCAGGCGCGCCAAGAAGTGGAAGCCAGCTTCATCACCCCGTATTTCGAGGTTGCCCAGGCCTACGAGCTGCCCCACCTGGACGATTACCGCCAGATACCCGGTTTAGAAGTGCGCCCGCCGGATGTGTGGCGCTACTTCGTACGCGCTCGCCCGCAGGCGCTGCAAGCCTTTGCTGCCGAGAAGGGGCTGGCAGGCCTGCCGGCGCGCGCCCTGGAAGATGAATTCGTGTACCAGAACTCATACCGCCTGAACATCCAGTTCTATGCCAGCCTGGGAGAAAAGCGCGCCTTTGTGCTCTCTCACGGGCGGGATTTGTCGGTGCTGAAAATCGTCGGCTACGCCGAAGACGTGGTGGAGTATTACCAGCTTCAAGATCAAACCGCGCACGTGTGGATCGCCCACCAGCGCTACCCCACCAAAGGCAGGGTATGGCACCCGGGCGGCGCGCACCCATTCATCGGCTTGAACGAAGCCCTGGTACACAACGGCGACTTCGCCAACTACCACGCGGTGAGCGAATACCTGCGCCAGCGCGGCATCGGACAGCTTTTCCTGACCGATACCGAGGTGAGCGTGCAGCTGTTCGACCTGTGGGAGCGGGTGTACGGCTACCCGCTGGAGATCACCCTGGAAGCCATGACGCCGACAACCGAACACGATTACCTGACCCTGCCGGCGGAAAAGCAGGCGCTGTACCGGGCGGTGCAGCGCGCCCACATGCACGGCTCGCCGGATGGCCCGTGGTTCTTCATCCTGGCGCGCTCCCTGCCGGACGAGGAGCGCTACGAGCTGCTGGGCATCACCGATACCAGCATGCTGCGCCCGCAGGTATTTGCGCTGTATGAAAATGCCGTCTCTGAAAACGAAAGCGTACAAATTGGCCTGGTCGCCAGTGAGCGGCAGGCGATCAACGCCTGTTTGCGCTCCCTGGCAGCCGAAGACCAGCGCTTCCAGCCGCAGGCGGATAAATATTGGGCGGCGCGCGGCGGCTCGCACACCGATGGCGGCGCGTTCCGCTTTACCTACAGCCCTGGCAAAGGGCTGCAGTGCGCCAACAAATTTAATGCTCCGGTGGCATTGGATGTTCGCCGCCGGCACGTGGACGCGCGCCGCCTGGATGCACAGCGAACGAGCGAGGCTTTCCGGCGGGAGTGGGAAAACCAGATCTACCATGCCTACGACAACGGTGGCGTACCCTCCATGTGGAAGTGGCTTTCGCAGGCAGCGGCAAGCGCGAGCTGGGATGAGCTTGCCTGGGGGCTGAGCTGGCTGGGCGATTTCGCCCGGCACGGCGAGGTGGAATGGCGTTTTGCCGTGGAGACGCTGAACTGGCTGCGCGACCGGCGTTTCGATCCGGGCGACAAAAAGCGCGCCTCTTTGCTATCTCTCGTAGACCGGCAGCTGTTTGCCCTTTTCGAGCAGGCGGCGGGTCTGAATGAGCAGGATGCCGGCTTGCCGGGCGTGCGGCGCATTGACTGGCACAGCCGCAGCGCGCTGCGCGCGCCTGCCGCTCTGGAGCATACATTGATCCTGGATGGAGATAGCTTTCCGCCGGAAGATGAAGACAGCGCGGCGCGCTGGGTTGTGCGCGCCTACCAGCTTGGCTGGCGCCGCTTCATTGTGTACAACTGGCGCGGCGGGCGTTTCGCTGGCTGCGGGCTGGGCGCAAACAGCCAGGACGTACGCCTGGATCTGTACGGCGACGTGGGCGATTATGCCGCTTCGGGCCTGGATGGCGCCGAGGTGCACATTCACGGCGACGGGCAAGATCAGCTCGGGCAGATCATGAAGCGCGGCCGTTTGGTGGTGCACGGCGACGTGGGCCAGACCTTTCTGTATGGAGCCAAAGGCGGAGAGATCTACGTGCTGGGCTCCGCCGCCGGGCGGCCTCTGATCAACGCCGTGGGCCGGCCGCGGGCGGTCATCAACGGCACCTGCCTGGATTACCTGGCTGAGTCCTTCATGGCGGGCGACCCGCTGCATGGCGGTGGGTTTGCCATCTTGAACGGCGTCGTCTTCGACGAGGGCGGGCGGCTGCAGGAGCTGGCGACGCCTTACCCGGGCGGCAACCTGTTCTCTCTGGCCTCCGGTGGGGCGATTTACCTGCGCGATCCCCACCGCTGCGTGGACGATGAGCAGCTCAACGGCGGTGTGTTCGCCGCGGTGACGGCGGAAGATTGGGCGCTGATCGAGCCGTACCTGCGTGAAAACGAGCGCCTGTTCGGCATCTCCGTGCAGGCGCTGCTGACCGTGGACGGCGAATTATTGACCCCTGAACGGGTGTACCGCAAGGCACAGGTTGTGGAGGCAGGGATGGGTTATTTGCGGGCAGGGTAGTTGGCGTGCCAGCCCGCCCAAATTTCTTGTATCTGCCCACGGTCCCAAAGTTGCTCGAAAACCTGCACGATAGCCGGATCGTAGGCGCTTCCCCGTCCGTTTACGATCTCGTCATAGGCCGCCTCCAGCGGCATTGCCTGGCGGTAGGGACGGTCAATGGTCATGGCGTCGAAGCTGTCGGCTACGGTCACCAGGCGCGCTTCGATGGGAATAGCTTCTCCGGCGATGCCGTCGGGGTAGCCTTTTCCATCCCAGCGTTCGTGATGGTGGCGGACGATAGGGACAGCGGGCGACAAATAGGCTACGTGCTCTAACATGCGCGCCCCCGCCACCGGGTGCAGGCGGATATGCTGCCACTCGGCTTCGGTGAGCTGTGTGGGCTTGAATAAGATCGACTCGGGGATAAAGATCATGCCGATATCGTGCAGAATAGAGGCGAAGCGCAGCTGCTCAAGCTTGCGCCCGGTCCAGCCCATGTGATTGGCAAAAGCCATCGAGTAGGCGGTGACGCGCTCGACGTGCCCGCGGGTGTACACATCGCGCACGTCGATGGAATTTGCCAGTACGGTCAAGCTGGCTTCATAAGCGCGCTGCAGCTGCCCCACCTCGATCTCGCGGGTGCGCGCCAGCCGGGCGCGCACGGCGGTCAGCAGCTCGTCGCGGGAGAGCGGCTTCACCAGGTAATCCTCGGCGCCCAGGTTTTTGCCCTTGAGCACGTCTTCTTTCTCGCCTCGGGCGGTCAGGAAGATGAGCGGGATGGAAACCCAATCGAGCTGGGCGCGCACTGCTTCGAAGAAAGCGAAGCCATCCATATGCGGCATGGCGATGTCGGAGAGGATCAGATGGGGGCGGAAGGTATCCATCACCTCCAGGGCATCCAGCCCGTTGGAGGCGCACAGCACGTGATAGCCTTCCATCGCCAGGATATCGCGCAGACCCTCGCGCAGCAGCGTATTATCTTCTACCACCAGGATGGTTTCGTGGCCGGTTTCCGCGTCAGACATGCACTTCTCCCATCAGGCTGGAGATGGTGGGCAGCCCACCGGCCGGCTCGGCAAATTGAACGGCGTGCACCACGGCCTGGGCGAATGCCTCGGCGGCGTACGCGCCGACGATATTGACATCCGCGCGGCGTCTGCCGGTGGATAAGGCAAATATTGTATCACCGTCCAGCATGGTATGGGCAGGGCGGATGCTGCGCGCCACGCCGTCCTGCGCCATCTGAGCCATCTTATTGGCCTGCTCTTTGTTCAGCCGGGCGTTGGTGGCAACCACGCCGATGACCGTGTTTTCCCGGCTGGCAAAGCCCATGCTGGCGCGGCCGATGAACGAGCGCAAAACATGCATGCTGTCGGCAAACAGCGGGCCGGCGCCGGAGGTGAGCGGCCCCAGGTGTTTGCTACGCGCCCCGGCGATGATCTGACCATTTTGTGGGTCGATCACGTCGCCGAAGGCATTGACCGCTGCCACCGCCACCACGATCACCCCACCGCCGATTTCGAGGCGCGCCGTGCCCAGGCCGGATTTCATCGCCTGTTCCATGCCCAGGATCTTACCCACCGTGGCGCCCATGCCGGCGCCAACGCTGCCCTGTGCGGGCGGATCGCTGCTGGCGTTCAGGCAGGCCTGGTAGCCCATCTCCGGCCCCGGGCGCACGTCGGCGCGGCCCAACCCCAGGTCGAACAAGATGGCTGCGGGAACGATGGGCACTTTGGCGACGCGCACGTCAAAGCCCACGCCGC
>JBGSTO010000316.1:0-8913 GCA_041736465.1 Anaerolineales bacterium | reverse complement strand
TGAGCCGGAGCTATCAAGCTACTCTGGCCAGTAAACACGAATGTGCCGCCAGGTACATACGTCGCAAGTACCAAACACGGGAAGATGGAATACGCTGCTGGATAGTACGAGTTGAAAAACGCCATAAGCCAGGAGAATATCTCACCGCCAAGTTCGGTGGTATTCCACTCAGGGTGCAAAAGCGTGGTAACGGAAACGACAAGGCTTACATCCCTTACCTTTCCGATACCGAACTCGTGCAGCGACTCCAGGCAGACACATGCGAACTATGCGGAGCAATAGGCGCAATGGAAGTTCACCATGTCAATGCGTTGAAAAACGTAAAGGGCAAGGAAGAATGGAAACAGCGCATGATTGCCCTACGCAGAAAAACGCTCATTGTTTGTCCTTCCTGTCATAAGAGCATTCACCAGAATTAAGGGTCTATAGAGAGCCGGATGATGCGAAAGTATCACGTCCGGTTCGGGGAGGGGCTCAGGGAAAAGCAGGTAAAGCTGCTCGCCCTGAGCCTACTCCACAGGGCAAGGCCAAGGGCACTGGCAACGGCTGGGCGCTGACCATCCTGACCAACGCCGCCCGCTGGAGCCTGGGCCTTACCGGCACGCTCTTCTCCGGCTACTCCACCGACATCTTCTGGCTGATGTACCGGCTCTCCGGCCAGGTGCGCCAGGAGTTCGGCTTCCACGACGAGGGGCGCTGGGTCAAGAAAGTCGGCCTGCGGCGCTTCACCTTCTACGTCACCAACCCGCAAGCCGTCCAGGAGGACGGTTCCTACACCGGCAGGCAGTACCTGAACCGGGTGGATGAAAAGCCCGGCATCCTGCCGGCCATCATCCGCTACGGGCTGCCCAACATCGTCTTCGGCAGCCTGCAGGACGTCGACCTGCCCCTACCGCCCTACCGGGAAGAGATGGCATGGCTGGAACTTTCGCCAGCTATGCAAGCCCAGTACGACCTGGCCGACGGCTCCAGCTTCGACTCGTCGCTGCCCGGCTCGCTCTACGAGTGGGCTATCGACGAAATGAAAGAAGGCACCAAGGGCGCACTGAGCGTGTGGCTGACCACCGCCCTGAACCGCCCGGACGCCATGTTCCGCGACGAGACCGTCACCTTCAACCGGCGCATCGCCGGCAAGGGCAAGTACGCCCTGCGACAGGAGGAAGAAGTCATGGAGCTGCCGGCAGTCGAAGACGTCTCACCCAAAGACCTGTGGCTGGCGGAGCGCTGCCTGGCCGAGCGACGTGAAGGCCGCAAGGTGCTGGTCTTCGTGCGCCAGACCGGCAAGCGCGACGTGCAGCCACACGTGGCCCGTGTGCTGCAGGATCACGGCCTGCGGGTGGATGTGCTCTCCCCGGCCATCAACCCCAGAGGGCGGGTGGCCTGGATCCAGAAACACGCCCCCGCCATCGACGTGCTGCTGACCAACGCCCGGCTGGTGAAGGTTGGACTTAACCTGCGCATGTTCTCCACCGCCATCTTCTACGAGATCGAGTGGTCGCTGGCTATCCTGTGGCAGGCCATGCGCCGGGTGTACCGCCCGGGCGCCTCGCTGCCGGTGCGGGTTATCTTCCCCGCCTACGCCGGCACGCTCGAAGAACGGGCGCTCAGCCTGCTCGGCCAGAAGATGAAAGCCGCCAGCCTGTTCTACGGCGACGAAATCGCCTCGGCCCTGACCGAAGAAGACGAGAGCGACTTCCTCACCGACCTGGTGCGCTCGGTGTTGAAGAAAGAGCAGTTCACACGAGCGGAGAGCTTGTTCGCGACGGAGAATGATCTCAGCGGATCGCCGATGGGCTCACCGACAGCGATCAGCCCCCAGGCGACCGTGGTGATGACGCTGCAGGAGTGGATGGTGCAGAGGGGGATCGAGAGGTTGAAGAGAGGCAAGAAGAAGAAAGGAGGTGCGTTGGATAACCAGTTGGTGCTGCCGTTTTGATGAACCGACCCCGGTGATGAGCCGGGGTCTTTTATTGTCCCGGTAAGCAGTGACATTTGTCATTTGCATTAACTGCAAATTTCTGCTATATTGAGTTACATAAACGTGGGGAATTAGTCTCCCTTCGCAATGAAAATCGAGGTGTTTCTATGCCGGAATCCTTCCCAGAAATCATGACCATTCATGAAACTGCTGCTTATCTGCGCATTCCACTACGCTCGATGTATAAGTTGGCCCAGGAAGGCAAAATACCCTGCCAGAAAGTGGGACGGCACTGGCGCTTCCGCCGTCATGCTCTGGATCATTGGTTGGACTCTGGCTTCATGTCCGGGGAGTCAGAGAGCCGCGTTGAGAAACTTCCTCGCCTCGATAATTCGCCAGAAGCATAGTAATCGATGCTTGAATCTCAATACTCAACTCCCGAACAAGGCCAGATCGTGACCGTCCGCCAGCGGCATTACGTGGTGGTGGAGGTGCAGAAGAGCAGCCTGCCAAGCACTCCTTTAGCAACGACAATCGAAAGCGGGCAGCACCTGGTGATGCTGAACTGCATCGAAGACGATGCGCTGGGCGAGACGCTGCAGGTGATCTGGGAGGTCGAACCGGGAACGAGCATCGAGGAGCGGATCAGCCTGCCCCAACCGGAGGGGTTCGACTCGCCCGAATACCTGGATGCTTTTTTGAACGCGGTGCGCTGGGGGGCCATTTCGCCGGCGGATACGCGGGTGCTGCAGGCGCCGTTTCGCAGCGGGATCGAGATCGAGGATTACCAACTCGACCCGCTGGTGCGGGCGATCCAGATGCCGCGCGCCAACCTGCTGATCGCAGATGACGTGGGGCTGGGGAAGACGATCGAGACAGGGCTGGTGATCCAGGAGCTGATCGTACGCAACCGGGCGCGAACTGTGCTGATCGTGTGCCCGGCGGGACTGCAATCGCACTGGCGCGACCAGATGCGGGATAAGTTTGGGCTCGAGTTCCGCATCGTGGACAGCCAGTTGATGCGGGATCTGCGCCGCAGCCGGGGCATCCACACCAACCCGTGGACGCACTTCCCACGGTTGATCACGTCCATCGACTTCGTCAAGCGCGATACGCCGCTGCGTTTGTTCCGCGAGGTGCTGCCGGCACAGGCCACTTACCCGCGGCGCTTCGATATCCTGGTGGTGGATGAAGCACACAACGTGTCGCCACCGGGCAGCAATCATTATGCGATCGATTCGCAGCGCACGCAGGCGATCCGGGAAATGACGCCGCATTTCGAGCACAGGCTGTTTTTATCGGCAACGCCGCACAACGGCTACCCGGAGAGCTTCTCGGCGCTGCTGGAGCTGCTGGACAACCAGCGCTTCGCACGCGGGGTGCCGCCCGACCGCCGGCAGCTCGAGATGGTGATGGTGCGGCGGCTGAAATCGGAGATCAAGGACGCGTGGGGCGAGCGGCGCTTTCCGAAACGGGTGCTGGACGTGATCGAGGTGCCGTACACAGACAAGGAAAAACAGGTGCACCGCTGGCTGCGGGAATACAGCCAGTCGCGGCAGCACAACGCACGCGACCAGGAAGAGCGCTTCGCGGTGGAGTTCGTGCTCAAGCTGCTGAAGAAACGGCTGTTCTCGTCGCCGGCGGCGTTTGCGATAACGTTAGCCAAGCACATGGAATCGGTGAAAGGGCACAAACGGGTCGCCCAGCCCAGGCAGATGACACTGGGGGTGCTACGGCGGCAGATGGCGCAGATCGAAGAGGATTACGCCGACGACGAGCGGTACGAAGAGGATGCCCGCGAAGCGGTTGCGGCGGCGGCGCCTTTGATCCACGATCTGAACGGGCAGGAGCAGGCGCTGCTGGACAAAATGTACGCCTGGGCGGAGCGCGCAGCGCAGGCGCGAGACAGCAAGGCCGAGGCGTTCATCGCCTGGCTAAAGGCGATCGTCAAGCCGGACGGGAAATGGTCGAACGAGCGGGTGATCGTGTTCACCGAGTACCGTGCCACACAAAACTGGCTGCACACGCTGCTGGCGGCGGAAGGGCTGAGCGGGGGCGAGCGGCTGCTGACGCTGTACGGCGGCATGGACGACGAGCTGCGCGACCGGGTAAAGGCGGCTTTTCAAGCCAGCCCGGAGCAAAGTGCGGTGCGCATCCTGCTGGCGACAGATGCGGCGTCTGAAGGAATCGACCTGCAAAACTACTGCCACCGGCTGGTGCACTTCGAAATCCCGTGGAACCCCAACCGGATGGAGCAGCGCAACGGGCGGGTGGACCGGCACGGGCAGCAGCAGGACGTGTTGATTTACCACTTCGTGACCAAAGGCTATAAAAAGCAGGCAGAGGCGCAGGAACTGCCAGCCGACGAACTGGAAGCCGACCTGGAATTCCTGGCGCGGGCCGCCGAAAAGATCGAGCACATCCGGGAAGACCTGGGCAAGGTGGGGGTGGTGATCGCGGCCCAGGTGGAAGAAGCGATGCTGGGAAAGCGGCGGCGGCTGGACACGCAGATCGCCGAGGAGGACGCACAGGCGCTGCGGAAGCTGCTCAAATTCGAGCGCGACCTGCGACGGCAGGTGGAGCAGTACAGCGCGCAACTGCACGAGACGCGGCGGGATTTGAAGCTGGCGCCGGAAAGTATCGAGAAGGCGGTACGGGTGGCGCTGGCGGTGGCGGGACAGCCGGCGCTGATACCGGCTACACTTACCCACCTCACCCCCGGCTCCTTCGCTTCGCTCAGGACAGGCTCCTCTCCCACAGGGAGAGGGGGGAGAGATGGAAAGGCGTTTTACCTGCCGAGCTTGCGGGGGAGCTGGCAGGTATGCACGGCGGGTTTGCCGCACCCGCACACGGGAGAAATTCGCCCGATCGTGTTCGACCACGAGCTGGCGAGAGGGCGAGACGATGTGGTGCTGGCGCATTTAAATCACCGGCTGGTGCAGATGGCGCTGCGGCTGCTGCGGGCGGAGGTGTGGTCGCCGCAAGGACAGAAGGGATTGCAGCGGGTGACGGCGCGCACGGTTCCGAGCCAGGCGCTGAAAAACCCGGCAGCGATCGCCCATGCGCGGCTGGTGTTGGTGGGCGGGGAAGGGGCGCGCCTACACGAGGAGATCATCACGGCAGGGGGGGAGATCGTGGAGGGACGCTTCCGCCGGCTGAACGTGACACAGGTGCAAGAGGCACTGGAGGCAGGGACAGAGCGCCCGGTGTCGCCAAAAACTCAGGAACAATTGAGGTCGGCGTGGGGAAAGGTGGAGCCGGCGCTGATGCAGGCGCTGGAGGCGCGGCAGCGGGAACGGCTGGACGGGATGCAGAAGCGGCTGGCGGAGCGGCGGGAGAAGGAAACCAGCGACATACGCGCCGTGCTGGGCGAGCTGCAGGCGATGATCGAGCGCGAGCTGGACGAGCCGGAGTACGCCCAACGGGAGTTTTGGAGCAGCAGCGAACGCGAGCAGTACAACCGCAATGTGCAGGCGCTGCGGCTGAGGTTGATGCAAATACCAGAAGAACTGGAAAAAGAAATCGCGGCGATCGAGATGCGGTACGCAGACCCGCAGCCCAGGATGTTCCCGGTGGCGGTGACGTTTTTGGTGCCGGAGAAGTATGCATAATTTTGTTGTTGAGGATAACCTTCTATGATTGCTCAAATTCACGGGAAAGAATTTCCAATTCGGGATATTTTTTGTGAGAAATTCATCTTCCAAATTCCTCGATACCAACGACCGTATGCCTGGAAGGTTGAACAAGCTGAGATTTTGCTCGATGATTTATTAGGGGCAATTGGTGATTTAAATGACGACGGCGACGATCTCGAATCCTACTTTCTCGGCAGCATCGTTGTTGTAAAAGATGAAGCTACACCCGATTCAGAAGTCGTTGACGGCCAACAACGCTTGACAACGTTGACGCTGCTTTTGGCGGCGATCAGAGCCACATATAGGGATGATGCCGAACGGCAAAATCTTACGGAATTCATTTACCATAGAGGTAATCCACGGACAAAAACGCCTGATCATTTTCACGTAACCTTGCGTGAAAAAGATGCATTATTTTTTCAAGAGATGGTTCAGAAAGATTTCAGGTTGGAAAAGCTGCGCTCGATTAATATTGGCGAACTACATATCGATAGCCACAGAAATATCGTATTCAACTGCCGAAGATTCCTGGATAGATTAGCAAACCTCACTGATGAACATCTCAACACACTGGCAACATATATCCTCACTCAGTGTTATTTGATTGTGGTTTCAACTCCCACGGTTGAATCTGCTTACCGCATATTTTCGGTGTTAAATGACCGCGGACTAGATTTATCCCATTCTGATATATTTAAAGCAGAGCTTATTGGAAAACTAGAAGAGCCACTGCAAGACTCATATTCCAAGAAGTGGGAAGATGCCGAAGATAATATTGGCCGCGATGCTTTCAAAGATTTATTCACACACATTCGCATGATTCACCGCAAGGTGAAGGTGAAAGAATCAATTTTGAAAGAAATGCGCCAATATGTCTTTCCCGAGTATTCGCCTAAGAACTTTATTGATCAGGTAGTTGTGCCATATGCCGATTCATTTGATGTGATCCGCACTGCCAGCTACCAGAGTGTAAGTGATGCAACTGAAATCAATGCTTTACTCAGATGGCTGTTACGAATCGACAACTCGGATTGGATTCCGCCCGCTCTTCTTGGATATAAAATGCTCCACAACGATCCCGATGCATGGCTCCGGTACTTGAAGGATTTGGAACGGCTGGCAGCGAGCCTGATGATTCGACGGGCAAATATCAATATCCGTATTGAACGCTATGCAAAAGTGCTAACTGCAATTGAAAGCGGTGACGACTTATTTTATGAGACTTCTTCACTGCAACTGCAGAGCGAGGAAATTGAAGAGACGGTGGCAAAGCTGGATGGAGACATTTATAATACCGGCCCGCGGGTTTACATACTGCGGCGATTGGATGCTGAACTGTCCGAGAACTATCAAACTCCCGAGTTGCCAATATATACGGTGGAACATGTTCTACCACAAAATCCGCCGGCTACCAGTCAGTGGCGCGTCTGGTATCCAGATGAAGAAATACGAAAATTCTGGCTCAACCGTTTGGGGAATCTTGCGCTTCTTTCCAAACGGAAGAACAGCCAGGCGCAGAACTTTGAATTCGAACGAAAAAAGACCCTGTATTTTAATACCCCGATTACCCCTTTTGCACTAACGATACAAGTCATTCAAAGACCGACCTGGACACTGGAGGTGTTGGAGGCGAGGCAAAAAGAAAATCTGGAGAGATTGAAAGAACTCTGGCGGCTGCATAATACCTGATCAATTCCAGTAGAGATCAAGATATACCATGCCCAATCCCATCGCCAAGCACCACACCGAATGGCTATCGCTGCTCGAAATTTCCGGGCCGTTTCTTTCGATGCCGGTGCTGCTGAATGCGTTCCCGCAGGGGCTGGATGAGTACCCACATGCGGAAGCACGCTCGCTGCGGGCGGATTACGAGTTCTGGAAGGAGAGCCCGCTGGATCCGGCGGTGCACACGGCGTGGGTGCGTCTGGTGCTGGAGACGATGCTGGGCTATACGGGCGAGGTGCTGCTGAGTGGGCAGGCGATCGCGGCGGGGTGGAAGGCGGATTTCCCGGAGCACGGCGAGACGCTGCGCCCGGATATGATGCTGGTGGAGCCAAAAACCCTCACCCCCGCTCCTACCCTCACCCCCGAATCGAGCTCTGCTCGATCACCCTCTTCCTCAAAGGGAGAGGGGAGTAGGGCGCCGCACCTGCTGATCCAGGTGTACCCACCCGGGCAATCGCTGGAGAAGGCGCTGCGCGGCAGCCGCTGGCAGGCTTCGATCGCGACGCGGATGATGGAGCTGCTGCACGCGACGGAGGTGCGGCTGGGGCTGGTGACCAACGGGGAGCAGTGGATGCTCGTGGACGCGCCACGCGGCGAGACGACGGGCTTCACGACCTGGACGGCGGGGCTGTGGTTCGACGAGCCGCTCACGCTGCGGGCTTTCCGATCGTTATTAGGTGTGCAACGATTCTTCAGTGTGGCGACCGACCAGACGCTGGAAAGCCTGCTGGCAGCCAGCGCACAGGACCAGCAGGAGATCACCGACCAGCTCGGTTTGCAGGTGCGGCACGCGGTGGAAATCTTGATCCAGATGATCGACCGGGCCGACCAGGACAGCGGCGGGAAGCTGCTGGGAAGAGCGCAAGGCTTTGCGCCAGTGTCGCCGTCGCTGCTGTACGAAGCGGCGCTGACGCTGATGATGCGGCTGGTGTTCATGCTCTCAGCAGAAGAGCGCAAGCTGCTGCCGCTGGATGACCCGCTGTACGCGGAGTATTACGCGGTGTCGACGCTGCGGGCGCAGCTACGCGAGCAAGCCGACAACCAGGCCGAGGAAGTGCTGGAATACCGCTACGACGCGTGGGGCCGGCTGCTGGCGGCGTTTCGGGCTGTGCACGGCGGAATCCGGCACGAGCGGCTGAACCTGCCGCCGTATGGGGGAAGCCTGTTCGATCCGGACAAATACCCATTTCTTGAAGGGCGCGCCTTTCTCCCCTCTCCCCATGGGAGAGGGGCCGGGGGTGAGGTGCCTTTGCCTGTGAATAACCGGACGGTGCTGCACCTGCTGGAGGCGCTGCAGATACTGCAGGTGGGCGGGGAGGCGCGGCGGCTGAGCTTCCGGGCGCTGGATGTGGAGCAGATCGGACACGTGTACGAGGGCTTGCTGGACCACCACGCGGTGCGGACGAGCGAGGCGGTGGTGGGACTGCGGGGGGCGAAGCGGCACGAGCCGGAGGTAGCGCTGGCGGAGCTGGAGGGGGCGTCCAAAAAGAAAGGGGCCGATTTCTTGAAGTGGCTGAAGGAGGTGACCGGGCGCAGCCCGGCGGCGCTGAAAAACGCGCTGGAAAGCGAGGTGCTGCAGAAAGACGCCGATTTCGCCAGCCGGCTGCGCTCGGTGGCGGGCAACGACGAGGAACT
>JBGSTO010000296.1:0-9259 GCA_041736465.1 Anaerolineales bacterium | reverse complement strand
CCTCCAGCAGCCCCAGCGCCTGCATGTCCAGCAACACGCCTTCCATGCGCGGTGCATCCACCTGCTCCACTTCGTAGGTTGGCATCACGCTCGTGCGGATTTCCACCGCCCGTTTCCATTCGCCCGGCGCCTTCTCCGCGTGCACCCCCACCCCGTGCCCCACTGCGAACTCCACCTGCCGCCGGTACATCATCTCCATTGCCAGGCTCTCCGGCTCCTTGTTGGGCTGCAGCACGTTCAGCGGGCGTTTGATGAAAACCGCCGCCCTCTCCGGTGCCCGCACGCGGATCTCTGGCTGGAACAGCCACGCCTCGTCTTTGCGCTGTTTGGGTTCCGTTTGCCCGTTGACCAGGAACACCGTCACCGACCACGCCCCCTCATAGCAGCGCACCAGCCCGCTCACGTACACCTCCGCGTACTCCGGCTCCGGGATCCACGGCGCCAGCTTGCCCTCTTTGAGTGGGATGGGTTCGGACGTCGCCTCGATCTGCCGCCGCAGCCACACCAGCTTCGGCTCGCCTTTATCGTTCTTCAGCGTCTCCGAGCGCAGCCTGCGGTACGCCCCCCAGCGCACCGTCACCTGCACCGCCTCGGTTTCTCCGCTTACCGAGCAGGTCAGCCCGCACGAAGAAGGCAGCATCGCCGGCATAGGCGCCGGAACCGAGGCCGGTTTGCCGTCCTGTGCGTCTACCCCGCCGCCCAGCGCCAGTTCCTCCTGCTCGTCCGGCAGCGCCGACTGCCCGCGCGGCGCCAGCAGCCCCACGATATAGCGCGACCGTACGCTGTCCTCGTCCAGCTCCTCATTTTCCCCGCTTGCCGGACCCAGCAGGTCGTTGAAGATCATCTCCTGTAGTTGGCTGCGCAGCTCGAGCGGCGTGGGAGGTGCGAGTGCGTCTGTCATGTGATTATTCCCTTTATTCCCCTGTCATTGCGAGACCAGCGTCGGGTGGTTTTTACCCGCCTGTGCTGGTCGTGGCAATCTCCTGTGAGCGCATTTAGCGTCGCCCGCCTCGTGCGAGCAGCTTTTAAAGCTTGTCATTCTGAGGGAGCGCAGCGACCGGAGAATCTGGCTCCTTCGCCCTTCAGGGGCGAATCACTTGTAAACCCAGGTGCTGCTCGTAAGCGTCATAATCGCTGTCGTTGTGCAGCAGCTCGTGATCGTTCTCGATGCAGAAAGTCGCGATCAGGCTGTCGATCGTCTTGCGCACCGTGGCGCCCTTGCCCCGCAGGTAGCGGTAGTTGCGTGCCGCTTGCAGCGCCAGCTCTGTGCCCACCATGTTCGCCTGCATGAATTTGCCCAGCGCCCGCCGTACCTTCTCGAAATCGGCGTCTTTGCGAAAGCCCTGCAGCACCTCCGCCAGGATCAAATCCCCCACCAGGATCGGAGCCTGTTCGAGCGCCGCGTCCAGGTAATCCGTCTGCGGTGCCTCCGCGCCGTTGAAGTAATCGATCCACACCGTGCTGTCCACCACCAGCATAGCTAATCGCCCGGTGTGCGCTGCTCGCGCTGTTCGTCAAGATTACCTTCCCAGCGCAGCTTACCCCGCAGGCTGCGCACTTCCGCCTGCTCGCGCAGCAGGATCAGCACGCGCAAAGCCTCATGCACCACCTCGCGCTTGGTTTTGATTCCGGTCAGCTTTTGCGCACGTTCAACTAATTCGTCATCCAGCACGATGTTGGTTCTCATGGCGGAATCCTCTCAGATAATGTGTACAAAAAATCGCTAATAAGTGTATTATACGGCATCGCACCCTTTCTCCGAGATCTGGAATTGGAAGTACATACCCTTTGATTATGATCGAATTCATTTCTCGCTTCGTAACCAGGTTTCAAAAATTAGCAGAAGCAGAGCAGCAAGCGCCAACAGAATCACGCCAATGGGTGATAGATTCTCGAAGCTGAACTGGTTTGCCAGCAGATCAGTCAGCACGATCCCAGCCAAAGCCACGCAGGCCACCAATAGCAACCGCACTGCAGATGCCAACTTTTGGCGAGAAGGAGATACTGGAGACACCAGCGGGTCTGATGCTGGCAAGCTCAAGGCCTCTAAAGTGTCCCAGCGATTTGCAAGGTATTCTAGTTTTTCCTGAGACTGTGCCCAGGGGTTCAACGCGCCAAGAATCTTGCGTATTAAAACTATGTCATCTAGTTCATTGGAATATTCCCCTAACGCGATCGCTGCGTTATTGCGCACTTCTGAGTTCCTATCATCTAGTGCCTGAATCAGATCCGGAATTGCTTGCGTTGCATATGGCGCCTTGATAGCTCCCAGCGCCCACGCAGCTACACGGCGTATATTCTGGTTGTTGTCATGCAAGGCTTGAATCAGGCCGGGAACAGCCTGAGCACCCATGTCTATTAATGCGTCGGCAGCGCCGAGACGCACAGCCTGAATCTTATCTGTTAATGCCTGGATGAGGGCTGGAACAGCTTGATCGCCTATCAATTTTAGCGCCCCGGTAGCTTCTCGACGCACCGCCTGGTTTTGGTCTCTTAGCGCCTCGATCAGTGCAGGTATGGCAGGTGCGCCGATGGCGCCGAGCGCTTTCTTAACATGGTAGCGCACAGACCAGTTTTCAATCTGCAGCGCTTGAATCAAAACAGGGATCGCCGGTGCGGTAGATTCACCATATGTTCCTAGCGCCTCTGCTGCATGGGAGCGTACGTTCGGATTTTCATCTTGCGCAGATCGAATCAATGCAGGGATCACCTGTTCAGCAGGCCCACCGATAACACCTATCGCCTTGGCGGCCTGGCTGCGTACGTCCGGGTCTTCATCCTGAAGAGTTTGAATCATGACAGGGATTGCCTGTCCGGCAGGTGTACCGATTATGCCTAACGCTTCTGCAGCTCTGGATCGCACTTCCTTGGCTTCATCCTGCAATGCTTGAATCAATGCAGGCACAGAAGCTTCGGTGTTTGTTCCGATTGACCCCAGGGCCTCTGCGGCTTTAAGGCGCAAGGCCTTATCCCCCCCTTGCAGTGCCAGAACCAAATCGGGTACAGCCATAGCGGCAGGTGCCCCAATTTCTCCCAGTGCCCAGGCTGCCCTGAAGCGTACTTCCGAGAATTTATCCTGTAATGCCTGGATCAATGCAGGCACAGACTCCGCGGTGTATTCGCGAAAGGAGCGCAGCGCCCACGCAGCCCTGGAGCGTACGCGATCATGATCATCCCCCAGCAGTTGGATGAGAACGGGAGCAGCCTCTGCTGCCTGCGCCCCAATTTCTCCGAGTGCCCATGCAGCCGTAGCCCGCAGGCCATCATCTTCACATTGAAGTTTATGGATTAGTTCCGGTGTGGCCTGTGCTGCAGGTGCGCCGATAGTTCCAAGGATCCATGCCGCGCCGGAAGGTACATCCTCAATTCCTTCCCGTACAGCCCGGATAAGCGCCGGGATGGCGGGTTCACCCATTTTTTTCAGCGCCCAGAGTGCGCCGTGCCTTATAGCCTCATCTTTATCTCTCAGTGCCTGCTCAAGGACCGAAATCGCGAATGGGCCGAATTCCCCCAACGCTTCTGCTGCTTTGTAACGTACATCCTTATTTTCGTCCTTCAGTGATGCGATGAGCGCTGTAACCACCTGATCGGAGTGTGCTCCGATCGCTCCCAAAGCTGCGGCCGAATGGCAGCGCACATCTGGGTTTTCATCTTGCAGCGAGAGAATCAAGTCCGGTATAGCTTTCGCAGCAGGTACGCCGATAATCACCAATGCCTCAGCGGCGCACGCTCGTGTGCTGGCATCCTCGTTCTTCAGCATCAGGATCAAGCTGGGGACTGCCTCGGATGCGGGAATGCCGATCTTCCCCAGTGCATCTCTGGCGCTTCCAGATATTTCCTTATTTTCATTTCGCAGTGCGTGCGCCAAAGTCAAAATGCCGGGCAGGCCGCTTTCTGCCAGGGCCCATGCAATCGAGAGCTCGCCTGGATTATCTGTCAGAAATGCTTGGCTCAAGATGGTGACAATATTGGGCGTACCAATATCCGCCAGAGCTCCGGCTGCACGATTACGTACATGTGGTTCCCTATCTTCCAATGCTTCGATCAAGGCTGGGATCGCTGCTGGGTCGCCAATGTTTCCCAATGCTCCTGCCGCGCCATCCCGTACAAAGCTATCTTCATCCTGTAAAGCTTTGATTAGGGCAGGAATGGCTGCCGGTTTTCCGATGGCTCCGAGACTCCATGCAGCATGAAGACGAATTTCCTCGTTTCTGTGCCTTAGCGTTTGAATCAGCCCGGGAATCGCGCGCTCGCCAATCGCTTCCAGCAGCGCGAAGGCAATAGTTTGTCTCCATGGATCTATCACTTTTCCCCACTTCAACAATGCCTGGATCAATCTCTTGGCTTGTTTCTCAGGTAGATCCGGTCGCTCGCAGAGCACTGCAATGGCCAGGCGCAGGTCGCGTCGTAATACCCATTCATAATGGCTGAGCGATTGCAGGATGAGCTTAATTAGCCGGGAGACTTGCGTAATTTCTAACATACCTGCCAAAAACAGCAAAGATTCACGCCAGGCAGGATGATGAAGCCTGTGCTGGAGAAAGTCCCAGGTTCCTCTCGCGTTTCTCTGCCAGGCGATCTGTAGCGCACGCGCCGACGCGTATTCGGCAAAGGTGAGGTGGCGGAAGGCAATATATTCGATCTGTCCCTGGTCTGTTTGCAGGTGCCAGATTTCCAGTATTCCAGCCTGTTCCCAGAAATCCAGCGCAGCAGCAGCCACCTCAGCCGGAACGGCGCCAGGCGGCAGGGAGGTCGGGATCCCTTTTTGGAGATAATCGCCAAGGGCGATTTGCAGTTTTGTTCGCTCCGGGGGCGGGCTGCCGCGCCCGCCGTAGTAGGCGCGTTGCAGCAGCCATCCAATAAGTGTGAAAGTATTCAGTGCAGCCTGGCGAGCACTCTCTCCCTGTAACCCCGCCAGAGAAAAAGCACTTCGCGGGACCGCGGTTGCGACGCGCTGTGCTTCCCGAGATACCAGTAATTCCTCAACATAGCGCTGATATAACTCGGAGCGTTGGTCGGGTAAGGGCTGGTCCGGCTCGTTGCCAGCAAGCACCGCCAGAAAAGTCAGCAGCAGGGGTATGCGGGCCAGCGGCTCCAGGTGGGGGCGCTCAGCAAGCTGTGCCTTTAACCAGGCAGCCCGTTCGAAGGCCCAATTCGCATTATGTCCATCCAGGCTATCCGTCGTATCGGATAGCATGCTGAACCAGCGCTGAAGAAAATCCTGGATATCTTCTGCAGCAAAAGGCAACAGCTCATACACAGCCCAACCTCCAGGTGGGGCGGAGTAGCCAATTGGGCGCGAGCTAAGCACCACTTGTCCTCTCAACCGGGCAGCCTGGGTTGCACAGAAAGCCGCTTGATCGCGGGCTTCATCCTGTGCGTCTAATAACCAGAGCACCTGGTCGTGTTCGATCTGGGTTTCTAATTCCTGGCGCAAGATCGGATCGCCGGCAGAGGCCTGTCGCAAGCCGAATTCCCGCAGCGGGAGTGTCGGATCGCGCTGCAACGCTGCGGTGTAGTTTCGCAAAGAGATGATTATTGGTACTGGTCCACTGCTCTGACTTGCTGCTCGTCTGGCCAGATATCGTAAAAGTGTGGATTTTCCTGCCCCAGGTGCGCCTAACAGAACCAGGCGCTGGTGGCCAGCCAGCGCTTCTTCAGGATCCACCGGATCTTGCTGGCTAACCCCCAGTGCTTGATATTGGCGATACAGGTAATCACCCAGGATTTGTACCGGGATGCTGGTGTGCCTTGGCAGTTGAGCATCTATTTTCGTTTTGAGTGCCTGCTCTGCGATATCTGCACGCTTTCGCTGCAGGCTCTCTTCGACCGCTCGTAGCCGGACATAGATCTGATCTAATGACAAAGAAAGGCTACGACGGTTCCCATGATGATCACGAGGCAAAGGAATGCCATCTAAGATGATATATTCCGTCTCGTCCAATATGGCGCGACGGTAAGCCTGCAGGCATGCTTCTTTCTTTAATTGCAGGACGGTATATTGATCGCTCAAGTTCTACTCGCTAATCTGGGAATGGCCTAAATATCTTGGTTCATCCATTGGTTTCAAGATAAGATTCAACGATTTCATTATGCGCTAGATCGGTTTAATCCGCTGTCAGCACTGATTGTCCGCGCGGCGCCAGCAGCACCAATCGCCGAGGTCATTTGGCAGCCTGTATGGACAGCTCGTATGCCTTGCGCTTGACCACATCCCCATATCCAAACATCTGGAACGCATACCGGTCGCGCTGGGTTTCCATATCGTGATCCACGTAAGCCGTCACCGCGTTCAACGCCCCCCACCACGTGCCTCGGGCTGCAGCAGGTGCATGATCGTTTGCCTCCCTCCAGCGATTGGTTACCCCCTTCCGTAATTTCTCCATCTGTTCTTTCCGGGTTTCATACGCCTGCTTCACGGCTGTCGCCTGGTTTGCCGGCTCTGCGGGAAGTGGAAAGACCGCTTCCACAAACTGCCGGAATGCCTCCTCCTCGCAGAGTACCTGGCTCAGCCGGCCAAATTGGCTCTGCACCACCTTCAGCGCATCGATCGTAAAGCGGAAGAAACCTTCGAATTCATCCTTGAGCGTCCCATAACGCCCACTGTGGCTGCGCTTGAAGACTTTGTTGCGGTCACCGCTACTCAGCGCCAGGTTGAGCGTGTTCTGGCACACCACCCGCACCGTCGTCAGCCGGAAATCGATCGCCCGGCTCCCGTCGTGGCTGTTCGAGTACAGGATGTAAGGCTCAACGATATCGTTCCCGGCAAGCGTAAATGTTTCCGGAAGTCGCGCCAGCAGCCACACCACCTCCCCGTTTCCCAGGTACCCCCCGGTGTGGTACACTCGTTCTCCACGCCCGAAAATCGCATCGAACACTTCCGCTCCCTGCCGGTTCTGCAGCGGCTGGAACCCCGGGTGTACCACGCCTATTACCTTGCCGTCACGACGGTCGAACAGGTTGGGCTGAATTTCACGGCGTACCACCGCCTTGCGCATTGGCGCTTGTGCACCTTCGATGGTGACCAGGTCCACCAGCTCGACCTCCCAATTCAGGTACCCATAGCGCAGCGCTTCGCTGAGGTTGGCAGGCTGTTCTAATTTTACGCCCGACTTATGCCACGGGGTTTCTCCATAGTAAAACATCTTTCCAATGTTTGCCGGCATCGCTCTCACCTGTTGGATTTACTAAAAACACAATTCTCGGTTGCTGCTGCTCTCTAGCTCATCGTTTAGTATATGTCGGCGCTTTACGTGCGCGTTTTAGACCAGGTTTTTTTCGCTCTTTTACTCTTGGATCGCGAGTTAGCCAACCGAGCTTTCGAAATTGTGGTTTCAGTGTAGGATCATGGAGTACAAGTGCTCTTGCCAGACCTAGCCTTACTGATTCTGCTTGCCCGGTTTGGCCTCCACCCTGAACCTTAACCGTTATATCGCAGTGATCAGATAAATTCACAAGGCTTAATAGAGCAAATCCAATCTCGGTATCGCCCGGTCGACAAAAATACTCATCATGTTTCTTGCCATTTACAATTATCTTCCCCGTACCATAAGGATAATACCTGACCCGAGCTGAGCTGCATTTCCTTCGCCCGATACCTTCATAGTATGGTATCTGAACATTACTTGTGAAATTTAATTTTTCTTGGCTTACTGAAATTTGGGATACGATTTCTGGCGCAAGCGACTTGCTTTGCACCGGTTGCACTAGCGCATCAATGTCCTTTTGTTGATCTTGTAGTAAGAATGGATTAGGATAGATGAACGCTTCAGCCCTTACCGTCCCCGCCCGGATAACTCTGATGATGTAATATTGAGAACCTTTAGAAATTGCAAATGCTGTCTCCGCAGAAGTTAGTTCAAAACTCTCTTTGTCATCACTGATCGTGGTCTTAACCTCCCAATATGTTTGCTCTCCCTTCGCCCTTACCCATATATCAGGGCTTTGATTAGACTCTCGTATCTTATTATTCCAAATAAGCTCAAAAACCGGATTCACACCATCTCTAAATATATACCCTTCAGGAGTTTCTTCACACTTTCCATCAGTGACATCATTAAATTGGCTATCGAACCTGCGAAATAATACGCTTATTGCATACAATTCACCCCAGCGGCCTATCAGTTGTGAATTGAACTTTTCCACGTCATCTTGAACCGGTTTTGAATGCTGGCTGCCGCTGTTTGGCGTGCTTATTCCTGGTGTACTACCTAGGATTGCTTCGCGGTACCGAACCTGATCAGGCGCTAATTCCTCCACCTTTGTCTCAAGAAATTCAGCAAGTCTTGGATCAGGCAGCTCGCCGGCACTTATCCGGTAGTGCAAGATGGCTTCATCCCATGAGTTAAAGCCTCGTCTATTTCCTACATCGCCTGGATGTCCGGAGGATGCGGCAGCAGCCCTACTATATTCTCGGTATATTCCTGGCTTCCAGCCTGGATACACTACGTAGTATTTATAGTTTGCCAAATCTGCATCCAATTTAATCAACGTGAAATATCTAGCTCTCGCAGACGGTAATGCTCCCTCCTACATGGCAGAATCTCGTGACCACTTATTTGGATCATCGCGAAACCCTGAATATTCCAACCGCTTCAGCTCTGAGAAACTCTGCTGCCCTTTTTCCTTGATTTCTTTCCAGGCTTGATCGAATGGATGGCGAGAAAGATTGCTTTTGATCCCATCTCTCCAAAATGTCCAGGTTTCTTTACCAACACGCCCCTGTTGGCGTAAAAACACCTGTTGGTTGGACAGGTCTATGTAGCGATACAGGTATGGTAGTGCATCCCGGTACTCTTGCTCATCAAGTCGTTGACCCAGGAATGCTTTGATTGGGATGTTGTGGATAATATCTCGATATTCACGATCGAGTTCATCCTCAAAATCAGTTTGCGCTTGTTTTCTGCTCAATTTGATTTGCCATACTCCGACAATTAAAGTTAGAAATGTAGCGAATGAAGCAATTGCACTAATCCATTCTAACAAATTACTCATATCACTTCTCCATGTAAAGTTATTTGGAAACCAACCATCCTTGACCCTTGCATCTAAATTCTCTTGGGCTGGGAGAGTAAACGAAATTTATTATTACCTATTGGTTCCAGCATAAGTTTCGGCGGCCTCCCCTTGGGCCACGGCGCCAGCTTATTCTTCAGCAGCCACCTTCCCACCTCCACGCTGATCAGCTCTCGGCAGGTCGCATTCCAAAACGATGGCTTATCAACATTGATCTGGACCGTGCCATCCTCCCCCTCCAACT
>JBGSTO010000292.1:0-1634 GCA_041736465.1 Anaerolineales bacterium | reverse complement strand
CGCCATGCTCAACGACAACCCGGGAGCCGCCGTTTTGCGCTGAGATCGACACCCTGACCCAGGTGGGAGCGGGCTCGCCGCGTCCTTGCCAGCTAAAGGCAACCAGCTGGTCTTTTACCAGCTCGGTAAAAGAGCCTGCGCTGTAATATCCGTTATTCCACGCGAGGAAAATGTGCCCGCCGGGCTTTGGATTTACCGTCGCAATTTCACAAAACCATTCACGCAGCCAGGTGGCATTGGTAAAGGCCTGGTAGACCTGGCGCATTGGGGCATGCACACTGATTTCGTATCTTAATACCTCATAATCGTTTGACATACCGGCTCCTTTATGCGTGGCACACGAAATGCGAGCAGCGTATCATTTGTGCATCAATCAGATTTCAAATTATAGCACCAATTCTATCCGCTTAATTATTCTCTAAATTAGATACGCATTTAGCTGCCCTGGTGTTCAGAATTCATACCCGAAAGCCTGCAGGCATCGCGATTGGCGCGCTGCTCGCAGCAGGTCGCTGGTGTTCACAGCTTGGCTCAGCCGGCGCCGGTAAAGGCGCGCCAGAGCAGAACGATACCAAAAATTGCTAAGATCAGGGTGCTGAGCAGGGTAAGCCAGCGGGTGCTCTGCGGGCCGAGCCTGCGAGCCTGGTGAAAGAGCAGCACGACCAGCATGTTGCCGGCGATAAATACTGTATAGAAGCCTGCCAGGAAAGCCAGCCCGTGCCCGACCGAGTGGCGCAGCGCTTCCAACAGCAGCGGCCCGTTGACCAGGGTCCAGAATGTGTACGGGCCGGGTGAAAGAGAGTTCAGCAGCACTGCCTGCCACAGCGCAGCCCCAATCCCAAGGCGCGGATCGGAATCGCTGCTTTGGGTTGCATGTGGACTGGCGCGCCGCCAGGCTTTCCACAATCCCCAGGCCAGATACAGTGAGAAAACGCCGCCTGCCAGGCCGACGAAGCGCAGAAAACTTGGCGGCAGGCGGGTGAGCAGCAGCAGGATGGTGGTGACGATGACGGCATCACTGATCAGTGGAGCACAGGCTGCCAGCAGGCCGTGCCGCGGTCTGCCGGATAAGCCCTGGTTGATCAGGTAGGCCTGGAACGGTCCGGGAGAGCCGGCGGCGGTAATTCCCAGGGCGATGCCTTGCAGCAAGTAGGCGAGAGGTGTAGGCGGCACACGGCGATTATAGCCGATAACCTGAGGCACTACGGGCGGCTGCAGCCGGACGTGTCGCACAGTGTAAATGGTGCCATCCTGCTTGAGCGCAGGCTGAGGATTGGTGCTATACTTCAAGGCTGCTGTATTTGAAACCCTGAAATGAGAGCTTGTACCGGATCGAATGAAGACCACTCATAAGCCCGGCCTGGGGGTCGTATTCACGACCTGGTGGCCGCTGGCGTTATCCTGGATTTTAATGGGCGCTGAAATGCCCGCCTTGAGCGCCGTGGTGGCGCGCTTGCCGCAGCCGGAGATACACCTGGCGGCCTACGGCGGCGTGGTTTTCCCGTTGGCCCTGATCATCGAGTCGCCGGTGATCATGCTGCTGGCGGCCTCGACTGCCCTGAGCAGAGATTGGGAGGCCTATACCCGGCTGCGTGGCTACATGATGAAGACGGGATTAGCGCTGACCATCTTGC
>JBGSTO010000283.1:0-2064 GCA_041736465.1 Anaerolineales bacterium | reverse complement strand
GCCCTGAGCGCCGGTCCCTACACCTTCTGGACGCTGGTCAACGGCCCGCTGCTGCTGGCGGCGCTGAAGATATCGGCGCTGCACGCCGGGGTGTTTTTGCTCGGTTTCTACGGGCTATTCATCGGCGGCATGCTGATCCTGGTGGCGATCTTCCACCAGGCGCGCCGCCTGGGACCCGGGCTGGTGCGGGCGCTCAGCCTGCTCAGCCTGGTGATTCTGGCGGTGTTTGCGGTGATCCTGCTCCAGCGGGGTATTATGGGGCTGGTGGGTTGATTCTTCCACGAAGGACACCAAGGGCACCAACCCGTCACAACTCGAGTGCTGATCGGGTATGGCGAAGTGGGGGAAGGCTTGACAACGAATTCGGGAACATAATCAAAGCCTGCAGCGTCTAAATACAGTAAGTTTGTTACCGCGTGTTCACAAGATCAACAGAAAGAGAATAGAGGACCCATGTTAAACCAAAAATCAAACCATCCAACCCTGTCCATCCTGTTCAGCGCAATATTCTTGCTGAGCCTGGTGGCAGGCGCATTTACGCGCCCGGCGCTGGCAGCCAGCAATGTGGTGTGTGACAAAAACTATACGGTCAAAGCGGGTGAATCGCTTTTCCGGATTGCCAGAGACCATGAAGTGAAGGTCAACCGCCTGGCAAAAGCCAACAACCTGACCAAACCCTACCAGCTGACCGCCGGGCAGGTGCTGTGCATCCCCGGCGCGCCAGAAGCCAGCTCCAAGTATAAATGGAGCGCCACCTTCTCTGGAGCCGAGATCAACATTACCGGCTCGGGTTTCAAGAAGACCTACACCTTCCACGTGCGCGTGCGTGAGAACGATTCCGCCAAGTTTTACAAGTTGGGCAAGTTCGTCAGCAACAAGTCGGGTGAGGTCAATCAAGACCTCAAGGTGCCCAAGGATCTACAGACAAAACCCTATCTGATGGTCTGCCTGAAGGACACGGTTACCGATTACCTGGATTGCAAGCAGGTCTGGCGCCGGTAAGGGCCAAGAAAGTTGGTCCAATAGAAGTTGTAGATTGGGTTGGTGGGCATGGTTCGTCAAGACGTTCTCCATCTCTAGCGCGCCCACCAACCCGACAACCCCCCGAGATACTGTGTTCCATAGGCTCCCCACCCAGCCAACTTGATTAAGCGCTCACCCACCATCTGCCGGGAGGCGGTAGATGCGCACATACTCGATCCCGTTCAGCCAGACGCGGTATACCGGTTCGAGTCTCTCCAAATAGGCGAGCACTTCCTCATTGGGCAGCCTGCGCTGCAGCTGGTTCCTGTACACGACCACATAATCGCCGTTCGAGATATCCGCCAGCGTCGTCTCGGCGTTCAATTCCCGCGAGCGGCCTTCGAAAAAATAGCAAAAGCAACCCTCGCCGTACCAGGCCCAGACCAGCGTGTGCGAGGAGCGGTTGTGCAGGTTTAAATAATAGGCTGCCTGATCCAAACCCTCCCCCCATCCGATCATCATCACGTTTTCAGCCTGCTTTGGGCCCCCCATAAGCGGGTTGTAATAAGTGAAATAATATGGAAAGGTTTGCACGACGGCAGCAAGCTGGCAGCCGATCACGCCGCCAGCGAGGAGCAGCGCGATTAACGTCCCGGCAGAGACGGTCCGCAGAAAAGCAGGGCGGGTCAAAACCAGGCGCTCCTGCAGCCACCTCAGACCAGTGAACCAGCCCACACCGGCGATCAGGTCCAGTGGACCAAAAACAGGCAGCAGATAGCGGTCAAACTTCTTCCCGCCCAGGGTCATCATGACCGTAAAAAGCACGGCGAAGAGCGCCAGGGCGAACAGGGAACGCCGCAGGTCGTCATCTGAATCATTAGCCTGCCTTCTGAAGCTGCCCGCCAACGCCAGCAACAGACCGATCACCACGGGCGGGGTTGTGCGCCACAGGTAGTTGAGCGGGTAGAAAGACCAGTCTGTGATGCTGTGCTCGTAAATACGGCCCGCAAAAAACAGGGGGTTTGTATGGCCTCCGGATGCATAATCGGAAGCTCCGCCGAGCACCTTACCGATCACCCCCAGTGGATCGACCCACATCGC
>JBGSTO010000260.1:0-62621 GCA_041736465.1 Anaerolineales bacterium | reverse complement strand
GCTCCAGCGCCCGGCGGTCGACCCTTGCCATACCCCCACCGAACTCGGCTCCGCCAGCCAGCAGCAGATACCCGTGCATCAGCGGCTCCAATAAAAATCGGCTAAGGTTGCCGATTGCAGCCTGGGATACCGACCCGTTTGCCTCAAGGCTGCGCTATCTTCCGTACAGAGTCTCCAATGCGGATCGTCCCGGGCTGCACCACCCTGGCATAGATGCCGCGCATCTGCAGCTCTTTGCCCACAGGAGAGTTGATAAATTTCAAACCCTCCACCCCAAACCGCGATGCAAATTTACTGCAGCCGGTGTGCGGGATCTCGGTGATTTCGATTACAGCTGAGCCCAACGCGAGGCGCGTCCCAGGCGGCAGGTTGCTGGAGCTCAAGTCCAGGTCGACGAACAGCTGGTCTCCTGCCAGCGCCCAGCGATCGCGCTCGTGAGCCAGCAGGGCGACCACGCGGGCATTCATCAGGGTGAGCTGGGTACCGGCAGGCGGCATGCCACCGCTCTTCCGCCCGCTGCCCCGAGATCTCCAACCATCGCCTGCCAGGCCCTCCGCCACATTGAGCTGGCCCTCGGTCAGTATTTCTCTCTCGTCGACCTGCGGTCTGCGCACGATCAATTCCAGGGTTCCCTCATCTGAGGGTGATTGGCGAATACTTTCTAACCCCGCTTCAAGCTCTTCCATCACCAAGTGCTTTACAGCCTCCATAAATTCACCTCGATGCCGGTTGGTTTTTTCTATCCTACCATAATTGAGATGTTTCGGAGTTAAAATATTCGGTTTCCTGCTGCAAGTAGGGAGTATTAGAATTTTGCCAATTATGCTATACTGATTTGCAATCACCCTATGATACGCCAAAAAATTCTACTCAACCCAGTAGCCGGCCGCGGCAGCGGCGAACAAGCCTACCAGCCCCTGGAGCAGCAGCTTCGCGGCCTGGGCCTTGATTTTGAAATCGAACGCACGCAGTACCCAGGCCACGCCGTCGAACTCGCCGAGCAGGCTTCCGCTGCGGGATGGGATAGCGTGATCGCGGTTGGCGGCGACGGAACCGCGAACGAAACGCTCAATGGGCTGGCTCGCGCCCGCCGCAGCGGGAGCGGGCGGGCAGCGCTGGGCGTGATTCCCGTTGGGCGCGGCAATGACTTCGCGTATGGAGTCGGAATCCCTTCCGATTTTCAGGCGGCTTGCCAGGTTTTGGCAGATGGGCAGCGCCGCTCCTTGGATGTGGGCTTCGTACGGGGCGGCGATTACCCCGAGGGACGCTATTTTGGCAATGGGGTTGGCATTGGCTTCGATGCGGTGGTGGGCTTCGAGGCGCTCAAGCTCAAACGCCTGCACGGGTTTCCTTCCTATATTGTGGCAGCTCTAAAGACTATCTTCCTGTACTTCAAGGCCCCTACGGTGCGGATCGAATATGCCAGCGAGGTCTTCACCCAGCCGGCGCTGATGGTTTCGATCATGAACGGCAGGCGCATGGGCGGGGGGTTCATGATGGCGCCGGACGGGCTGACGGACGATGGGCTGTTTGACCTGTGCATCGCCGGGCAGGTGAGCAAGCTGGGCATTTTCGGTTTGATCCCGCGTTTTATGCAGGGCAGCCAGGCCGGTCACCCTGCCATCCGTACCGCCCGCACGGATAAAGTCACGGTCACAGCTGTTCACGGTTCGCTGCCGGCCCACGCCGATGGCGAGACGCTGTGCACCGGCGGCGAGCGGCTGGAGCTGCAAATTCTGCCGCAGCTCCTGGAAGTGATCGTTCCCCGTGAAGCGCCGGTATGACCAACCTGACTCACTGGACTGTCACCAATACCATCAAAGGCATCACCCAATTGCTGTGCCGCATTGAGTCTGCGCCGTTCAAGCAAGTGCCGCTCGAGGGGCCATTAATTCTGGTGTGCAACCACATCAATTTCCTGGAAGTGCCGCTCATGTACAGCCACCTCCAGCCGCGGCCGATCACCGGCTTTGCCAAAGCTGAAACCTGGGACAGCCGTTGGCTGGGCCCGCTGTTCGACCTGTGGGGTGCCATTCCATTACACCGTGGAGAGGCGGATACTGCCGCGCTGCGCACGGGGCTGCAAGCTCTGAAAGCCGGAAAAATTGTCGTGATAACGCCGGAGGGCACCCGCAGCGGGGATGGGCGTTTGCGCAAAGGACACCCCGGCATTGTTACCCTGGCGCTGCACTCCGGCGCGCCTCTGCTGCCCCTGGTGTATTACGGCAGCGAGGCCTTTCAACACAACATCCGCCGCTTGCGCCGGACCGACTTTCACATTCGGACAGGCCGGCTTTTTGTGGTGGATTCCCCCAGCCTGCCTGTTACCCGGCTTACTCGCCAGCAAATCACCGATGAGATCATGTACCAACTTGCGGCGCTCCTGCCGCCCGAGTACCGCGGTGCGTATTCCGACCTGAGCGCTGCCAGCCAGAACTATCTTCGATTTATTTAACGGCTCACTCCAGCTTTTCCCCTGAAGGGTACGTCTTCTGATTTTAATACTTGACAGGCTAAAAATTTTCCTGTATTATATCGATGTGTGATATAGCGAGTTACGTTATACCGATTTGCGGTATAGCGGATGCCGGTATACGGAGGTGAAAATGATTGAGCCTTTGGATGTGAGAAAGTTTCTGCCCTTGACGGAGGCCACCTATTACATCATGCTGGCGCTGGTTCAGCCCAGGCACGGCTATGCGGTGATGCAAGAAGTGGAAACAACCAGTCGGGGAACCGTATCCATTGGTCCAGGCACGCTGTACGGCGCCTTCTCGACTTTGGAAAAATTGGGATTGATCCGCAAGGTCAGCGAAGAAGATCGCCGCAAATATTACCTGCTTACCCAAAAAGGTAGAGATGTGCTCTCAGCTCAGATCAGACGCCTGGAAATCATGGCTCAAAGCGGCAGGGATCTCGAAATTCAGCAGTAATCGGGTGTGAGGGTTGTCTTATGGAGGCGCCTGTGGAAAAGAATACAGTGCAAATGTTTAGATGGTTTTGGCCGTGGCAGGATGAAGTCGAAGAAGTGTGGCTGAGGGAAATGTCGCAGCAGGGGCAGCACCTGCTTTCTGTGGGGCTGGCGGGCAGATACACATTCGCAGGCGGTGAACCGCAGGATTACGTTTACCGGCTGGACTACATCAATCCTTCCAAAGACAAGCCGGCATATCTGCAGCTGTTCCAGGATGCGGGCTGGGAGTATGTGGGTGAAATGTCCGGCTGGCAGTATTTCCGGAAGCTGGCGCAGAACGGCGAGCTGCCGGTCATCTACTCGGATGCCGAGTCGAAGGCTGAGAAATACCGGCGATTGCTGGCATTCGAGGCATTCATGCTGCTGATACTGGTAGTCATCGTACCAAAGTCAACGGCAGCGATGTTGACTATCCCGATCGTGATCATCCAGGTGGTCTATGCAGTACTCATCGCTATTTACCTGTACCTGGTCGCCAATACCTGGAGGCGGATAAGCCAGTTAAAGAGGCGGTAGGCAGGGTTGAATTCGACATGCGCACCATCTTGCCTGTTTATCTGGATAAAAACGGTGGTAAACTACAAAAGACGCTGAATTTTCGTGAGTAAATGACCAACCAAATATTTCCTGAGCCGGCGCGACCAGGGGGATGCTAGCGAGCACGGCTCAACACGAAAGTGATGGGAGGATTTTGCCATGTTGTACCGCCTGTTTGCCCTCATCTCAATGGTCACATTGCTGGCTGCCAGCACACACCCCTCACCGGTATATTCTGCCCAGGAAGATCAATCGCCAATATCCGGGGCGCCTGCCTACCGCCTGAACAGCGAAGGCGATGAGTGGATCCTGGTGGATCCGAACCAGGTAGAGCCTGCGCCGCCCGCGCCGGCGGTCGTTTACCAGGACGAGGCTGGCGACGCTCAGATCGCGACAGCACCTGTTTACCTGCCGCACGCGGATGCCGAACTGGAGCTGGCCCTGGACCGCGCCCGAGAAGCCGGACCGCAGGCGGTGCTGGCATTTACCGCCGCGCAGCCGGATGCGAACCATCCACTGCTGCAGGCGGCCGTTGCCGATGCACAGCGAGATCCGAATGCCGGCGGCAGCCTGCTGCCTGCGGCACCCCTGGCGCCGCGCGTGAGCATCAACAGCGGGCCATGCGCCTACGAAACCATTCAGGCAGCCGTTGCCGCGGCTGCCAGCGGCAGTACAATCCGCGTCGCAGCCGGATATTACACCGAAACCATCGATGTCAGCGCCAAGACCATCACCATCGAGGGTGGCTATGACAGCACCTGTACGACCGTAACCGCCAGCGCGACGACCCAGGTGAATGCTAACAACGTCGGGGGCAGCGTCGTAGATGTGAGCAGCGCGGCGGTGCTGACGCTGCGCAACTTGAAGCTGACCGGCGGCACGAGCTTCGGCGCCGGTGTGGACGTGCTTGGCGGCTCGCGTGTAACGCTTAATAACACGGATGTTTTCGGCAATAACGGCGCAAGCGGGACAGGGCTGTATATCGGCCCCACAAGCGTCCTGACCTACACCAACGACTCGGACATATACAACAATATATCCACAGGCACCGGCGGTGGTGCGATTGTTTATGGCAAACTGGTTGGATTTGATACCAACTCCGATATCTACTCAAACAGCGCCGTCAACGGCGGCGGTATTGCTGTCAGCAGCGGCACGCTGCAGTTGGATAACAGCGACGTGGTGGCGAATACTGCCAGCGGCCTGGGTGGGGGCATCTACGCCCTCAATGGGGCGGTTACACTGTCCAATTCGGTGTTCGTGGGCGAAACTGCTCCTTGCTGCCAGAGCGCGGCGGCTGGCGGCGGCATCTATGCCAGCGGCGGTCAGGTGTCTTTGCTGGGGAGCGCTACTTCTGTACTAAACAACACCGCCAGCGGTAACGGTGGTGGCATTTACCTGACCAGCGGCGCAACACTCACTGCGACCGGCGGCAGCCTGGGCTATGACTCCACCTCCGCCGCCGGGAACGATGCCGTCTTGGGAGCTGGGATGTACGTGATCAGCAGCACGGTCAATTTCGCCGGTCGCATCATAAACAATATCGCCACCAACTCCGGGGGCGGTATATACAGTGACAATGGCGTCCTCACGCTGACCAACGCCACCGTCGGCGGCACGGGCGCAAACGAGCATAACCAGATTGGGGCCACCGGGTTGAATGGGGCCGGCATGTATTTGTTTAATAATACACGCGCCTCGCTGGATGGCACGACCATTATCAGCAATACGCTATCGAACACCGCCACGGGATATGGCGGCGGTATGTACGTGCGCCAGGGCAGCGTAATCACGATGACCAACAGCAGCATCCAGCAGCATTCCCTGCCATCCGCGTTCGATGGCCGCGGCGCGGGTATGTATATCTATGACGCCACCGTGACTTTGAGCAACACACAGGTGATCAGCAACACCACCAAAAACCTGGGCGCGGGGGCGCGTATGTTTGGTACCAGCAAGCTTGATGTGCTTGACGGCTCCTCTTTCGTCAACAATAAAGCCCTGGGCGGGGTGGGCGGGGCGGTAGCTGCCACCAACTCGGCCACAATCCGGGTGCGGGATGGCATCATCAAATCCAATACCGCCAGCAGCCACGGTGGGGCGTTCTATCTTGACTCCGGTAGCATCGATTTCGAAGGTTTTTGGGATGTGCGTTCCAACTGGGCTGGAGGCAACGGCGGCGCGGTGGCAGTGGTCGGTAGCGGGGATGCAGATTTCCGGGTTACTAAAGGGCCAGGCGTGAGCTACCTTGCGGTCAACCACGCCAACGGAAACGGCGGCGCCCTGTTTGTCGGCAACACCGATACGGTAACATTGCACGCTACCAGCGGCTTCCAGCTGGCGTTCAACACCAATACCGCCGGGGGGCACGGCGGAGGGGCTTATTCCAACACCGGCGCCTTTTTCGACGTTTACGGTAAAGTGCAGGCTACCTCGAATATCGCCGGCGGAAATGGGGGGGCCTTTTACCTGGGCGGCGGTTCGCGCCTGTGGATGGACGATTACTTCGACCAACCGGTGCAGATTCTGGTAAATTCTGCCGATAACGGCGGCGCCATCTATGCCAGCGACAGCCCGCGGGTTGAATGCGACGGGTCTGAGTTTGGCTTCAGCAACAACGGCAACAAAGCCACCTCCGGCAGCGGAGGCGCCATCTACTTGAGCGGCAGTACATTCACAGCCAGCAACTGCCTGTTCCGCAACAACCAGGCCCAGGGAGGCAATGGCGGCGCAATCGCCGCTTATACTTCCACCGTGACCATCGAGGCGCAGTACCCGTCCCCAATCGCCGCCTTGGCTTTGCCTGTGGAAAGAACCGCCGGAAGCGAACCTGCCGCGCCGCTGGCGACGGCGTGCGATCCGAATACTCGCCAGTGCAGCAGCTTTTATGCTAACACTGCCACCGTGTCGGTCTCGAATGGCTATGGCGGCGCAATCTACTCGAACAGCAGCGGCCTGAAGCTAAGTAAAACCTTCCTGCACCGCAACACAGCGCAGCGCGGCGGCGCCATCTACCAGGAAGGGACCGGCGCTACCGGAGTGATTTCCACCACCCTGGTGTACAGCAACACCAGCCTGGAAGCATTCGGCGCCGGCATTCGCGTGGTGGGTGGCTCCATGAAGATCAGCGATTCTACCCTGGCGAACAACACCGGCGGCGCCGGCTATTCTCCGGGCGCGGTGCTGAGCTACATTTACAACACCATCATCTGGGGCAACAGCACGGCTGCCTTTGGTGCGCTGACCGATGCGGTGTGCAATATCGATCAGGGCGGCACCGCCGGACCGGCTCTGAACCCGCTGTTTGTGTCGCCAGGGGGAGGCGAGGACTACCAGCTTGGCTTTCTCTCGCCTGCCATCGATGCCTGCAGCAGCGGTTTGCCGGTGGATCTGCGCAACACCTCCCGCCCCCAGGGAGGCGACTATGAAATCGGCGCATACGAAATAAACCCCCGCTATTTGTATCTGCCGATGATCCGGCGGTAGGTCGCTACACGTTTTGGACATAACGAAAAGGTGGGGTCAGGCGACCCCACCTTTTCATTAGTGTGGATGCGGATAGGGCTGCCGCAGGAAAAGTTAACGACTGAGAATTGATGCCCTTGGTCACGCATTGGGCGCATTCGAACTCCCTCGAACCGGCTACTTGGGCATCAGCGGCAGGAAAATAAGCCTGGGCTGGCTGCCCACCCAGACGGTGAGGTTTGCCTGAAGCGGGGCAGCTCCGCCTGCCACCTCAGCCGAGATGGTGAAAACGCCGGTCTGGTCGCCGCGCACTTCTACCGGCAGCGCTATCATGCCGCCCGGCGGCAGCGGGATCGACTCGTGCAGCAGCACAGCGCTGATGCCGGGCGAAACGTCCAGCGTCACCTGGAAGACGGCCTCCAAGCTGCCGGTGTTCTCGATAAGCAGCTCGGCTGTGGCTGGAGCAGCGACAGGCGCCAAGAGCGGGTTTGGATTCCAGAAAGCTGCTGCTTGCAGGACGCCGGCAACCTCCACCAGGACTGAGTCTTCAGCCTGCACGCTGCTGTTGGCGTGCGATTGGGCGAAAACTCCCAGCAGGAGCGGGCCGGCTTGCGCGCTCACCGGAACACTGGTTTGCAGCTGTACGGTTTGCGACTGCCCGGGGGAGAGCGTCACTGCGCCAGCCGAGAGCGCTGCCTGCGCGCTCAGTGCGCCGAAGGCGCCCAGGTCGTAGGTGTCTGCCTGGCTGCCCGTGTTGGTCACCTGCACTTGCCAGGCGCCGCTGCCTCCCGGTTCGATCTGAGATGGACCAGAGAGCAGCGCGATCTGCACGCCCAGCGAGAGCACCTGGACGGCTCCGCCGGTAGTTTGCACTACCCCCGAAGCGTCCGAAGCAGTCACAGTGAAGGGGTATATGCCGGGCGTGACGTTGGCTGGCGGGGTCAGGCTGAGCTGCAGGACGGTTGTGTCCAGCCCGTTGGGGGATAGGGTCACCTGACTGGCGGGCTGTCCAAACAGGCTCAGCGCCGCTGCCCAACCAGTGGGAGCAGCGACATCCAGGCTAAGCGCCGCCGGTTGTGTTCCCAGGTTATTCAGGCTCAAGTTGAAGTACGCCGGGCTGCCCAGGCCGGTTGATGCCTGCGGCGGATCCATGGCCAGGGCGATCACGGCTGCACCGGTGCCCTCCAGGATGGCGCTGGCTTGTGCCTTCTCACCCGTAGCCTGGCTTTCTACCACCAGGGTGAAGGGATGCGGGCCATCGCCGGGCGTGCGAGCATTGAAGCTGACCATCTGGCTGCTGCCAGCGGCGAGATTCATAGCCGGGGGCAGATCCAGCTCTGCCAGACCGGCGCCGGTGATGGCGACAGTGTGTTCTACCGCGTCCAGATTGGTCAGCGCCAGGTCGAAAGCCGCCCACTGCCCGCTGGGGGTGGTCTGCAGGGTAGGCGTGATAACAGCTTGCAGTACGGGCGCCTCTACCTGCAGCTCGGCGCCTGCCTGTCCGGATGGGCCGCCTGGTGTATCCGCCTGCACCGAAAAGCTCCACAAACTGGCGCCGGCTTCCGCTGGAACGGTTGCTGTAAAAGTGAGACTGGCTGCACTGCTTGCAGGTACGCTAAGAGTGGGCGGCAGGTTTGCCCACCCGTCTGGCAAGCCGGTCAGCTCCAGGTTGTAGGTGGCCTGCGCTGCCAGGGGATTGGCGATGGTCAGCTCGTACACGCCCACTTCGCCGCTGGAAATCACCTGCAACGATGGGACAATCGACACCAGCGGACGTACACTGACGTACAGCGGCGGCAGCAGGATCTGGTTGGAGCCGCTGGGTAAAGTGTAGTCTACCAGGGTGCCTTGTGCCACCATGCGGCTCTCGCCGGGCTGCAGCCCGTCCAGCCGGCTCTGGAAGCTGGTGGCGACCAGCGGCTGGATGCCTTCCTGCTGGTAAGACCAGGTGTAATCCGGATGAGCAGCACTGTCCGGGGGTGAGGAGAAAGTGCCGTTCAGCACCGTCAACTGATCCACGCCGACGGTGTGCGTGAGCGCCACGCTGTAGACGGGCATCGGGTAGCGCAGCGGGGTCTGGGTGCGGTAAGTGTTGTGCACCTGCCAGCTGTCGGCTTCGTGGAAAGGCACGCTCAGGTTGTCGTTGATATTGGTGATGTGGTAGGTGTGCTGGTTCCAGATCGGGCGAGATGGCCCCCAGGCGCCGTCGTAGCCAAAGACGCGCAGGCCTCGCTGTGAAGTCACCACGATCTCGGCGTAGCCGTCCAGGTCCACGTCGGCGATCACCGGATAATCCGAGCCGGTCTGCGAGATCACCTCGGAGTGAGGTTCGTTGAACAGCACGGTTCCATCGGCGCCGTTGAAGATAGTAAAGCCACCGACAGCCCCATTCCAGGCTACCTCATAGACGCCGTCGCCTTCCAGGTCCATCACCGAGACGGACAGCGGCGAGTTGTCCAGAGCAGGCGCGCTCCACAGCAGCGTACCATCCGCGTTGGCGGCGTAGATCTTGCCGCCGCCGCTCCAGTACATGGTGGTCGCCAGTTCCACTTCCCCATCCCCATCCAGGTCGGCGATCGAGACGCCGCCCGCCGAGCCGGCATCCAGCGCGGTAGCATGCAGCGGGCTGCCGTCTGCATCCAGCACGTGCAGCCAGCCACTGCTGGTGATGGCGATCTCAGGCCCAGGGTCGCCGCCCGGCTGCAGCCCATCGATGTCGGCAACCGCCGGAGAGCCATAGATGCCCAGGGTAGTCGAAATGGAAGCTGTCCAGGCCAGAGTGGGGCTGCCGAAGTTGAATTCGTACAGGTGCAGGTTTGCCGTACCCGACTCGTTGACCAGGATGTCCAGCAGCCCATCGCCGGTCAGGTCTGCCAGCACCGGCATGCCCACGGCGGATGGCATGGCTAAGCGCCAGGCAAGCGAGCCGTCTGCATCGAAAACCACCAGATTGGCATTCATATTGACCACGATTTCCGGCTCGGGGTCCAGATCCAGGTTGCCCACCGCCGGGGTGGCAAAGAAGGCGTGTGACTGCAGGGTGTCTGTGAACCAGTAGATGCTGCCATCGTGGTGGAACACGTACAATCCCGCAGCCGAGGGATGGATGATCTCCGCACCCGGCTGCCCATCCAGCTCGGCTAAGGCAGGCGCGCCCACATCCTCGAAACCGTTGAAGATGTTGTAAGGATGGCTCCACAGGATTGGGTCGCCGTCGCCGGTATCGCCGCCGTCGCCGCGGTACAGCGCCAGTGTGCCGTTGTTGCTCATATCGCTGGAGGCTACCGCGATTTCTACGATCCCATCGTTGTTCACATCACCCACCGCAACCGGCACGTGCAGCCCACCCCAGATCGAAGCGCCTGCCAGAGTGTTGTCCCACCATTCAGCCAATGGGCGGATGGTATTGGTGGTTGGCGGATTTGACTGGAAGGCATCCACCTGCAGGTTGTTCACCTTGCTTACTCGCACGATGTGGATGCCAGGTCCAAAACCGGCATAGTGGAAAGATAGCGGCTGCTGAGTGAAGGGATAGACGAAGTCGACCGTATCGACCAGCAGCCCATCCACATAAAGATCCACCGACGCAGGCGCGAGCTGGCGGCTGAAGGGGTAAAAGACGAAGCTGTCGCCGGTGAAGGCATACCAGACATTGGTATTGTATAGATTGTTGGCGACTGAGACAAAATCTCCCTGGAATGCGTTGGGATTATTTACCAGTGAGAGCAGACCGCCCAGGCTGACCCGTTCGTCGGGCGCCACCGGATTGGCGTTCGCCAGGTCGTCCGGCAGCGGCTGCCCATCCCACGCTTCGAAGTAATCCAGGCGCACGTTGGCCTGCGTGCCGGGTGGGTCGATCTGACCCAATACGGCTATCGTCAGGGTGTGCGTGCCGGTGACCAGGTCACCAAACTGCAGGTTCAAGATATCGTTTTGCGGGCTGTACAGGCCGACGATGCCCTGGCTAACACCGTCCAGGAAGATCTCAGCCTGCCCGCCATACTGGTACTTGTGGAATCCCACGCCGACCCAACGACCATCGAAAGTCAGGCTGATGGTGTCGCCCGCCTGGTTCGAGGCTGCCACTGACGAAGCGCTGGCTTCGGGCAAGCCTGAGCCTGCCAGCATATCCCAGGAGGATTTTGTCACAGCAAATGGGAAGCCGTTATACGAAAGCGCCGGGTCGTCTTCTTCGTAGCGGTGGTAGCTGCCAATGGCAGGCGGTGTGTAGAAAGGAGCGGCACCAGGGGCAGTGAAAGCGTCCATAGTGCCGCCGCCCCGGTAAGTGCTGACCTGCAGCATATGTGCGCCGGCTCCCAGCCCGTCGAAGGAGAGCAGGCGCGGGGCGGTGACGTTATTGTAGAGGTTTAAGCTGGTCAGGTATTCGCCATCCAGCCAGATCTTGACAGTCCCGCCGCTGGCGAGGGCGAAGGCCTGGAAGGTGACGCTGTCGCCGGTGAAGGGGAACCAGGCATTCGCCAGTAAAGCGCTGGCATAGCTGCCACCGCTGGCAGCGGCATTGGTGGTAGTGCCCCAGCCGTTGCTGCGAAAGACCCGGACGCTGTCCTGTTCGAAGGTGCCATCCGGCATTGGGGTGCCATCCCAGGTATCGAAGAAGTCCAGATCGACCAGTGTGCCCGTAGAAAACGGGTTGCGGTCTGGCTGGACGGTGACCGACAGGGTGTGGCTGGCGTTGGGTAAGCCGCCGTAGTAAGCGCTCACCATGGCGCCGTCGTTGCGGTATAGATCGAGCACACCCTGGCTGATGCCGTCCAGGAAAAGCTCTACTTTACCGGCAGATGTGCCGCCCACAAACCCCACGCCGATCCATTCGCCGGTGAAGGTAAGTGCGGCAGTGCTGCCGGCAGCCGAGCCGCGGAAGGTGCTGCCGCCGCTGGCCTGGGTAATGGCGCGGTTGCTCCAGGAGCCGGTATAAACGACCGCCGCGCTGCTGCTCTCGGTGCGGGTAATGGGGCTGACATCAGCGGCCCATGTGTCCTGCGGTGCAGCCGGAACCAGCGGCTCACCGGGCAGGGTTTCGATGGCGTCCGGCGGGGTTTCCTCTACGAAAGGCGCCAGCAGCGGCGCATAGGCAGCTGCATTTTGAGCAGCCGCCGGTGGCAGGATGGCAGGTGAGGCCAGCGCACTGGTGATCAGTGTGGTCACGGTAAAGGTGCCGCTCGGTACTGCCTGTGGAGCCACTGCATGGCTGAGCAGTAAACCCTGACCGACAGTCAGGTAGCCGTAGCCGCTGCCATCCGGCAGGGGATCCGGCGCGGGGCAAAGATCCCCGCTGCACAGCAGATCAACGGTGGCGGTGTACACACCCAGCGCCCAGCCGGAGGTGTTCACTGCGCCCAGGTCATAGCTTTGCTCGCCGCCCCCGAACAGGGTGACGGGGATATCCGCGGTATGCACTGCTGCTCCTCCAGGAGCGAGCAGGTTGAGGCGGGCGGTGGCGTCGATGGGCAGATTCGCCAGGTTGTTGGCTTGCATGAAGATGTTCGTGCTGCTGACACCGGCTTCAACGAAAGACGGCTCGGGCTGGACAGAAGTAAGCTGTACAAAGCGGTCGACCACGTTCAGGCGCGCGGCCGCGCTTGCGCCCAATGATGGCAAGGTCACATCCGCACCTGTTGCGACTGCCTGTGCGGAGACGGTCACGATTCCAGCGCCTGGGGAGCTGACCGGATACACAAAGCTGTCCGTCTCACCCGGGTTCAATGTGGCGCTGAATGCCTGCAAGCCTGCTGGCACGGTTGCGCTGACCGCGTAGGTGGTCGTTACACTGCCCTGGTTGGTCAGCGCCAGCGTGTAGTCCACTGTCTGCCCAGGCAGGGCGGCGCTGTAGCCCGGCGTCCAGCGCAGGGAAGGAAGATGCTCGCTTAACTCGCAAACCTGGCCCTGCAGAGTGGGGGAGATAGCATCGCGCATGGCCTGCATATCGGTTTGCAGCGCAGCCGCGCTGCTGTGAGCTGCCATGGCGTCCGCGGCTTGCAGCAGTGTCGCGCCCGCGGTGACCAGACTGGACAGTCCACCGGCGTAGGCTGCTGCTTCTCGGGCGGCGTCCACTGCCCGGTCACGCTGTCCCAGGTCGCAAGCGCCGGCATCGCAGGTGGCTTCTAGATTGGCGATGGCAACTGCCAGGGTTTCTAAAGCGGCAGACAGCCCCGGCTCGCCGAGCTGGCAGGCAGCGGCGAGGTGATCGGCTGCCTGGAAGATAGCCCCGGAATAAGGCCCCACCAGGCGCACCTGCGCCAGAGCGTACTGCGTGGTGCTGCCAGGAGCATTACCCGAGATGATCAATGGGAAGCTGGCTCCGGCGGGGATATCGCCCACGTTAAGAGTCAGCGGAATCGAAGTTGCGGCGCCGGTCGCCAGGGTTTGGCTGGCGGGCAGCCCATCCAGTGTGGCATCAGGAGGCAGCGCAAAGGCCGCCAAGCTGGAGTCGCCGCCCGCATTGCCGGCATTCTCAATCTCCAGGCTTACTACCGTGCTGCCCTGCGGCGTCAGGTAGAGCTGCGCCGGAGAGAGGCTCATGTAGTTGAACGGCTGGGACGGCATGCTGAAGGCGGCGCTGGTTTGGGCGTTTAGAGCGGGGGCGCCCTGGGCAGCGGCGCTCACATTCACCGGATAGCTGGTTCCAGGGGCGGGCAAGGTTCCGGGGGGCGGCTGCAGGTACAGCCCGACATGGGCTGTTGCGCCGGAATCCAGCGCGATGACTGCATTAGTGGCATTGGCGCCATTGAGCACCACCCAGGAAGCCGGCGGGCCGCTGATGCTCAGCTCGAAGCTGCGCGCTGCGCCGCTGGTATTGGTCAGAGTGATCTTAAAGGCGACCCCGGGAATCTCGCTCTCGCCGTCGTTGGTCTGGTTGGCTGGCGCAAGGAAGCGAGCGCTGCCCATGGCAACGCTGATGTTTGGCTCGGGGGTGATGGAGAGCTGCACGCCGGATTGATCCAGCAGGGTGATGGTGTGGGTGGCAGTGTCGACCAGCTCTGGATGCAGGCTGGATTGCGCGACAAGCTGAATCTCGTAGCTGCCAGGAAGCGTCCCGGCGGGCGGCTGGGCTGCCGCCTGCCCGTTGGCATCCAGGCTGAGCGTCCAACCGGAGGGCGCGTAGGCTGCCAGGGAGAAGTCGTCGCTGAAGTTGGTAGAAATTTGAGCTTGAAAACTGGCACTGCTGCCGGGCGTGATGCTGGATGCCGTCGGGCTTGCCGCCAGGGTGAAGGATGGCGTGCCGCCTGAGCCGTTGGAGGCTGCAGCCAAGGCGGCAATGGCGGTTGATTCGCCAGGAGCAGACGTATAAGCAAACGCCAGCTCCGGCAGCGGAATCAGCCCCGGGTTCAGGCCTTGCAGGAAGAACTGCTCCACGCCGCAGGCGCCCAACGGGCACAGGTGAGCCGGCAGGCTGCGCCATTCCCCGCTGGCAGGCGCGGCAGGATCGGGCAGCAGAGCAGCGCCTGCCTGGAAGGACGCCTGCGCTCCCTGGCTCAAGCCATCGGCGACGGCGAAGAAGTAGCTGCGCAGCTTGAGACCAATCGCCAGCGCCGATTCGGCTAAAGCCACGGTGCTGTTTCCGGATGCCGGGTTGCTGCCGGCTGCATAGCTTTCGATGAAGGCTTCCACAATAATTTTGAGCAGCCGGTATTCCAGCGCAGCGGGGCGCAGGCCGTTTTCACCCACGCTGACCGTTTCGCCGGTGAGCGGATCGATCTCCCACCAGGCGAAGACCGGCTCTCCGTCCACCTGCACCGCTCGAGAAGGGATCAGCACCATTTTCCCTGCTTCCAGGGCAGTGAGCACATGCGCCTGAGTGCTGGGAGAGAAATCATATGCGTCCAGCGTGCCGTACTCGCCGGGTGAGATCAAGAGCGGGTCGATGCCCTGCAGGCTCATCTCTTCGAATACACGCGCTGTGGTCAGCGGTGGAATTCCAGTGGCGTTTTCGAGCGCCTGGCCCTCCAGAATCGACTCGTTCAGGCCCTTGACCCACTGCGCTGCTGCGCCAGCGGATTGAGCCTGTCCTGGATAGACCAGCGCCTGGGCGGTGGTGTGGCGCAGGTCTACCGTGGTGGTAACCACGTCCGTGGGATCGCCTACCGAGGCGATGGTGAATACGCGCGGCGAAGCGTAGTACAGGCGCGTGCGCAGCCCGGATTCGATCTGCGCCTGGGAGCTGTCCGCCTGCCAGGCGAAATCCAGCCCAATGCGCGTGAGCAGGTACTCGGAAATGAAGGCAGCTTGCGAACGGGCATCCTTGTATGCCTGTAAATCGTCTCCACTCAACAAAGTGTTTGGATCCAACCCGGCGGCGATTTGCAGCAGGTTCTGACTGCTGCTGCCCAGAGCGACGATATTCTCCAGCACGCCCGCGGATTGGCGGCGCAGCGCCCAGCGGCTGATCGTGTTGGGCAGCACCCAGTTGACGTACGCGTCTTCCGGCAGGAAGAAGGGCTGCGAGCTGGTACCCAGGGCCAGCGACAGGCCTCCACCCAGGCGGCGGGCTGCCGGGCCGATCAGGTCTTTCACCTCCCGGCTGAAGTTTTCTGCTATTCCATCTGGGGAGCGCAGCTCGTATTCCAGCCACTCGGCGGTGGTGAAAGATGAGCTGAGCGGGAAATTGGACAAATAATCCTGAAAGCTGTCGCCCTGGTAGCCCTGGTTGTTGTCCTCTATCGCCAGGTAGGGGGTATAGGTGCGGGTGATGCTGGAGAATACACCGCCTGCCAGTGCTTCGGAGACCAGGTGCCCCAGTGTCAGGCGCTTACCTGCCAGGGCGGAAACGTCGAAAGTCTGATCCAGGGCGTAAAAACTGGACAGGTTTGACCCGCCTTGTGGAAATGTGCTGTACTGCTCAACTTTCAAGCGCACTTGCAAGGTGTGGTGCTGGTCTGCCGGTACAACTGCGCTGCGATCGCTGCCATCGCCTGAGGGGGTGGCAAAAGATTGGCCCACAGCGGCATTCGGATAGGTAGGGTCCAGGTCGGTCCAGCCCGTGCCGGGCAGGTAGGCCTCTACCCACCAGTGGTCAGCCGCCAGAGCGATCAGCGCGGCATCATTTGCCGGGTCGGCTAGCTCTGTTCCAGCCGGCAGATAGCCTGCCAGACCGCCTGCAGCAGGGAAGAGGCTGGTGATCAATGCCTGCGCCTGGATTGCCGTCAGCGTGCCGTGCCGGTAGCGGGCAGGAATACCGGACAAGCGCAGCATGGCAATCAAGGCAGATGCCTTGTCCAGCGAGTTGCCCGCCGCCCCCCACAACGTGCCGCGCGTACCACGCAGCGCGCCATTGTATAGATCTGTGCGAAAAGACTGAACGGCTGTGAAGGCTTGCAGCGGATCTTGCCCGAATCCAGCGGTATACCAGGACAGCTCAGGGTCGTAGATGTCCGCATCCGGCGTGGCGCTTACCAGTGATCCGTCGATCCCGGCAGGAATAATGGCTGCCGGGCGAGCGGAGGCGCTGACCGGGCTGCCCCAGCGCAAAGCGTTGGCCTGCGCCCCGTTATCCAGCTCGACGAAATCGGCTCCGGCGGCGGGGGTCTGCAGGGTCATGCTGACTGTAATGCTTGCCAGCGGCGGTAGACCGGCCATTTGCCAGGTGATCACACCGGCGGAGTACTGGTAGCCCTGAGAGGCCGAAAGCAGGGTAACGCCAGGAGCGAGTGCGTCGCTGATCGCTGCGCTGGCAAGTGTGTTGGCGTCGGCTGCAGGATCGAAACCAGCTAGCAGCGCGGCGGTTTCTTCGCTGGTGGCGCCCGCAGGGATGTCTGGCAGGCGCGTCACCGGCAGGTTGTTGGTCAGGGTAAATGCCACTTCGACCACACCAGCCGTGTAGTTACTTTGCGACCGGGAAATGGACAGCGGCTGGAGCAGCATGTCCGGAGCCCCAGAACTGGTGCTCGGGGATGCCGGGCCTTCCGCCGCTGCTGCGCGGGTGGCGCTGCCTTGTGCCGGTATTATCGATACCGGCACAAGGCTGACCAGCAGCGAGGTGATCACTGCCAGCGATAAGAGGCGTGTATTCCAGTTGGACGTGGAGATCTTAGGTTGGTGGCTGAAAATACCCTTCATTGGCTGATTCCTATTCGATATTGATGAGGATGACTCCCCCGATTGCCAGGATGAACCCGGCAGCCTGGAGGATAGTAAGCTTCTCGTTGAACAAAAGGACGCTGGCGCCTAGTATGATGACGGCATACAGCACCGTTTGGAGACTGCCGACCAGGCTCAATTCCCCGCCGGAAACAAACACATACGTGAAAAAGAAAATCTGGAACAGGTACAGCAGCACAGCGCCTGCCATCCAGGGACTGGTCAAGGCTTTGAGAAAAGTAGTGTTGAGGGTAGCGCGCTTCAAGAACACGTCTGCGACTGCTACCGATACTACAGCCACAATGAGTAGAGATAACTGCAGGAGTTTCATTTTAGCTTCACCTCTTCCAGCCCGCTTTAAACCCGTGTGAGCGGATGTCATTCGCTCCAGGTTTGCCAATGATTGCGCGGATGGACTTCGATAAGATGGGATCATGGTTTTCCCAGGAGATATGGATCGAGAATACTGACTTCAGATATGCGATCGACCGGCAGCCTGTTGCGCAGCGCTGCCCGGCGGATGGCTTCAGGGTTCGGCGCTTCGTAGATGCAGAAGGATTTTTTACCGTCTGGGGCGAGGTAGGAGTGAACCCAGATGACGCCGTCTTGGGCATTGTTTTTGAAGAATGCTTTGCGAGCCCGCTCGTCCTGTTCAGGACCGGGCAGGGTGTTGTGCTCAGTGAAAGTACGCTCAACCAGATAGCGAGGCATGCAGGCGCTCCCGAAGTGATTTTTTGTATCCGATATACATGATACAAAAAATCCGATTAATACGCATCGGGAGAGCACCCCCTATATTTGCTTGTGGGATTCCCTATTTTTGATTGAAAGCAGGGTGCTGGCGGGCGAGATCAGCGGCAGACTCGCGCGAGTGAACTTCCAGGCGGCGCAGAATTGCGGATACGTGGTGGTCGGTAGTTTTGGGGGAGATATGCAGCCGGGCAGCGATCTCGGCATTGCTAAGTCCTTCGACCAGCAAAGCCAGGATATCCACCTGTCGAGCGGTGAGGCCAAAGGGATTCTGGCGGGTGGAAGGCCTCGGCTGGCGGGGCAGCTTCGCCGCGCCGGAGGCTCGCAGCGTTTCCCGCAGTTGGGCGGCAGCAGGAAGGGCGCCGAGCCGCTCGAAGATCTCGAGCGCAGAGACTTTCGCCTGCGCATCTCCATCTGCCAGGGCGCGCGCCTGCTCATACGGGCAGCCGATACGCTCCCATTCGGCGGCTGCGCCCTGCCAGTCACCTTTGATTTGCAAGGCAAACGGCAGAGCCATCCAGTCCAGGATGGGTACCTGATCACCACCTCGCCAGCGCCAGAAGGCCAGCTCGCCTGCCAGCCAGGCATGCTTTTTGCTCAGGGCCAGGTCGTAGGCGGCGCGAGCTTCCGCCCGTGTGCGCTGGTAATCGCCCTGCAGCCAGGCTGCTTCTGCCCGGACGATGCGGGCAAGCCCCAGGTGCTGCAGCGTGCCGGTGCCTTCGGCAAGGCGCAGGGCCTCATCCAGGGCAGCATCCGGCTGTCCCCTGCCTGAGCGCACCTGCAACAGCCCGATGGCTGCCAAGGCTGGGATGCGGCTGACCACGATCGGAGAAAGTTTTTTAGAAAGGAAGCCAGTAATTTGACCGGCCTCATCCCATTGACCGAGGTGCACCAGTGCCAGCGCCTGCCAGGCCTGAATCAGGTGGGTAAAGATATCCAGATCGCGCTCGGTTGTGAAGGCAATACCTTCGACCAGCTTACGTTGAGCGTAGCGAAGCTGGTACAGCTCGGCAGCGCACGAGCCGATATAGGCATACAGGTTGGAGATGGGGGTTTCATTTCCGGCTGCCAGCGCTGATTCGAGGTGTTTTTCCAGAATCACTTGCCCGCGTTCGAAATCGATGAACAACCAGGCCGAGCCCAGCATGGTGTAGGCCATTGACAACACATTGCGATCACCGAACTGCTTTGCCAGCTCGATGGCTCTTTCGCCCCATTGGATGGCCTCAGCAATCTCGCGCTGCGAAAGGGTCAGGGTTGCCTGGACGCGGTATGCCAGCGCCAGCTCCCGGCAGGGAGGTAGTTCTTCCAGCATGCTGATCACCGAGCGGTTTATTCGTTCGGCCTCAGCGTTCTTACCCGATGTTCGCAGCATGATCGCCATAGCCGCGAGCGCCTCGCCTTGTTTTTGCGGCATTTGGAGCCGCGCCCAGATTTCAGCCGCACGGCGCAGCGCGGCAATCGCTTCGGCATACTGCTCGGTCAGGTTGCACTCGCGCGCATATGCTCCCAGGATTGTGGCAAGCTGCTCGGCTTGCAGGTGCGTGTCAAAGCGCAGGGCCAGGGTATACAAGGCAGCGGCTTCGCGGTGCGCGCCGGCAGCGGCAGCGTGTTGGGCTGCTGCAGGTGCATATTCCGAGACGGCCTCGCGATCGTTGGCTGCCCCGGCGTGGTGGGCCAGCCGCGCCAGATCTTTGTGTGCGGAAGGCGGCTGCTTGAGCGCCTCTAGCACAAGCCGGTGCAGAACGAGCTTGCGGTGTGGGGGAATGTTTTCCAGGATGGTGTGCAAGGAGAGCTCGTGGCGAAAGGTCAACATGTCGCCTTGCGCCCGCAGTATGCCTGCGGCGATACTTTCATCGACGGCGTCCGCTTCAGCGCCGGTTACGGCATCCAACAGCCAGGGTTCGATGCGCATGCCGATTACGGCAGCAGCCTCCAGAACCGCTCTGCCCGAGAGCGAAAGGCGCGCGGTGCGAGCCAGGACAGCATCGCGGATGGTGGCTGGAATGCCGCTATCTTCGCTGGCAAGCACTTCCGTAACAAAGAATGGGTTGCCGCCTGTCTGGCGGTGCAGGGCGTTTGCATCGGTCCTGCGATCTCCGAGCAGCGTACTGACAGCCTGCCGGGAGAGCGGGGAGAGCTGGATGCGGCGTGCGGAAGAAGATGAGCTCATGTCACCGAGCAAGGTGCGCAGCGGGTGCTGTGCAGCCAGCTCATCATCGCGGTAGGTCAGCACCAGCATTACCGGCAGATTGTGTATGCGCCGCGCCAGATAGCGCAGCAGGTCCAGGCTGGCTTCGTCAGCCCAGTGCACGTCCTCGAACACCAGGATGCTGGGCTGGCGCTGTAATTCAAGCAGCAGCGCGGCAAAGAGCTGCGTGTGGTTGGAGTCTGCAGCCAGCAGATCGGGAACGCCTCCCTGGAACTGCGCAGCCATATCGTGCAAGGGACCAAGCGGGCGCGGGGTAAAAAGCGAATCGCACACACCCCACAGCACGCGCACAGAGTTTGACTGGTGGTTCGTGAAAGCCTCGACCAGGGATGTTTTGCCGATGCCGGCTTCACCGCTGACCAGCGCAATGCGTCCAGCGCCAGCGAGAGCTTCGAGAAGGGCGTTATTTAACGCAGCCAGTTGAGCATCGCGTTCCAGGAGTTTCATCGCGAAAATGCCCGCCTACTTGTAAACAGGTAAAATTAACCAAAGTATTGTCCGTTATTTTAGAGCATGATGGTGGATACGGCAATGGCAAATTGGTGTGATACCCGCTTCCCATCCAGATTATTGTGCCGCATAGACATCCAGGGTGGGTGGTATACTAATTTTGTAGGAGGACTTACGAGAATATGCCGCGGAGAACAAAGAAAAAGGTTTTAGAGTCGCCTCCCGAGGCAGCGCCGGAGCCGCTGCTGAGATGGTTTTTCAAACGCAACGGGTATGTGCGCGTGTTGAATGAGCAGCGCAAGCAGGAATTGGGCGATAAGTATCGGAAAGGGTGGGAAGTACGCCTGGTCGCGCAAAATGAGACTGAACTGGAGCTGATCCGAGACGCGCTCGAGGAAACCGGCTTCAAACTGAGCAAGTCTTTCCCAAAGCATATCAGGATCATCCAACCGGTATACGGCAAAGCGGCTGTCGAGTGGTTTTCGATGGCAGGCATAGAGCCGGCGAACGATCTTTAAAACACCCCCGAATTAAATCTGCCGAAACATTCTGGTGTGCTTCTCTAATCTGCTTTATCAGAAGCAGTGATTGTATATGAGCAAGCGTAACCCAGATCTGGCTTTACGCCAAATCATCACCCATGCTAAAGAGGCTGTGGAGATTTCCTCCGATCATGGAATAATGGCGGCTGTTAACTTTCCAAGTACCTGGCCCAGCAGGTTTATTTCTTCTACGGTGTTGTAATGCACCGGCCCAACCCGCACCATGCCGCCGCTCTCTTCTAGTCCCAGGCGCTCGGTGACCGCCAGGGCGTAGTAGTTCCCATCCCACACGTAGATGTTCTCTTTATCCAGTTCTTCCGCCACCTGGCGCGGACGCATGCCTTTGAGTGTGAAGCTCACAGTAGGCACGCGCTCCTCCAACCGGCGCGGGTCGGTCAAACCATGAACAGTTACACCTGGCGTCTCTTCGAGCACATCCAGCAGGGAGCGAGACAGCTCGAATTCATAAGACCGGATGGCGCTCATCGCCTGCTTTAGCTTCAGGGCGCGGCCCTGGTATCTGTCACGATACTTCTCGGCGTATGCGCCGCCGAAAGTCTCTCCCACCCATTCCAGGTATTCGAGCGCGCCCAACACACCGGCGTAGCCCTCGAAATTCCCCGTTCCGGTCTCGAATTTGCCGGGCGGCTCGGAAGGAGCAGGGCGCACCTTGTAGGCGGTGAGCTCGTCCAGCAGATCGTGCTTGCCATACAGCACGCCCACGTGCGGGCCGAAGTATTTATAAGCCGAACACACCAGGAAATCGCACTCCAGATCCTGCACATCGATGGGGCCGTGTGGGGCATACTGCACAGCGTCGATATACACCCGCGCGCCGGCCTGGTGGGCGAGCTGCACGATGCGCCCCACCGGGTTGATCGTACCCAGGGCGTTGGAAGCGTAGCCCACCGCCACCAGGCGAGGTTTCTTTTCCAGGGCTCGCTGCAAATCTTGCAGGTTGAGCGTGCCGTCCTCGGGATGAAAATCCACCCATTCCACACTGCAGCCGCGATCCTGGGCAGCCATCACCCAGGGGGTGGCGTTGGCGTCGTGATCCAGGCGGGTGACCACGATGGTATCGCCGGGATTCCAGGTGCGCGCCAGCGAGCGGCTGATGTTGAAGGTCAGGGAGGTCATATTCGGCCCGAAGACGATCTCATCTGTCCGCCCGGCGCCCAGGAAATCGGCGGCAGCCTGGCGGGTCTGCTCGATGAGCGCATCGGAGCGGCGGCTGGTGGCGAAAGCGCCTTCGTGATTGGCATTGCTTTCCACCAGGTAGCCGCGAATTCTGTCTAAAACCTGCTGCGCCACCTGCGTGCCGGCGGGATTGTCCAGGAAGACTGCTGGTTGCTGCAGAGCGGGAAATTGGGCGCGGATCGAGGCAAGGTCCAGGGCCATGAGAATACTCCTAGGGGGTGAGATTATTCGGGGGGTGAAATCGGTCTATGCCTATTGTACTTGCTCGCGGCTCACCGCGCGGCCTGGTCCAACAGGCGAAAGATCTCCAGCGGCTCGCCCTTTTCTGGCGCGCGCCGCAGGCTCAAGGCACCCTGCGCACAGTGCGAGACGCAGGCTCCGCAGCCCATGCATAACTGCTCGTCCACCCGGGATACATAGTCCACAACAGTGATGGCGCCGAACTGGCAGGCGCCGGCGCAGTCCTCGCAGCCGATGCACAGGCTTACATCTACCTGGCTGACATAGCCGGAGGATGCCAGCATTGGCGTGCCGTGCTGGTGGGCGTGCATGGCGCCGCAGCAGCACGAGCAGCAGTTGCAGATGGCGTAGAAGCGCCCCAGCATGGCATCTTTAAAGAAGGCATGGTGCACGTGGCCGCGTTCTTCTTCGGCCTTGAGGATACCAACCGCCTCTTGGGAAGTGATCCAGCGAGTCTTGTGGGGTTGGTGTTCGGAGACGAAGCTGGCGAAAGGCTCGCCCACCACCAGGCACACATCCAGCGGCAGGCAGGGGTTCTGGCGCGCCGAGCGGCAGGGGCATTCCAGCGCCACGATGTGGTCGGGGTTCTGCAGCACGATATCACGGGCGCGCACATAGGGGATGACCTGTTCCAAATCCGGCAGCTGGATAGGCTCGTTAACCGTCACAAGCTGCGTGGCGGCTTCCAGGGTGACTACCTTTCCGTGATAGCCATCGGCAGTGGTTAGAGTAGGGGTTGCCGGGTCGAGCTGGTAGGGAGGCCGGCGCCTGGGATGCGGCTCGGACGACTGCGGGCGCAGCTTGCGGTAAACCGCATTCAGCCGGGCGATGAGTTTTGCCAGCGGGTGCTCGCCCACACCGAAGCCGATATACAGGTAAATCCAGCGACCGTAAATATAAGCATGCAGCCAATCGGTGAACGCGTAGCCCGGTGTACGCCTGCCTTCCCGGTTGAAACTGCGTGTAGAAGGTTTCACCAGCCAATCGAGCCAGGATTTGTTCTCTGCCATAAGCGCACCTTTCCGAAAATCTGACGGGTAACGACCGGTTTGAACGCTCTTATACCTTACAAGAATCCGTTCTCTATGGCAAGTGACAATTGTGACTGACCCGGGTTACATTTGTCGCTAAAAAAAGAAGGCACAGGCAGGCAGCCCTGTGCCTTCAAAGGTATTAAGCTCTCAGGCCTGGGCCTGGCGGGAGAGGCGGGCGCGCTCGCGCAGGAATTCATAAACCGCCGGCAGCACGGAGATAAAGATAATCGCCAGCACCACCAGGGAGAAGTTATCCTGTACGAACTTTAGATTTCCGAAGAAGTAGCCGCCGAAGGTGAAGATTGCCACCCAAAGAATGCCGCCGATGACGTTATAGGCCAGGAAATGACCGTAAGACATGGCGCCAATACCGGCAACGAAGGGTGCAAAGGTACGTACGATGGGTACGAAGCGCGCCAGGATGATGGTCTTACCGCCGTGGCGCTCGTAGAATTCGTGGGTGCGATCCATGTATTCCTTTTTAAGGAAGCGGATTTCACCACTGAAGGCACGCGGGCCGACGTAATGACCGATCCAATAATTGACCGTGTCGCCGATAATCGCCGCAGCGCTGAGCAAGATGAACAGCAGCAGCGGATTGAGCGAGCCCATCCCGGCGAACGTCCCGGCGGCAAATAAGAGCGAGTCGCCGGGCAGGAAAGGCGTCACCACCAGGCCGGTTTCCATAAAGATGATCACAAACAGCAGTAAGTAGGTCCAGGTGCCATAGGTCTGGATGACGGTATTTAAATGCTTATCCAGGTGCAGGAACAGGTCGATGAAACTGGCGATCAGATCAAGCATAAAGATTTACCTCGAGTAGATTTGCCCGCTGCCAGCATCTGCTGGCTCGCAGGCATTGCGGCATTATACTACACCGCTTCCGGCGGGGAGTCTACACCTCTGTCTGGTGATGTGCTGCGCAGCCTTTGATTGGCCCATAACAGCACAGCAAATCCGGCGACGGCAAGCGCCGCCATCCCGACCCAGGCATACTTCCCGGCTGTTATCAGCGGGCTGTGGATATTCAGAGAAGTGGATTGCCCTGCCAGAGAGGCGGCGGCAGAGAGTATGCTAAGACCATTCCATGACCCGTGCAAGACGACTGCGCTCAGGTAAGCCAGAGCCAGGTGCAGGTAGCGCCTCTCGCTCCAGGCTGAGGCCAGGCCCCAACCTACCAGCGCTGAGGCGGCGATGTGGATGAAGCCGGTGCCGATGCGCATGAAAACCAGGGTGGCCCATTCGTTTGCCGAGCTGGTGAATCCCAGGCTTTCTACCAATGCAAATCCGGCGCCGCTGAGCGCGCCTGCGGTAAAGCCCATAGCTGGGCTCATTTTCCGGCCTGCCAGCAGCCACACACCCACCGGTTTAACCAGCTCCTCGAGCAGCGGTATGATCACAGAGACAAAGGTGGTGATGGAAAAGATTACGATAGGCTGGCTGAGATAAGGCAGCAAGATCTCCTGTATAGCTTGAGGGTCCATCGGCGCGGCGCTCAAACGGCGGCTCAAAGAGATGATATCTTGTGCAGCTTGCGGTTGGGAAGCGAGGGCAAATGACCAGATGATCACTCCCATGACCAGGGCTGCCACCTCCAACAGGAAGACCAACAGCGGTCCGACCACCGCACCGCTGGCGAGCACGCCCCAGGCGCGCTGCGGCGAACCCAAGGGCAGCCCGCGCAGGGCAACCGCGCAGATCCAGACCAATGGGATACCCACTGCCAGGGGGTGGAGCACCGGCAGGAGAAGCTGCAGCGGCAGATCCTGGCGCGAGATCCAATGACCGAGCAGCATTACCAGCGGCAAAGCCAGGATCACCAACGCCCAGCGCGGGCGGGTGAGCGCCGCTGGCCACCCCCAGGCGGGCTTTCCCAGCAGGCGAGCCAGGGCAAAACCGGCGGAAGGCAGCACCAGCAGTCCAACCAGCCCCAGGCCGGAGGCCAGCATCAGCGATGCTACCGCCTGTTCTGAGCCGGAAGCGTTGAAGATGCCGCGCATGCCCGCCAGAGATAGTACAAGAGCCAGGCCTTGTAGAACAACTACTGCCAGGGATGAAAGTCCAAACTGGACTGCACTGTACCAGTGAACGGCTTTCACGCCCTTACCGTTCTTCGATGGCTACGCTCAAGACTTTGTCGCCGGGCGGCAGGTCCAGGCCGCGCGAGGGATCGCGCGGGCTAAGTCCCTGGATGATTTCCATACCGGAGATCACCTCTCCGAAGATTGTATAGCCGCCATCCCACTGCGGGGCTGCTCCAAGGGTAAAGAAGAACTGGCTGCCGTTGGTATCGGGGCCGGAATTGGCCATGGCAACCAGCCCCTGGCGGTCGAATTTCATACCGGCGTTCTCGTTGATGAATGTGTAACCCGGCCCTCCGAATCCGGTGCCGCTGGGGTCGCCGGTCTGCGCCACCTGTCCTGGCAGCACACGGTGAAAAGTCGTGTTGTCGAACCAGCCGCTGCGCGCCAGGAAAACGAAGCTGTTGACGGTGATCGGCGCTTTGTCGGCGAAAAGCGCAATGCGGATATCGCCTTTTTCGGTCTTAAGCGTGGCAACGTATTGTTTCGAGGCGTCAATGTTCACCGGCGGGCACTCGGTAAACTGGCGGCGCTCCAGCAGCTTCAGGTCGATCACTGCGGCGATATTCCCGGCGGTCATGGGCAGGTTGTCGGGCCAGATTTGATAATCGATCAGCAAAAATGGCGTGCCCGGCATGCCGATTTCCTGCCCGCGCTCCCAGGTCTGGTTGGCGAGGGCTGCCAACTCTTCGCTGTTCATATCAGCCAGAAACTGCGTTTCATTCAGCCCCAGCTCTGCGGCGCGCGCCATCAGCCAGGTTTCGAATTCTGCCACCGTCTGGTCTTTCCATTCTGCCTGGCGTGCGAACAGCAGGTCGTGCAGCTCCCAGAACTTGTCCTGTTTACCGGCGGCCTCAGCGGCCTGCGTGGCTAACAGGGCTTTATCGTGGATGCTGGCAAGGGGAAAGTGGCGATAAACCAGGCGGACGTCTTCAGGATACTGTTCCAGGATTTGCGCCATCACGGGCGCAAGGGATCCACAGCCCGGTCACTGGAAGTCGCTGTATTCGAAGACGGTGATGGCCGCGGTTTCAGGCCCTTGCACCCAATCGGAGGGGCCGGCAAATGGAAAGACGGACTGCTCTGTTGGGCCGGGCGTGGGGCGTGGGCTTTCTGCCGTGCACCCGGCGATTCTCTCTGTGTTGGCAGCCGTGGCGGCAGGAGGACTTGTTGGTTGAGCTTCCGGTGTCTGGGTTTGCCTGCTGCTGCAGGCGGTCACAACCAGCACCAGCAGCACTAGTAGATAGCGTTTCAAAATGACATCTCCATACTGCAGAATATTGGCTCCATTTTACCAGTGATCACCCCCACAGCCTGCTCTGGCAGCGCTTTCTGCAACTGTTGGTAGGAGATCATCCAGGACATCTGGTTGACGAATGCCGCCAGGGAGGGGTTGTTCTTGCGCAGCTCGCGCACCGCCGCGCCGACCGGGTCTTCTCCCGCCGCGCCGCCCGGCTGGTCGGCATAGGCGCCGTAGAAGGCAAAGTAAGCCTGGTTGAGCTTACGGATGCGGTAGCCGTTTTCCCAGAGAAATTCGCGCCGCACTTCCATGTAGTTTTCGGCGTCTTCAATCTTGCCTTCCGCCAGCAGGCGATCGACCTCCAGCCGGGTGGTGTGCATTTCTGCACGGAAATCGAAGGCTGGCGGCTGGCTGCCTGGCGCCGGTTCGAGCCTGGGTTCAGCAGGCGGCGGGGGAAGCAGCTGCGGATAAAATTCGGCTACCAGCGCCCGCCCGATTTCTTTACCAGCAATGGCAGCGGTTGTCTCGTTCATTGTGCGCAGCTCGGGGCTGCTCAAATAGCTCAACCCCAGTGGGCGCAGCGTGAGGTAGTTGTGAATCCATTCGTGCGCTACCACCTCAGCCAACCAGTTGATGTCGCTGGTTTGCATTACCATGGTCGGATAAGTGCCCACGCCGCCGATGCCGACCACCAGGGAAGATACATCCAGGGTCTGGTCTACATTTTTCTCCAGCTCGATTTGCTGGTCGACGGTCATTTCTGGCAGCAGGGAAATGTTTTCGTCCTGGCGGATAGCGTCGCGCGGCGAGATGATCAAAGCCATTGGGAGCGGTGTGCTGTGATACAAGATGGGCGGCACCGGCTGCCCGCCCAGGGTAAAATTCAGGGTATTCAAAGTTCGGCTGAGCTGCATTTGCAGGATCGTCTCGGCGAGCGGGCCCAGCGAAACTCTCAAATCATACATGTCTTGCAGCTCAGCACGCAGACTGGCGGATTGGGCTTCGGGATCCTGAACATCCGGATCGCTGTAGATGGTGGTGAGCCGGTTTTCGCCATCCTGGATGCGCCGCACCAGCTCCAGATAATCCAGCACTGTCTGGCTGACCAGCTCGGACGAGCTGTACAGGTTCGTGCGTAGGCCGGCTTGCTCCAGTTTCACCCCCAGCGCGTCCAGTGTCCAGCTCACATAATCGAATTCAATCTGGCGGGTGAAGGCGCGCACACGCGCGGTTTGTTCCTCTGCCGGCAAAGCGCTGCTGGTTAGAATGAGGCTGGCCAAAAGCAGCACGAGCGCCCTTTCCAGCCAGAGTTTTATCGTCGTCATGGGCGTCATCATACCCGCTGCGGAGAGGTGTGTCAATTCCGCCATTAAGGAGTTCTAATCCAGGCTGCCGTGCTATAATCCCTGCCACGATGAATTTTCTGATTACCGGAGCAGCGGGATTTTTGGGCTCAACGCTGGCGAACCGCCTGGCGCGCGAAGGTCACCAGGTGCGCGGGCTGGACGACCTGTCTACGGGCGATCCGCAGGCGCTCTCGCCCGACGTGCTGTTTACACGCGGCGATGTCAACGACCGCCCCAAGCTCTGGACGCTGCTTCAAGACGTTGATTGTGTCTACCACCTGGCGGCGCGCGTCTCTGTACCCGAATCGATCCTGTACCCGCGCGAATACAACGCGGTGAACGTCGGCGGCACCGTCAGCCTGATGGAAGCGATGCGCGATGTGGGCGTAAGGCGGGTGGTTTTCATCTCTTCCGGCGCAGTCTACGGCGATCAAGGCCAGCAGCCGCTCAACGAGAAGGCGCACCCTAACCCGCGCTCCCCGTATGCCGTGTCAAAGCTGGCGGCGGAATATTACGTGCGCACCATCGGCGACTTGTGGGGTATCGAAACCGTCGGCTTAAGGGTATTCAATGCTTATGGGCCGGGGCAGCATCTACCGGCCTCGCACCCACCGGTGATTGCCAACTTTCTGCGGCAAGCTGTGCGCGGCGGTACACTGGTGGTGCACAGCGAGGGCAACCAGACCCGAGATTATGTGTTCGTGGACGACGTTGTGCGCGGCATGCTGGCGGCTGCGACTGCCCCGGGGATCAACCATGCCGTCATCAACATCGGCAGCGGAGCAGAGACCAGCGTAAAGGAGCTGGTGCGCCTGGTGCTGGAAACTGCTAACAGCAAAGCCGAAGTGATCTACAACCCGCGTACTGATCCAGGTGTATCCCGCATGTGCGCCGATCTGGCCCTGGCGCGGGAAAGACTGGGCTACCAACCGCGCTACCCGCTGGCAGAAGGCTTGCGTCTGACACTGGAACGGGATATTCGCTTCCGCCGCGAACTGCCGACCCGGCCGCTAAGAAGCCAGTCGTAAAGCCCTTGAGAAATGCCGGATAACGAACGCATTCCGCGCAGCTTCTTTAATCGTAATACGTTGGAAGTGGCGCGGCAGCTGCTGGGTATGCGCCTGGTGCGCATCCAGGATGGACAGCGTCTGAGCGGTGTGATTGTGGAAACCGAAGCCTATCGCGGGCAGGAAGACCTGGGCTGCCATGCCCGCTCCGGGTTGACCGCGCGCAACCGTGTCATGTATGGTCAGCCTGGGCACGCCTATGTGTACTTCACCTACGGCATGCACTGGATGCTCAACTTTGTGACCGAAAGGCAGGACTTCCCGGCGGCGGTGCTGCTGCGAGCCATCGTTCCCATCGAAGGCAAAGAGATCATGGGCGGCAGGCGCAGTGGGAAACCTGAGCGCTCCTGGACCGACGGCCCAGCCAAATTGTGCCAGGCGCTGGTAATTGATGGCAGGTGTAATGGTATCGATCTGTGCGCTCCGCAGGCGGAGATATATTTAGAATGGGGTTTGTCAATTCCAGAGGAGCGCGTGACGATTGGCCCGCGTGTGGGTTTAAATAATGTGCCAGAACCCTGGAAGAGCATCCCCTGGCGGTTCCTGGTGCGGGATGGACATGCTGCTGCCTGAACAAGCCCCGCAGCCGGCTGAAATGAGGGAGCAGGCAGCCGCAGACACGTATTGATTGGAGGAAACGATGGGCATTCTGGAAGGAAAGACAGCGTTAGTTTTTGGTCTAGCAAATGACCGCTCTATTGCCTGGGGCATCATCCAGGCATTTCACCAACAGGGAGCGCAGATCGGCATCAGCTATGCCGGCGAAGCGCTGGAGCGGCGGGCGCGCAATCTGGCTGAGAAGATCGGGTGCGGCTTTGTCGAGTCCTGCGATGTAGCCAGCGATGAGCAAATCCAGCGGGTGACCGAAAAGGCAGCGGCGGCATTCGGTGGGATCGATATCCTGGTGCACGCCATCGCCTTCGCCAACCGGGATGAGTTAAATGGGCCATATTACAATACCAGCCGGGCAGGCTTTCACCTGGCGATGGATATCAGCGTTTATTCGTTCACTGCGCTGGCACGCGCTTTCCAGCCCTTGATGCGCCCCGGCGGCGCGATGCTGACCCTGACCTACTATGGTTCTGAAAAAGTTGCCCCGAACTACAACGTCATGGGCGTGGCAAAAGCTGCACTGGAAGCCTCGGTGCGCTACCTGGCGAATGATTTTGGTACACAAGGTGTGCGCGTCAACGCCATCTCAGCCGGGCCGATACGCACTCTGGCGGCGGCAGGCGTTTCGAATTTCAAGAGTCTGTACCGCAAATTTGCAGAGCTGGCGCCGCTGCATGAGAATGTCACCATCGAGGATGTGGGCGGCGCAGCGGTTTTCCTGTGTTCGGATATGGCAGCCCGAACTACCGGGCAGGTGCTGTTCGTCGACTCGGGCTATAACATTATGGGTATTCCGGAGCCGGTGGATTAACATCCGGCAGGGTTCGTTTTGTTTGCCGGTTTGAGCCTGGCAAGGAGGCATGAATGTTTCGCAGGAGAGCAGACAATACGACGCCATCCTTCCAGCAGCCCGCCCCTCTCGAGCGGGTGACGTCTGTGCTTGGCGCCGGTATATCCTGGAAAGGCAGTCTGAACGGCAGCGGGGGTGTGCGCATCGAAGGTGCATTCGAAGGCGAGATCGCCCTGCGCGGCCTGCTGGTGGTCGGAGAGACTGGCAGGGTCACCTGTGAGCAGCTCAAAGCCAACGTGGTGATCGTCGCCGGGGCTGTACGCGGCAACATCACTGCCGAGAAAGTAGAAATCCGCTCAACCGGCAGAGTCTGGGGCGATGTCGTAACGGCTGCGTTTGCTACCGAAGAGGGTGCGTTCCTGCGCGGTCAGATTCGCATGGAAGAGCAAATCGACCTGGGTCTGGCTATCCCACCTGCGCCAGCAAATTCCGACGGTGAAGGGGACGAGCCAGGCTGACCCCTTTATACAAGCAGTGTAATCGCTGGGGTTCAACATCGACGTGGTTGAACCCCAGCACTTTTATTCCGCAATTGCGACACCCGGTACCTGTACAGGGTCTATTCTGGGTTTGGAGGGGTAGAGGGATTCCCACCGGTTTCAACGGTAGGCACAATACCGGGTCCGGGGAGCACCAGTGTGGGTGTCATCCCTTCCAGGGTGAAGATGATCTTATCGGTAGCAGACAGTGCGCTGGCGTTTGCCAGTACGATCTGAAGCTGCAGGTATTCCGGGTTGTTGGCATACAGCTCAGCCAGGGCGATTTGCTGCGCCAGATCCACCTTGGCTCTCTCGGCAGCCGCCAGGGCTAAAGCCCGGTTGATTGCCAGGTCTTGCTCGGCAGATAGCAATTCATTGGCCTTATTGGCTTCGATGACCGCTTTCTGGGCTTGCAGTTTTTGCTGCTCTAGCTGCGCCAGGGTGGTTTGCTGGCGAGCCTCTTCCTGAAAACGGCTTTGGGCGACGCGAATGTCGCCTTCCTGGCGAGCCTGCTCGGCGCGCGCCTCAGCGTCGGCTTTCAGCTTATCCTGGGCGGCTTTTTCGGTTGCCAGACGACTTTGCACGATGGCATCCAAAGCACTTTGTACCTCAGGCGAGAGCACTACCTCGGGGACAACCACATTCTCGATTTGCAGTCCGAAGTTCGTTGCCAGACGGCTCAGTTCCTCATCAACACAGGTGCGCATGTCATCGCGCGCCGTTCCGATAATCGAATCATCAAAAGGTCGCTCACCGACACATACTTTCATTGCCTGGCGTGTCAGGTCACTGACCCGGGATTTCACCAGATCGTCGCTCAGATAGATGCCGCTGTACTGTGCCCAATTCCTCAGGATGATGTCTTTCTGAGCCAGGTTTGGACGGAAGATATCTCCGCTCACCACCAGACCGATGCGCTGCTTATCGGAGGTGATGATTTCTTCATCACGCACGCTGAATGGCACCGCCTGGCTGGAGACGCGTTTTAGCTCTACGAATAAACCAAAATCACTATATACGCCCGGGCCTACGATTTCGTAAATCTTACCGCTGCGGAACTGTACACCGACCTCATTTTGATCCACTTTTGCAAACAAGTAGACAAAACGGCTGCCTGCTGCAGCGATTATTATTACGCCTACGATCACTAATAGAACGACCAGCAGTGATCCGGCAATTTTGAAATTGGGTTGTTTCATGCGAACTCCTTGTTCTGATCAGGAAATAATGTGCTTTATGTGTAGTAGGTACGCACAGATTGACTTGGAGCATACAAGAAAAACCGCAAAACGACAAGAGTCAAAATTGTCCGGCGAATAAGAAAGGGCGAGAACAGGCTACCCGGAGGCCTCTTCTCGCCCTTTTCTTCACCACGATGGTACGGTTATAGTGACGGTCGATGCCCCTGGTCAATCGGCTCTGTCATCACCGTCATCGCCATCTTCTTTGTCATCGTCTTTGTCTTCGTCACCATCATCCTCGTCGTCGTCGTCACCATCGCCATCGTCGTCGTCTTGACCGTCTTCTTTGTCATCGTCGTCGCCGTCGTCGTCTTCTTCTTTATCGTCATCTTCCGCGTTGTCTTTGTCATCTCCGTCGTCGTGCTCATCATCTTTTTCGTCGCCGTCTTGACCGTCATCTTTGCCATCTTCTTTGGCTAGATCATCATCTTCCTCGCCGGATTGGGTATCGTCGCCGATTACACCGCTCTCGACATCGCGGTTTGAGTCGTCATTCGATGCGGGTTCGGGAGCCAGGATTTCCAGCACGCTGACTGACAGGGCTGTGAGTGTGCCATCTTGCTCAACCCGTGAGACGACGTTGACCTGGATGCCCGGGACGATATTTCCCTCAAATACAGTTTGCGCGTTGGACTCGACGCGCCTCCCGGCAATGGTGAGCGCCTGCCCATCGATGCTTTCCAGCGTACCATTGAATTGGATTTCGAACGGTTGGAAGGGGGCAGGGTTGTGGTTCAGGATGGCGCGAGCGTAGAATTTGCCGTCGTCGCTTGAGTAAACCAGCACCAGCGCCTGGTTACCAATTTGAAGACCGGGATCGAACTGCGTGTCTTTCTGGATGATCAGTTGCACACCGCCAATTGTCCAGGTGCTCCGGCTGATGGACTGGACGACACCTACCAGGTTGAAATAGCGCAGGTGCAGTTCATCGGCATCCACCCAACCAGAAGGGTTGGTGACTCCTTCTACCTCAATGAAATCGCCGGGCTGGATGTTCCCAATCAAACGGGTAGCTGTACTCAACGCTACCGGAATGCCCTCGACGATCCAGCGCTGATCCTGGATATGATCTACCCGTCCTTCCAGGGTAATATGTTCAACTCGCTGTAGAGCCAGCAATCTTTTGACTTCCGCAGAGCGGCGCAAGATGTAGTCGTCTTCCATGCGGTGCTTGATTTCTGTGTCCGAAACCAGCTGCAGCCGCACCGTCTCGGCAGCGCGCTTTACCGCATACAGGGCATCTCCGGGAAGGGTTTGGGCTGAGGCAACCACCAATCCGTTTACGCTTAAGAAGAGCACCAGCAGTAAGCTGAAGGTAGTCATTGCCACTCGAGGCATGCTCCAACCAGCAAAGGGCCAGATAGACCTGTTCTCGAAAGCGCGCGCCTTTTTCAGGAAGAGCGTCCGGCTGTCGCGAGCCGCCCGCGCCGGAACCCGGAGCGGGCGCATCTGCTGCGCAAGAACTGCCGTGGAGAGCAGTGATTCCAACTCGACTGACAGATGCGGATATCGCGCCAGGCAGTCTTGCAGGCTGGCTCCAGCTTGCATGGCTGCCAAACAAATTTCGAATGCTTCCGAGAGTTGTTCGTTCAAGTGTGCTCTATCCCGTTTATTCGCCAGATTATTTATTCACAGTCTTCTAGTACTTAAGTCGGAGAACATCGAAAAAAGTTGCGGCTGAACATGAAGAATTGGTTAAAAAATACAACCCCAATATAATACTAAAGTTATCCGATTTGCAGGAAATCGATCAATCGTCATCACCTTCTTCTTCGCGTCCGGTGGGGTGGCAGCGAACACAATCATTGAAGTTGCTGATTCCCTCTTCGCGGTGCTCGCTTTCGATGTTGGCCTGGGTGTGCTCGTGGCAGCCGTAGCAGGTATAGCTGCGCAGGCTGCTTGGATGGCAGGTCTGGCAGGTGCTGCCGCGGCTGCCGTGATTGATCGGGAAGGTGTGCCTGCCGTCATAACTGGCTGGCAACCAGGCGCTGGTGGTGTGGCAGGTGCTGCAGTCTGACGAAAACAAGCCCTGGTGATAAACCGGGTCGGCGTGGCAGGCGGCGCAGGCCTGAGCGAGGCCTTTGAATACATCGTTGACATGGCACTCTGCACAGGGCACATCGACGTGCGCGCCGGTGAGATTGAACGCTGCCAGGGAGTGGTCGAATTTGGCGCCCTCCCAGGTATCGGTGGTGTGGCACTGGGCGCAGTCCTGCCCAAACTGTCCATCGTGTTCATCATCACCGGCATGGCAAGCGATACACTCCTGGGGTGTGCCCTTGTACAACCCGTCGCGATGGCAATCGGCACAGCCCACATCGATGTGCGCGCCGGTAAGTGGGAAGGCAGACAGCGAATGGTCGAAGGTGGCATCTTCCCATCCGGCGGTGGTATGGCAGGCCGCGCAGTCTTGACCCATCTGTCCTTTATGTTCATCGTGCTCAGCATGGCAGGAGAAGCAGTCTTGCGGAGCGCCCTTGAATAGATTGTCTTCATGGCAGTCCTGGCAGGCAACCTGACTGTGTTTCCCGGTGAGCTGGAAAGCTGCCAGGGAGTGGTCGAAGGTGGCTTCCTCCCAGGTGGTTGGGGTGTGGCACTGGGCGCAGTCTTGCCCGAGCTGTCCCTGGTGGGCGTCGTCTTCTTGATGGCAGGCACTGCATGCTTGCGGCGCGGCCTGAAGGTCCACCAGGCTGCGCGCCCCGGCATGGCAGTCCAGGCAGCGCGTCTCGGCATGACCTTGAGTCAATGTAAATGCCAGGCGGTTGTGATCGAAAGTGGAACCATATGTCTCCATACCATCATGGCAGGCGAGGCAGTCTTCTCCGAAGTCTGCCTGGTGGGTTTGCATGTACGCCGGGTCGAGATTGACATGGCATTCCACACAGGCGGAATGCTGGAACTCAGCCAGGTCAATGCCATGGCAGTTCTCACACAGGAACGTCGCGCCATCGCTATGCTGCTGGTGGGAGCTGAGGGCAAAGTGCACCGCATCCATATGGGGGAATTTCTCCATGTCCAGCAGCGTAAGCGCGGCACCAGCCCCGCGGTGATCAGTATGGCAGCGGTCGCAGTTCAGACCGCCGCTTTGCGCCAGCATGATGTTGTGAAAATCTTTTGGGTTTGTCTTCAGGTCAGCATGGCACGCCAGGCAGCGTTCTGACATGTGCTCGCCGGACCAGAAAGCGGTGTGGCAGGCGCCACAGTTGCCGGCGGTTTCGGCATGCGAGTATACCCCCTGCAGTGGTATGGCGCTCTTCTGATCGTTGAGATCTCCAGGATTGTACAGCACGCCGCCACGCGCCAGGCTGACTCCGCTGATAAACAGCAAGGTCAGTATGGCAGTGATGACTCCAGAAGCAGAGAGACAGCCAAACCGTGAAGATTTCATACTGACCTCAGAAGGTACTCATTTTTGCACCTGTAGCGGCCCCGGCAATCTCCTGGGATTAGCGCAGCAAGGTTGCGTAGTAAATGGCGGCGATGATGTGAATGAATGCTGCTGTGAACAGCGCCATCCCAATGGGGATATGCACCGTGTGCCATAATGACATCAGGCGGCGGGCGGCTGCCAGTGTGCGAATCTGGCGAGAAAGGTTTTGGCGCTGCCGCAGCAGCTTTTCGAGTTGAGTAAGCTGCTGGCGCGTTTGGACGTCCAATTGTGAACGGACGCTCCACCAGCGGATGCGTTCGTTCAAGTCGTCCAGGGGGCGCAAGAGCAAATCGATGAGCGGGCTTCCGGAAGCGTGGGAAGGCTGCACCAACATCTGCACGCGCTGGCGAGTTTCGGCAGGTCGAGTTTCCAGCCAGCGCTGCAGCTCGCGATCGGCCTGTTGAATGTACCCCTCCAGCTGGCTGGCCTCGATTTCGACCCCATCGGCGGTGCGCGGCATGGCTGTATATATGTATCGCCCCACAAAACCACTGGCGACGATGATCACGGTAAGCAGCATAACCACACCTGCCAGGCCGTTAAACTTCCAGGATGAATGCAGCAGCACCAGGTATGGACCTACCAGACCGGTGAAAATATGAAAATCCAACCATTCAGCCATGCGCCCCCAGCGGGCGCTGCGGCTGCGTTTGCGCAGTGAATACAGCGTTTCAGTCATCAGCATGAGCACGAATCCCAACACGCCGATCATGTGCCCGAAGAAATCACTGGCGGAAGGAATGCCATTCAACATGCTCACCATGAAAACATAAGCAATGGTGAGCAATAAGGCGGCAAAAAGAGAAAACCAAAGCTCGCGGTTGCTGCTGCGCTGGATTATCAAGTGTGCAGTTGGCTCCAGAAGTCTGCGACCAGGTCTGCCAACGGTGCATCGGGCTGCAGGATCTGCTCGCGAATAGGGGTGATATCGACGCGGTCGATGACGATGCGTGTCAGCGGTCTGGAGAGGGTCTGGTCTCCCATCACCACTGCGCCCAGCATATGCTGTTGGCCCAGCAGCAGGCGCAGAGAGTTTACATCGAAGTTAGCTTGCGCGGCGATGGCATCCGGCAAATTGCGCCAGGTCTCGCTGTCGCCGCGCGCGATACCGAGCAGGTCGTCATCCCTGCCTTTGTTTACCGTTCCAATGATGGTCGTCGTCAGGTGCGCCAAACGGGTGACGTTGAAAGGCGCTAACCTTGAGTACGGGGCGGTGAGGCCTGCCATATTCAGACCCGCCGCTGAACCCTGATCGCGCGCCGGTCCCCACAGACTGTCCACCACCGACTTTCCAGAAAGGGGATCGTAGACCTGGGCGACATCTCCGGCAGCGAAGATATCTTCCTGGCTGGTGTGCATGTACTGGTCGACCAGGATGCCTTTATCCACATTCAAGCCGGACTGCACAGCCAGCTCTTTGCGCGGCCGCACGCCGATGGCAATTGCCACGATCTGGCATTCGATCTGCCGCCCGTCCTTGGTGCGCACGCCGGCGACGCGCCCGCGCTTGCCGATGATCTCGTCCAGCTCGGTGTTGTAGTGGATTTGAACACCTTCTTCCTTGAGGCGGTGTTCGACGATCTTCGACTCCTCTAGATCGAGTACGTTGCTCCAGTAGCGATCGCCGCGCAGGAAGTAATGGGTGCGCAAATTGCGCGCGCGCATCCCCTCGACAAGCTCCAGAGCAGTAATTCCACCGCCAACGACCACTGCGGAGCGTGCTCCGCGGGTTAATTTCAGGATATGGCGGGTATCCTCCAGGTTGTCCAGCTTGACGACGCCTTCGAGGTCTGACCCAGGCGTGTCGGAGCGTGAGGCTGCTGCGCCGGTCGCAATCAAGAGCCGGTCGTAGGGCAGCTGCGCGCCGGTGTGCATTTCGAGACGGTGGGTGTCTGGATGGATGCGTTGCGCTCGCGCGTTCAGACGGCGCACGCCCAACCGGCGGAAATCGTTCTCCGAGAAGGGAAACAGCATCTTCTCGTCAATCTCGCCGGTCAGAAAATATGCCAGTCCGGGCCGTGAATAGTAGCCGTGCGGATCATCGCTGATGAGCAGAATTTCTCCACTGGCATCATTACAGCGAATGGCTTCACTGGCGGCAATGCCTGCTGCCCCGCTTCCAACAATTACGTAGCGCCTCATGTGGTACTGCCCTAGTTTTTAGCCTGGAACAGGTTGGTGCTCTCGAAGCGCAGCACGCCGCGCGGGCAGCGCGCTACACATTCCCCACACGTCAGGCAGTGGCTGTCGCGCACTGGCTCGCCCAGCCAGGCGTGCCGGCGGACGTCGATGTTAATCGGACAGTTGTACGTGCAGATACCACACTGTACACAGCGGGAGGTATCGGGAACCACGTAACCCTGTGCCAGCGCTTTGCGGCGGGTATGTTCTGCGCGAAATAGACCACGAAAATTCATAAAATCACCTTTACCAATGAAATAATTCTATAGCAACACGAAATATAATACAAGTTGCAAAAATTGGTGGTTTTGCATGAGCTATGTCACATAATTGCGGGTGGAGCATCTTGCATGCGCTCCACCCGCAATCTGGTGAAGAAATGATCGAGAACTAACCGGCCTTAGTCTTCTTTTCCGGTTGGGTGGCAGGCGATACAGCGGGTGGCGATATTGGTGATGTTCTTCTCCGCGTGATGCTTCTCTGTCTCTGCCCGGTCGTGGCACACATAGCAAGTCCAGTCGGAAGTCTGACTCAGATGGCAGCGGGAGCACACGCCCCCGGCGTTCTTGTGATTCACCGGGAAGGTGTGGTTCTTCACCTGCACTCCGCCCCAACCGCTGGTGTTATGGCACTGCGAGCACTGACCGGACCAGTGGTTGGAGGGGCGGTCTTTGGTATGGCACGAGGCGCAGTCGGTCAGCCCGGTGTGGCTGAAGGTCGCATTGCCCCAACTGCTGGTGTTGTGGCACTGCGAACACTGCCCGCTGTAGTGATTGGAAGGTCTGTCGCTGGTATGGCAGGAGAGGCAGTCGGTCTGTCCGGTATGGCTGAAGGTCGCATTGCCCCAGCTGCTGGTATTGTGGCACTGCGAGCACTGCCCGCTGTAGTGATTGGCAGGCTTGTTGCTGGTATGGCAGGCGATGCAGTCAGTCTGCCCGGTGTGGTTGAAAGTCGCCGAGCCCCAGCTGCGGGTATTGTGGCACTGCGAGCACTGCCCGCTGTAGTGGTTGGCAGGCTTGTTGCTGGTATGGCAGGCGATGCAGTCGGTCTGCCCGGTGTGGTTGAAAGTCGCCGAGCCCCAGCTGCTGGTATTGTGGCACTGCGAACACTGCCCGCTGTAGTGATTGGCAGGCTTGTTATTGGTATGGCAGGCGATGCAGTCAGTCTGCCCGGTGTGGTTGAAGTTAGCCTGCTCCCAGTCGACGGTGTTATGACAGGCAGAGCACTGCCCACTGAAGTGGTTGGCGGGTTTATCCTTGGTATGGCAGGAAGCGCAGTCGGTTTGCCCGGTGTGGTTGAAGCTTGAGGCGGGCTTCCAGGCGTTGGTGCTGTGGCAGGTCGAGCACTGCCCGGTGAAGTGGTTGGACGGCTTATCCTTGGTATGGCAGGAAGCGCAGTCGGTCTGCCCGGTGTGGTTGAATGTTGCCTGATCCCAGTCGTTAGTGGTATGGCATTGTGAACACTGCCCGGCGAAGTGGTTGGTGGGCTTATCCTTGGTATGGCAGGAAGCGCAGTCGGTCTGCCCGGTGTGGTTGAACGTTGCCTGATCCCAGTCGTTAGTGGTATGGCACTGCGAGCACTGCCCGGTGAAGTGATTGGAAGGCTTGTTCTTGGTGTGACAGGCAATACAATCAGTTTGCCCGGTGTGATTGAAGTTGGCCGGTTTCCAGGCGTTGGTGGCGTGGCAGGTCGAACACTGCCCGCTGTAGTGATTGGCAGGCTTGTTCTTGGTGTGGCACGAGATACAGTCCGTCAGTCCGGTGTGATTGAAGTTCGAGGCCGGCTTCCAGGCGTTGGTGGCATGGCAGGCCGAGCACTGCCCGGTGAAGTGATTGGCCGGTTTATCCTTGGTGTGGCAGGAGGCACAGTCTGTCAACCCGGTGTGATTGAAGTTGGCCGGCTTCCAGGCATTGGTGCTGTGACAGGTCGAGCACTGCCCGGTGAAGTGGTTGGGCGGTCTGACTTTTGTATGGCACGAGATGCAGTTGGTCGCGCCAGCGGCCTCGTGATTGAAACGTGCTGGTTTCCAGGCATCGATGATATGGCAGGCGGAGCACTGCCCGGTGAAGTGGTTGGCGGGCTTGTTTTTTGTATGGCAAGAGGCGCAGTCGGTCAGCCCGGTATGGTCGAACTTCGCCGGTTTCCAGGCATTGGTGCTGTGGCAGGTTGAGCACTGCCCGGTAAAGTGATTGGCGGGCTTGTTTTTAGTGTGGCAGGAAATGCAGTCGGTTGCGCCGGCAGCCTGGTGGTTGAAGCTGGCTGGTTTCCAGGCATTGGTGCCGTGACAAGCCGAACACTGCCCGGTGAAATGATTGGCGGGCTTGTCTTTTGTATGGCAGGATGTGCAGGTTCTGCCGCTTGCAAAGCGGTGCTCGAAGCGAACGTCTGCCCAGGAAAAGCTGTTATGGCAGCTTGCGCAGTCCCCGGGGAAGTGGTTAGCTGGCGCAGCCTGGCTGTGACAGGCGATACACTGGTTGGAGGTGCCCGCAAATGTGCCGCTGGTGTGGCAGCTTTCGCAGCTCAGCGGCTCATGCTGTCCGACGAGCGGGAAAAAGGCGTGTTCTGCGCCGGCGCTGCCTTCAAGAAAGCTCACCTGGCGCGGGTCCACGCCGTTTTGCAAGTCGGTTTCCACAACGACAGGATTGGTTTCAGCGGGAATGTAGGGGAGCAGGATTTTTACGCGTGCTTTAAAAACATCCCTTGCAGTTAGCTTGTCATCGGCAAACAACTGCTGCAGAGTCGCCAGCCGCGCTTCCAATGCCAGGTAGATATCTGGCGCCTGGGCCTGGCTCAAGTGTGCACCGGTTAGAGATGCAGAGGCTTTCCGCGCCACTGCTGCCATTTGATCGAAAAGAGCCGGGCGATCGCTCTCAGGCGCCTGCGCCACTGCTTGTTCAGCATGTTGGATTGCATCTGCCAGCGCGCTTAAAGCCTCCGGTTCCTGTTGTGTACCGGCCAGCATTACCAGATCTACTGAACGCCGCTCGGCCAGGCTGAGATAATACGAGGCCTTCCCGCTGTTGCTGAAGTTAAAACGAGCGCGCTGCTCTTCGGCAAAATGTTGTGTCGCGAAGAGCGGATTCCCCGGTCTGAATGGGGCGGCAACGACCAGGAACAGCCCCACGCAGAAGCCCATTAAGCTAAATAGAAAGACGATAAGCATTGCAAGCGGTAAGAAGCGTCTCATCCTTTATTCTCCTCTGCCGATCCGGGTTTGCTCTCCCTGCAAACCGTCAGGGTGACACACGGCACACCTGGGCAAGTCTTCCATAGACACGCCCGCCGCCAGGTGGCTGGCCTGAATTGGCTCAGCCTGGTGTTCGTGGCACCCATAACAGGTGATCTCATCGTAGCGCTGCACGTGGCAGGTCTGGCAGGCGATCTCACCCTGCCCGCCGTGATCGAGTGGAAAAATGTGCCGGCGCAGTTTGGCCGGCTGCCAGGCCTGATCTAAGTGGCAGTACTGGCACTGCAATCCAAACGAACCTGCATGGATGGCTGGTTCTGCATGGCACTGCACGCAAGCTGCAGATAAGTCTTTAAAGATGAAATCTGTGTGGCAAGCGCTGCAGGCAATGCCGGCATGCTGTCCCTGCAAAGGGAACAGGCTGTCATGGTTGAAATATTCCATGCGGTCCACGCCATCGTGACACTGCTTGCAGGAAAAGCCGACCTCGGTGGTATGCTGCTGCATGAAGGCTGTACTGTCATCATCTGAAGAGTGGCATGCGATGCAGGTCCGCACATCAAAAGCCTGCAGGCTGTTTTGGTGGCAGTTGTTGCAGCGGATCGGCTGATCGTCGGCATCCACCAGGTGCCGCTGCAGGCTGAAACCGGTGTGTTTACTGTGCTCGAAATCCACCCCCTCTAAAGAGGCAGGAGACCAGCTCTGAGAATTGTGGCAGGTCGAGCAATCTTCGGCAAACATGCCGAGATGCATTTCAGGCTCAGTATGGCAGCCTTTGCACTCGGTGGGCGCATCCTTAAACTGCTGCAGGGGATCTGTCCCATCCTGTGCGCTGCGCGCAACCAACACAAATCCGCCCTGGCTTTGCTGTGGTATTGAATTAAGAGCCTGAGCTTTGATGGAGTGGCATGAGCCGCAGCGGGCGGCAGCATGCTGGCCTTCCAGTTTGAAATTGGTGGCCTGGTGATCGAAGCGAGTCATCCTGTCTGTACCATCATGGCATTCCAGGCAGTTCTCCCCGAAGTCTGCGGTGTGCTGCTGCACGAAAGTCAGGTCTTGAGCAGAGTGGCAGCCTGCACATTCTCCGGTAGTCACATCAAAGATAGGCTCTAGAGAGTGGCATGCAGTGCAATCCATTGGGCTGGCATCGTAGTTGACCTGGTGCCATATCAGATTGAAATGGGTCAGCGAGTGGTCAAAATGCTCGAATGCCTGGCGGGTGGGGTTGAAATCGCGGCCGCGATGATCGGAATGGCATTCCGCGCAGCGCACTACCTGCTCGATATGCGCGTGGGTGCCGTTATTCCCCTCAACCTGCGCAGCCACTTCGACGTGGCAATCCAGGCAAAGCTGGTCCTGGGTGGTTTCCAAAGGCTGGTGGCAGTTGCTGCAGTCAGGCTCGAATTCTGCGTGCGAACGGAAACCACCTGTTCCCAGGCCGGCGTGGCTGATAGAGGTCAGTTCTCCGGGGCTGAAAGCCAGGCCGCCGCGCAGCCAGAGCATCACACCCAGGCCAACCAGCAGCACCAGCGTAGCGACGAATCCAAAAAACGACTGAAAGGGATTTGGCCTTCTCATCTTGTGTTCAAGTACGAATTCATAACGAAAAGTTGTGGATCAAAACGGAAAGCATAACCAAACCTTAACGTATCGGGCATAAAAAAATGCAAGAAGCGGAACCTCCCGCTTCTTGCATCAAATCTGGCAATGGCGCTGAATATGCTTAGTTGTGCGGTCCCCCGGTGGTCGGGACGATCAGGTGGCAGGTCGTGCACTCCGACAGCGTTCCACTATGCCCCTGAAGATTGACGAACTTGATTGCATCTTCAGCTCGTGTGCTGGGTGCGATAGCATGTGTACTGTCGTGGCAGGCTTCGCAGTAAATACCACTGTGTCCCTTGCTCATACGGTACAGAGGCTGGTCTTGTTCATAGCCAGGCTGATCGTGGCAGTCGTCGCACCGCGGCTCATTCAACCAGGGATCAGGATTCTGGCTGACTTGCAGCATCGTTCCGTGGCAATCCAAGCAGTTCAGACCATACTGGCTGGACATCACATCCCGCAGGCATTTCGTGTCAGGTCCAGGGTGGCAGCTGTAGCAGCCATCGGTGGTATCGGGGATCTCGGGAATGTGGTGCTTTTCATGCATGGCATTAGACAGGTTTGGCACTCCTGCTACCCCGGGAGCCCCCAGGGCATTGGATGCATGGCATTCAGCACACAGGATCGGGCGGCGGGTCATCAACGCGGATTTATGCCCGGCTGGGTATTCAGATAAATTTTCTTCATCGTGCAGGGTTAGAATATTGGTTTCAACCCGACCTGTGCTGACATCGAAAGCGCCATCGTAATGGCAGTTGTCGCAGCGCATTTCGGTTGAAACCGGTGCGACCACGCGGTTACGCCCAAGCTCTGTCCCGTTGGTGTCTTTTACAATGATCGTCGCGAGCTGATAGGGAACGCGGGTGGTGTGGTCGCCGTCGTTGAATTCGGTCAATGGTATGCCCTCGGCAACATAGTGGTCGCTGTTCAGCTCCATCGCGCCATGCAAACCGGTGCCAGTGAGACCGGTATCCAGCGGCAAATCGACGCCGAACAGATCCTGATCATACTCCCAGAAGTTAGATTTACCAACCGAATAGGTGTTCTCGGCAAAGTAGAATTCTACGACTATCCCGGTGGTGATAATTTGTGGAGGATCGCCGCGCTTTACCACCTGAGCCCACAAGGTGTTGTACGGCGGCAATACCGCCAGATCCTGGAAATCCCGATTGTAGCAGTGCATGCCCAGGTCATTCCAGGTTAATATCGCGTATTCTTGCCCCAGCTTTTGAATAAACGGGAGGTAGACGAGATTTTCCTGTGCGTCAGCGCCTGGTTGAGCTGTGCCCTTAACCGGATCCCAAAAACCACCGAGCAGCGCCGCGATGAGCAGGCAGATCATGATAAGAAGCAGGCGGCGAAGCGCTTTTCTAGAGATGAGCGTGCGAATGGTCATCGGCTTGCCCTCTTTTCGATGCTATAACCGGATTTGTTCCTGATGTTGGGATGGATGAGAGTTTGCTGGCAGCGTCCCCATGAATTATTCTATCTGAGAACCGGATTGGGGGGCGAAAGTTTTTGATTGCAAATCGATTCGATGTTGGGAAATTTGTAACAAACGAAAACCGGCAGCAGACATTCTACAAAAAATGGTGATATCAGATAAAATAATTGCACATTGATACTGTGTGGCATACAAGACAACCCCGCCAACAGAGTAAGCCCGAGAGATGGCTACGGAGTGGAGAGCGAGCATGGCGCGAATACTACTTGTGGACGACGAAACATTGATTACCGACTCGCTGGCCTACAGCCTGAAGCGAGAGGATTTTGAGGTCATGTCGGTGGCTGATGGAGAACACGCTCTGGAAGCGGCTGAAGCCTTCCAGCCCGATTTGATCGTGCTGGACGTTATGCTGCCGGGTATGAGCGGCCTGGAAGTGTGCCGCAAGCTGCGCGAACGAAGCACGACTCCTGTGATTATGCTGACCGCCAGAGGAGAGGAAATTGATCGGGTAATGGGTCTGGAAGTGGGCGCCGATGATTACCTGGCAAAACCATTTTCGTTTCGCGAGCTGCTGGCGCGCATCCGCTCAACTTTACGCAGAGTGGAAATGGACCGCCAAAAAGTACAGATGCAGCCGGTTGCGCTTGGCCAAATTTCCCTGGATCCTGTTTCACGCCGGGCTTTTCGCAGCGATAAAGAACTGCAGCTTTCATCGCGCGAGTACGATTTGTTGGCAATCTTAATGAAAAACGCCGGTCGCGCATTGAGCCGGGAGGAACTGCTTACCCAGGTGTGGGGAAGCGAATGGATTGGTGATCCACGCACCCTGGATGTGCACGTGCGCTGGCTGCGGTTGAAAGTGGAAGAAGATCCTGCCTCGCCGCAGTATATTCAAACAGTTCGCGGCCACGGCTACCGCTTTGCTGGCCCGGAGGAAGTCGGGTAAACGACAGGTAGTTAACGCCTGGCGAAATTTCAGGAGCAATATTCATGCGCTTTTTCATTCCCCGCGGCCTGCAGGCGCGCCTGATGCTTTCTCATCTGCTGGTCTCGCTGATCAGTATCAGCCTTATCTCCGCGTATGCCGGGCAGGTGCTGTTAAACGCTGTGCGGCGTGAGGTGGAACATCGCTACGAAGACCTGGCCTATGCGTTCACCCACCGGTTGGAGAAGCCCTTGTCCGATTTCATGCAGGGCAGCATTGACCGGGATGCTCTATCGAATCAATTTGTTTCGATCTTTATGGCGGTTCCTGAAGTCAAATACACCATCTACCTGCCGGACGGGGAGCCAGTTGCCGATAGCTCGGGCAGTTTGCCGGTTGCGGCAACGCCAGAAAACGCTCCGGATGTTTGGGATGCGCTCATCGCTGGCGAGGCGGAATTCTCCCATTGGGATCGTACGGGTGGAGAGATGCTGCATTTATCGGTGCGCATCAAAGATGCTGATCAGATCTATGGTGTGCTGCGCATGAACATCGCTCTTCAAGAGACAGTTGGGGTAGCGCGCAGCTCACTCGGCTTGCTGATTGCATCTGCACTGCTGGTAGCTCTCGCTGTCAGCGCCGGAGGCTACTGGCTGGCGCGCAGCCTGGCTGGACCGATCCGCGAGCTGACCAACACTGCTGAGAGCCTGACGATGGGCGATCTGGATGCGCGCGCTGCGACGCCTGCTGCGCCGCATGAGCTGCACCGCCTGGCACAATCTTTCAATGAGATGGCGGGGCGGTTGCAGGCGCACGTAACCGAACTGCGGATCTTTGTTGCCAATGCCAGCCACGAGCTGCGCACACCGCTCACTTCGATCAAGCTGCGGGTAGAGGCGCTGCGCAGCGGCGCTCTGGAGGACACCCAGGTGGCACAGCAGTTCCTGGCCGAAATTGAGAGCGAAGTGGACCGCTTGAGCAGCATGGTCAATGATTTGTTGGATCTGTCTCGCATCGAGGCCGGGCTGGAGAAAAACCGGCGGCAGCCGGTTAACCTGGGCACGGTTTTAGAGGAGGTCTATGAGACCTTTCTGGCGCGCGCCAGGCGGGCTGGGATCGAGCTGGAGTGTGATGTGACAGCCGGCTCGATTGTGGTGCTAGGCTCGGAAGAACAGCTGCGGCGTATGATCTCTAATCTTGTGGATAATGCCATCAAATATACCCGCCAGGGGGGAAAGGTGGACCTGCTGCTGCAGAAGGCGCCAGCCAACGGCGCCGTGCGGCTGGTGGTGCGCGACAACGGCTTTGGCATCTCTCGTGAGCACCTGCCGCACATCTTTGAGCGTTTTTACCGCGTCGAAGCTACCCGCCCGCGCTACGGACCACCCCAGGGCAGCGGCCTGGGGCTGGCAATCGCGCGTTCAATTGTTGAGACTCACGGGGGAAAGATTGGCGTTACCAGCCAGCTTGGAAAAGGCAGCACTTTTTGGGTGGAGCTGCCGCTCGAGAATAACAGAAACCAGCCAGCCTGACAGCCTGCTCCCCGCTGCAGGCTGTCAGGCCATTTTATAAGTTAAATTGGGCAGGCCAGGCGAATTACTTATACCCCAGACCGTACAACCCGAAGACGCGCATACGGCACCCCAGGCGAGAAACCTGGTTCTTATCGCGAACGGCGAAAGTAGAGCATTTTTCCCAGGTACCCGTCCAGGTATCGAAGAAATAAATGGTCAATTCGCCATTCTCGAACTGGCGAGCTTCTGCGCGGCGCACTTTGAAGTATACGTAAACTGCCCCGACGATCTGGTTCACGCGCTCATCGTTGTCTTTTGTCAGCCGCAGGTCGATCCACTTGGCGAGGAAGGACGGCGTATCCTTTGCCAATGAATTGGTTACGTTAACCCTTTTGAGTTGAACTGTGCCTGTGTACTGGCTGCCACCGAAGCGAATTCCTGCTTTCCCCATGGCGATATCGGCATCCTGACCAAACTTGACCCGGCGGAGCTTGACGCCGCTGCTGGCGGCGATAATCGACACAGCCAGGATCACGATGATAACCGTAAATAGTATGCGACGTGTGCGGGAAATCATTGCGCCTCTCCTTTTATCCCAGTGACTCCTTAGATCTGCCAAGAAGCGTCGGCTGCCTCTTATACAATTATTGTACTGGTGAAATCGGAAATGTCAACATTCCCTGGCGGAATTTCAGGCTCAAGGAGGTGATCGCCTGAATTGACGGCGTACTTCCTGGCAGCGCTCGCAATCCGGTCTGCTGCACAACAGCGCCAGCGGGTCGGACAGGATCATCCTGTAGGCTGTATGGATCAAATCTGGTAAAGGGAATGCCTGCACCAGGGTGGAGCCAATGCTCAGGCTGCGCCGCATCAGCTCGACGTGTGGGGCAAGCTCCTGGAAGCCTGACGAGCAGCCGGGAAAGTTAGGGCAATCCACTATGCCATGCGGGGTCAGCGCCCAACGGAGGAAGCGTTTTCGGCCGGCCCGGGCTTCTGCTACATGCACGCTGGTGTTCACGCAGTGATCCACACCCAGCAGCAGCACCCAGCCCCCGGCTTTCTCCAGCGCCATGATCGGTTCCAGCGGCTCTTGCAGTGTTTGAGTAGAGAGGTGGCGCACTGCATTGACCCCGGCGAATGAGAGGATGGGGTGAGCGGTACGCACTGCCCTGGGGTGCTGGCGCAGCGTCTCTGCCGTGATGCCCATCAAGCGATCAGCGGGCATATCTGGCAGGAAGAACTCCGCCTCACGGTTATTGTCGGCTGCAGCGCCGTAGCGGGTGCCATTATCGGGAGGGCCGGCTTCTGGCGTCACCATGGTTTTGTAGGTAAATACCGGCACGACCACACTGCTGAAGCATTCCAGCAGCACGCCGACCATGGTCTCCGCGCCTCCCTGGATGGGTCCAAAAGCAGACAGAGAAGCGTGGACGATGACCGGTGTCCCGTCTGGGATATCGAGCTGGCGTAAAGCCCTGGTAAACCCCCTGAAAGAGATCACGAGCCCTTCCAGTCAGGCTTTCTTTTTTCAACGAAGGCGGCCATACCTTCTTTTTGATCCTGGCTGGCGAACAGAAGGTAGAAGGCGCGCCGTTCGTCTGCCAGGCCATCAGACAGGAACGACTCGAAGGCGTGGTTGACCGCTGCCTTGCCCAGGCGCACCGCCAGTGGGGCGCGGGAAGCGATCTCAGCCGCCAGACCCAGCGCCTCGTCTAAATAGCGCTCCACCGGTACTACCCGGTTTATCAAGCCGAACTGCAAGGCTTCCTGGGCGGTGAGTGTACGGTTGTTGAGCACCATTTCCATGGCAATGGCTTTGCCGACAGCGTGGGTTAATCGCTGGGTGCCGCCGGCGCCCGGGATTACGCCGATAGTGATTTCTGGCTGTCCGAAACGAGCCGTTTCGGAAGCCACAATCATGTCGCAGGACATCGCCAACTCGTTGCCGCCTCCCAGGCACCAGCCGGAAACTGCAGCAATGACCGGTTTTTTGATCTGGATGATACGGTCGAATTGAGAAATGTTGTCGCGCTGCAGCATTTCCACAGCAGAAGCCCCAGCCATTTCCTTAATATCTGCCCCGGCTGCAAAAGCGCGTTCGTTCCCGCACACCAGCATGGCGCCGATTTGTGCATCCCGGTCAAAAGCTTCCAGGGCATGCATCAATTCTGCTACCAGGTCGCGGTTCAAGGCATTGAGTGCTTCAGGCCGGTTCAGGCGCACCAGCCCAACGCGGCCGTGGACTTCGGTTTGAATGAATTGATAGGAAGACATGGAGACCTCCGGAATATTCAGATGGACGAAGGTAATTCGATTATACGCCCGTTCAGCGCCGGGCAATGGCCTGGCGAGCCAGCTCATCCACGCGTTCGTTTTCTCGATTTCCGGCGTGACCGCGCACCCAGTGCCAGGTGATCTGGTGGGGGCTGCAAGCGGCATCCAGGGACTGCCAGAGATCGACATTTTTCAGCGCACCATCCTTTCGCCGCCAGCCGCGCGCCCTCCAGGCGGGGAGCCATTCCGTGATACCCTTGCGCAGATATTCCGAATCGGTGTGCAGCTCTACCTGGCAAGGCTCTTTCAGGGCGCGCAAGGCTTCTACGGCTGCGGTGAGTTCCATACGATTGTTGGTGGTCTCGGGTTCGGCTCCGGTCAGGATTTTCTCGTGGCTGCCGTAACGCAGCAAGGCAGCCCACCCACCTGGGCCGGGATTGCCCCGGCAGGCGCCGTCGGTGTAGACCGCTACGGTTTTCATGGTGTGGAGTCTAACCCTCCGATTGACATTTGGTGCAGTTCAGCAGCGGTCTGGTCCAGCAGGCGCACAGAGGCCGGGAGCTGCTCCAGGGTGAAATACCAGCGAAACAATTGGGTAGCAATATCGCTCAAAACCCAGCGAACGGTAAGCCAGGAGGCCAGATCTGGCTCCGAACGGGCGACATCAAGCAGGTCCACAGACTGCTGCCACTGGTTGAGCGGTGTGCGAGTCTGGATTTCCGCCAAAACGGCAGCGCGCAGCGGGTAGGCGCCGGTCTTGAGCAGCAGCCGGGTCTGGTTCTCGGGCTGCAGCATCCAGCGGATGAACAGCCAGCCGGCAAGCTGGCGCTGAGGCGTGGAGGAAGGCACGGCAAACGAGTCGCCGTACACCGTGATGGCGCTAGGCCCCGACCTGCCTGGGTAGGGCAGCACTGTCCAATCATCCCGGCTGCCGGCTTTGGCAAATGCATCTTCTTGATTGCGAATGCCGAGCATGCTGCCGGAGGCAAACAGGCCGCGCCGGGCGGCGAACTCCTCCTCGGTAAATTCGTCATCCGGCAGCCAGGCGCAGCCCTGCTCGTACAGGCTGCGCAGGAAGGTGAATGACTGGCGTACGGGCGTGGTGTTGAAGCGATAGCCATCTTGCGAGTCCTGAATTTCAGCGCCATAGGCATACAGCCAGGAGAGCGCTGCAGGATAAGATGTGTTCACAATCCACCCGCCGGTGCCGTCGTTCTCTTGATCGTCATCCGATTGGTTAGCCTGGGCGGCGGCACAGGCCTGTTCCTCGAATTGTGCTGCACTGCTTGGAGGTCGGGTAAAGCCTAATTCCTTAGCCCAGGTCTGGTTGTAGTAAATCAGGCTGCTGCTGCTCTGGGCGGCAATGGCAAGACGCCGCCCTTGTTTAAATCCTTGCTGCCAGAATACCGGAAAAAAATCTGCCTGCTCGTCAGGTTTTAATCCCCAGGTAGGGTCCTGCACATACACTTCGAGATCAGACAATGAAGCTGCGTTTTGATCCAGGTAGTACAGTTGGTGAAGCGGCGCCGCCAGGATATCCGGTTTTTCATCCCCAGCCTCGGTGGTTTGCAAGGCAGTGAAAAGCGCATCGTAGCCCGCAAAAGTGCGCGTCCGTATCTGAATACCCCAGGCATTCGAACGGTTGAAGTCGCCAACCAGGGTCTGGACTTCGGCAGCCGCGGCGCCGATCCACGGATGCCAGAAGAGAAGGTCAATTCCTTTAAGATCTTCGGGTTGAATTTGAATGCGGCTTGCAAGGGTAGGGGTACGGGCTGGAAGCGCACCAGAAGGTCTGGGGGTTCGCGTAGCGGCAGGCAGCAGGGTTGCCCCGGTTGTTTGGATGGCAGTTGGATCAGCCGGCGCAGGATCAGGTTGGCAGGCAGACAGCACCAATGAGGTGGCAGCCAACAACCACAATATGCGTTTCATCCACCTGGGAGGTGCTTTCGAAAAGGTGAGACCGAACACAGCTATAGTTTATCATCCTTTACTGAGCTTGCAGCCGGGCACAACTTCTGCTCAGGCTTCCAGGTATCATCTTTTCTTGACCTGATATTAACCTCATGTTTACAAAGAAAGCCTGCGGGCATGTTATCCTGGCAGGCATGGCTCCCGGTTAATTAAAACTTGAGTATGATGTCAGAAAATCTATTTACGCGCTGGTATTCTGGTTTATAATGTTTATCATAGCAGCCGAAAATTGGCTGGTATGCTGAAAACGGGTGATATCAAAGCGAATAGGAGAACAAGGTTGGCATCAACGGCGATCTCTCGAGTTGCCCCCCCGCGAAAACACATCCGTTGGTTGGATGTAAAAGAACAGCTTACCGGTTACTTATTTATTTTCCCCGCGGTATTGATCATCGCATTGTTTGGTATATTCCCGATCGGTTATGCATTCTACATGAGTTTGTATAATTGGGCGGTCCGCAAAGGGCCATTCGTCGGCGATGACAATTACCAAAAAGCACTCGGCGACTGGTCGAGCGTGCTCATTTTTATCGTCGGTATTGCCATGCTCTTCCTGGCGTACCTGTTATGGGACAGCGCCCTGCGCTCGCACAGCAACCTGGGTTTGCTGCTCAAGGTCGGCGCCGCAATGCTGTTGATCGGTGCGTTCTTCGTTGCGCCAGTTGGTTGGGAGCAGATGCTGGAGAGCGGAGACACAGATTTTCTTAATTCGCTGCCGATAACTTTGTATTACGCCTTGGGAACTGTGCCGGCAGAGCTGGGTTTGGCACTGGTGCTGGCATACATCTTGTTCCAAAAGATCAAGGGCAAGGAATTATTCCGCATGCTCTACTTTCTGCCGTACATTACCCCGGTGGTAGCGACGGCAGTGGTCTTTCGTACCATCTTCAGCCCGCGCGAAACCTCCCTGGCAAACCAATTTCTGTCGGCACTGGGCCAGGAGCCGCAGAAATGGTTGTTTGAATCCAAGCCTTTCAACCAGGTTATGCTGGGCATCGATTGGCTGGAAGGTTTTTGGGCTGGGCCAAGCATGGCGCTGGTTACGATTGTGTTGTTCGGCATCTGGACGTATGTCGGCTATAATACCGTGATTTTCCTGGCGGGGCTGGGTTCGATCCCCCAAGAATTATATGAAGCTGCCCAGATCGACGGCGCCAGCACCTGGAACCTGTTCCGCAATATCACCCTGCCCCTGCTCTCTCCCATCACTTTTTATCTCGCTCTGGTGGCATTTATCGGCACGTTCAAGGCTTTCAATCATATCTTTGTGATGCGCGTGCCCGCTGCCCAGGGAACGGTCGATGTAACCAGCGTGTTTATCTTCGATACATTCTACAGCTACACCCAGTTTGGCTATGCTACTGCTCAGGCAATTGTATTGTTTGCCATCATTCTTGTGTTGACGTTCGTACAGAATAAGGTCCTAGGAGAGAAGGTGTTCTATGGCTGATGCAGCCCACACTGGCGAGTTGAAAGCGGTGAGCAGCAGGAGTGTTAATTTTCGCTTGCAACCAACGCGCCTGGTGCTGTACCTGATTCTGATCGCGGGAGCAGTGATGGCAGTTATACCCTTCTATTGGATGATTTCGACCTCCCTGATGACTCTGGGTGAGACGATTCAGCGCCAATGGCTGCCCAAGTCTCCCCAATTCGCTAATTATTTAGAAGCGTGGAGCGAGGCGCGTTTTTCCCGTTATTTCATGAACAGTGTGATCGTGACTTCGACAACGATCATTGGGTTAGTGACCACGTCGGTGTTAGCTGGCTATGCATTTGCACGCATCCGGTTTTTCGGGCGGGAGGTTATCTTCACGATCTTGTTGAGTACGATGATGATCCCCGAGTCGGTCACTATGATCCCCAATTTCTTGATGATCCGCGGCAGCATCATCCCTCTGCCGGGCGGCTCCTGGCTCAATTCGCTGCAGGCCCTCACCGTGCCTTTCATGGCCAATGCCTTCAGCATCTTCTTGCTGCGCCAATTCTTTGTCAAAATCCCGGATGAGCTGTGGGATGCAGCCCGCATGGATGGCGCCGGACACCTGCGTTTTCTGTGGACAATTGTGCTGCCGATCAGCAAGGCGCCGATTGCCACGGTCATCTTGTTTGCTTTCATTGGCTCCTGGAACGCCTTCCTCTGGCCGCTGTTGGTGACAACGAAAGAGACCTGGAGGCCGCTGATGGTGGGTTTGTGGTCATTTGTGACCGAGGCAGGTCCGGAAACCCATTTGCTGATGGCTGGCGCAGTCATAACCTTAATACCGGTGCTGGTGCTATACTTCCTGACCCAGAAGCAGTTTACAGAGGGTATTGCGACCACCGGATTGAAGGGGTAGACGAATATTGCATAAACCAATCCGTGCAAGCCGCGCTTGTGCGAAACGGAGGAGGTGATTACCGAGATTACTAATTCAGTCGTACAGCATTCGAGTATAGATCGATTAAACCTTTGAGGAGAAGAACGTACCATGAAAAAAAACAATCTGTGGTTCAAGCTGCTGGCTTTCTTGATGGTCGCCAGCTTCATATTGGCTGCCTGCCAGCCGGCACCGACCCCGGAGCCGACGGCAGAAGCCACTGAGCCGCCAGCCGCTCAGGCAACTGAGCCGCCCGCGCCTGCCGAGCCCGAGGATATGTGGGCTGATGTTGACCCCTCTGGTCAGACGGTCTTTTTCTGGCACCAGCACACTCGCGCGCGCGAGGAGCAGCTCCAGGAGATCGTAGCTGAGTTCAACGCCACCAATGAGTGGGGCATCACGGTTGTCGCCGAATACCAGGGCAGCTACCAGGACATCTTCAACAAGATGCTAGGTGTGCTCAACACGCCGGACGCCCCGGGCGTGGTGGTGGCTTACCAGAACCAGATGGCAACCTACCAGCTGGGCGAAGGCCTGGTCGACCTCAATACCCTGATGGACAGCCCAGAGTGGGGTCTGAGCGAAGCAGACAAGGCCGACTTCTTCCAGGGCTTCCTGGCTCAGGATGTGTTCTCCATCTATGATGGCGCTCGCCTGGGCATCGCCCCCAACCGCTCGATGGAGATGCTGTACTACAACATCGACTGGCTCAAGGAACTGGGCTACGACGCCCCGCCCGAAACCCCCGAACAGTTCAAGGAAATGGCCTGCAAGGCCGTCGAGCAGCCCTTCTCCAAAGCCACGGCTGAGGGCAGTATCGGCTATGAGCTGAGCGTGGACGCCTCCCGCTTTGCCAGTTGGACGTTCGCTTTTGGCGGCGACATCTTCGATTACAACAACAGCCAGTACAGCTACACCAGCGATGCGGCTGTGGCAGCTATGGAATTCATGCAGGACCTGTTCAACAGCGGCTGTGCTCGCGAAGTCACCGAGAGCTTTGGCGACCAGACCAACTTCGGCGCCGGCGCCACCCTCTTCACGGTTGGTTCCAGCTCGGGCCTGCCTTTCTACCAGCAGGCGGTGGATGCCGGTTCCAAGCATGCCTGGAGCGTGGCTGCCATCCCGCACACCACGCCCGACCCGGTGATGAACATCTACGGCGCCAGTGTCAGCCTGCCCAAGACCAACCCGGAAAACGAGCTGGCTTCCTGGCTGTTCGTCAAATACTACACTGGTACAGAAGCACAGGCTAAATGGGCAATCGCCAGCCAGTACTTCCCGGTGCGCGCCAGCGTCGCCGACGGGCTTACCGAATACTTCGCCGCTACCCCGGCGTACAAGACCGCCTTCGACCTTCTGAAATTCGGTCGTTTTGAGCCGCCTGTGCCGAACTACGACCCGGTACGGCTGAAGGTGGAAGAGGCCTTTTCTGCTATCGGGAGCGGGGCGGATATCGCCTCCACACTCGCAGCTTTGAACGAGGAAGCGAATGGTATTCTGTCTGAGTCGCTGACCTCACCGCTGCCCACGCCGCTCCCGCCGACCCCCATCCCAGAACCCACCGCCACCTCGGTGCCGATTGGCACAGTGGATAATCCCATCAAGGTGCTGTTCGTCCCGTCTGTAGATGCGAATGTCATTGTCACCGGCGGCGATGTGATGGCAACCGCTTTGAAGGATGCCACCGGGCTGGAGTTCGAAGTTTCCGTCCCGACCTCTTACGCGGCCACCATCGAAGAGATGTGCGCCTCTCCGACCAACACGATGGCCTTTATCCCGGCCTTCGGTTATGTGCTCGCTAACCAGCTGTGTGGCGTGGATGTGGCCTTCAAGGCTGAGCGCCGTGGTTGGGGCGTGTACTGGACCATGATCGTCGTGGCGCGCGACAGCGATATCCAGTCCATCGCGGATCTGGAAGGCAAGAAGTGGGCCTACCCGGATGCTGGTTCCACCTCCGGTTATCTGGTTCCGACAGTTATGTTAAAGGAAGCTGGCGTTACAGTTGGCGAGACCCTCGAAGCTGGTGGACACCCGCAGGCTGTGCGCGCGGTGTACACCGGCGAAGCTGACTTCGCGACAGCCTTCTACAGCCCGTGGGCTGCCCCGGAAGGCGCGGCTGCCTGGGCTGTTGGCATGGATCCTGAGGTTCCGGTGGATGTAAACAGCTGCGCGCTGAACGATGACAAATCGCAGCTGCTGTGCGAAGGCTACCGGATTCTGGATGCCCGCGCCAATATCCGTGAAGAGTTCCCGGATGTGGTTGCGAAGGTACGCATCCTCAGCCTGTCGCCAGATATCCCGAACGACACGCTGTCCTTCAGCCCCGACTTCCCCGCCGAAGTGCGGGCTCAGATTGAAGCAGCCCTGACTGCCTTCGCCGAGACCGAAGCCTGGGGTCAGTCCCTGGGCAGTGAAGACTTCTACGGCTGGTCCGGTCTGGTGGCTGCAGCTGACGTCGAATACGACTTCATCCGCTTGATGGTTGCCGAGTCCGGCATCACCCTCGAAACGCTGGAGTAGTCGCGTTTTCGCTTTTACGATCATTCGGGCAGGGACCATCCCTGCCCGAATTTTTAATTGCCGTTCTGGTAAAATTGCTGCTATCTCATTATTTCATTTGACAGGATGCGGGTGATCTATGCTCGAGGTGAAAAACCTAACCAAAGTCTATGAGGGTGGCGTGCAGGCGCTAACCGACATCAGCTTTACCGTCCCCGGCGGGCAGTTCCTGGCAGTGATTGGCCTGAGCGGTTCGGGCAAGTCCACGCTGCTGCGCTGTATCAACCGGTTGATCGAGCCTACTTCAGGACAAATTCTATGGAACGGTGAAGATATCACCGCTGCTTCTCCTGACGAAATGCGCCGCATCCGCCGGAAGATTGGCATGGTCTTCCAGCACTTCAACCTGGTGCACCGCTCGAAGGTGATCACCAATGTGCTGGCGGGCCGTTTGGGGTACATCAATCCCGCCTGGAGTCTGCTGAATCGCTTTCCCGATCAGGATGTCAAGAATGCCATGCGCCAGCTGGCGCGAGTGGGGATTGTTGACAAGGCTTATATGCGCGCCGATGAGCTCAGCGGCGGGCAGCAGCAGCGCGTGGGCATTGCCCGGGCGCTTATGCAGGATCCCGAGATGATCCTGGCGGATGAGCCGGTCGCCAGCCTGGATCCCGTACTGGCGCACAGCATTATGAAGCACCTGGAGGATATCAACAAAAAGGATGGGGTCACGGTTCTGTGCAGCCTGCACTTCCTGGATTTGGTGCATCGCTATGCCGACCGGGTGATCGCGCTCAACGAAGGGCAGCTGGTGTTCGAGGGACTGCCGGGGGAAATTGACGACGAAAAATTTAAGGATATTTATGGACGAGAAGCCGAGCGTGTGGGATGAAATCAACGACGAAGAAATCCGCCTCCATTTGGAAATCTGTGCAGCTTGGTATCGCTATCCTGCTTGTTTTCGTGGTTTACGCCTACGGTTTTGAGATTACCAAAATCAACCTGGAAGAGCTGCGCAGGCCCCAGCGCCAGGAAAGCCTGGTACGCGTCACACGCGCCCTGTTTCAACCCGATATTTTCGCCTACGAACAGGAACAATTAATCGTTAACACGCCCATCTACGTCCCGTGTCCGGAAAGCGGCAGTGTGCCTGCCCCCACACCGGAGGATCAATCTGCGCCTTACCTGGTTTTTTCTCCGGGCTGCGCTAATCCGGGTGATGTCATTCAGGTGGAAGGCTTCAATTTCGACGCCAACGCAGAAGGCGCGCTGCGCTTTATTCCTGGCAATGACCCAACCACCCTGCTCGCCTTGGGCAACGACAGCGCTGAAACGGACGAGAATGGGCACTTTGTCGCTACGCTGAAGATCCCCGACCGGCAGAGTCCGGAGCCCCAGTTTGTGCGCGCCACCCTGAGCTACAACACGGGTCTGCCGCATCTCACCGAGACGGCGCGCGATACCTGGGAAAAAATCATCGAAACCGTATTTCTGGCCCTGCTGGCAACCACCATGGGCACCATTTTGGCGATCCCGCTCAGCTTCGTCGCCGCCCGCAACTTGATGAAATCTGTAAAGTCCCCCCTGGGCAGCATCGCTTTTTCCATCCTGGGGTGGCCGGCAGGCATCATCGGTGGCTTTTACGTGGTGCGCCTGATGGGTACTTTAAGCGCTCCTCTGACAGAGAATATTTTCATGAATCTGCTCGGTGGGGTGTTAGCGCCGGCTGCAGCCGTGCTGGCTGCGCGCTGGGCTCTACCCCAGATAGAAACTCAGCCGCCCGGCCTGCCTCTGCGGCTGGCCCGCCTGGCAGCCTTGTTTGCGGCCGCGCTTGCCGGTATCTTTGGTCTGCACCAGCTGGCGAGTCTGATGTCGAGTCTGGGGAGGATCGTCGGAGATGCACTTGGCTCGTTCGCCTTTTTGGGCAATTTCTTGATCCAGGCGGGCGATATCATCAATACCATTACCCCTGCAGTCGGTTCGCTGGCTGTGGGCGGTGCGCTGAGCAGCTTCCTGAGCCGCCTCGGGCAGCGCGGCACAGAGAAACTCTCCATGGTACAGGTCAAGCTGATGAATGTGGTTCTGGCGACCGCCGCGGGCGCTGTTCTGCTGGCGCTGCTCGGACAGGCAATCGAATGGCTATACCAGCTTGACAGGCCCGAGATCACACTGTGGGGTTTCTCTCTGGTCGGGGCAGTTGCCGGCGCGCTGCTGGCTCTACTCACCGAGGCTAAGGCCGCGCTGCCGATGGGGATGGTGGTCTATTCGGTGACCCGCACCATCCTCAACACCTTGCGTTCGATCGAGGCCCTGGTGATGGCGATCGTTTTTGTGATCGCGGTCGGCATTGGTCCCTTCGCCGGCGTGATGGCTCTGGGACTGCACACCGTGGTAAGCCTGGCCAAGCTGTACTCCGAACAGGTTGAGAGTATTCTGCCCGGACCGCTGGAGGCAGTAGAGGCCACCGGCGCCAACCGCTTGCAAACTATCGTATATGCGGTGATCCCGCAAATCATACCGCCCTATATCTCCTATACCATGTACCGTTGGGATATCAACGTGCGTATGTCCACGATCATCGGCTTCGTCGGCGGCGGCGGCATCGGCTTTTTACTGCAGCAGAACATCAACCTGCTCAACTACCGCGCCGCCAGCGCCCAGATGGTCGCCATCGCCATCGTGGTTGCTTCGATGGATTACATCAGCTCGGTCCTGCGAGAACGCTACGTCTAGAACTGCGGCAGCCGGATCATGCCAGACCTGACACAAACTATCCTACCGCGCCTGCACCAGCACCGTCTGCCTGAGCTCGACCTGGGCTCCGGCATGGTTTATCCTGACTATCATGGCTACTCGATCCTGAACTTGCCGTCGACCATCTGCAGCTTGCTGCAGGCGCCGCCGTTGGGCGCAAGCCCACTGCACAGCGATATCTTGAGTCAGCTGGGTGAGAACGCCCGCCGGGTGATCGTGGTGCTGATGGATGGCCTGGCGCTGCATCGCTTCAAACGCTGGATAACACAGGGCGGCGCCCAGGTGTGGGGAGATTTGCTGGAGCGCGGCCTGTTCAGCCCGCTGACCTCGATCACCCCCAGCACGACGGCCTGTGCATTAACCAGCCTGTGGACCGGGCGCAGCGCGGCCGAGCATGGCATTATGGGCTACGAGATGTGGATCAAGGAATACGGTCTGGTGGCGAATATGATCACGCACTCGCCGATGAGCTTCGCCAGGGGCAGCGTAGGCAGCCTGTCGTTGGCCGGCTTCGAGCCGCAGAAATTCATGCCGCTGCGTACGCTGGGCGCTCACCTGGCAGCTTCAAACACCGCCACCTATGCCATGCAGCATCACAGCATCGCCTACTCTGGACTTTCGGAGATGCTGCTGAACAATGCCCGGGTGCACGCCTTCAGCACCGCGGCGGAGATGTGGATCAATGCGCGCCGGCTGCTGGAGTCGCCTGAACCGGAACGCTTCTACACCTGGATTTACTGGAGCGAGGTGGATCACTTCTCCCATATTTACAGCCCGGACGACGAACGCACGCAGGCTGAGTTCGAGGCTTTCAGCGCTGCCATGCAGAAGTACTTTCTGGACAGGCTGACGCCACGGGCGCGGCAGGACACCGTATTGATCCTGACTGCCGATCACGGTCATCTCACCACCCGGCCTGATGCTCATTACGAGCTGCGCCGCCACCCCAGCCTGGCCCGCAGGCTGCACATCCAGCCGAGCGGCGAAAACCGCCTGGCATACCTGTTCATAAAGCCGGGTCAGAGCGAAGCGGTACGTGAATACATTGAGCGCACCTGGCCCGGGCAGTTCGCCTGGTTGGATCCGGCCTTTGCCGTCAACGCCGGGCTGTTTGGGCCAGGCGCCCTGCATCCGAACCTTTACGAGCGGCTTGGGGATGCCATCCTGGTAGGGCGCAGCGATGCCTACTTGTGGTGGGCTGACAAAGACAACCCATTGATTGGACGGCACGGCGGTCTGCACCCCGATGAAATGCTGGTGCCATTCTTAGCGGTACGCTTATAGGGTAATCTATGACTCAATCGATGAACGGCATACGACGTGCGGTGTTGGTGACCGGCGCATCCACGGGAATCGGGCAGGCCTGCGCGCTGCACCTGGATCAGCTCGGCTACCGGGTTTTCGGCGGGGTGCGCAAGCAGGCTGACGGCGAAGAACTGCAGCGCAGTGCCTCCAACCATCTGCAGTGGGTGTATCTAGACGTTGTGGATCAAGATAGCATTCGCCAGGCATTCGAGTTGATCCAATCCCAGGTAGGCGAGGCAGGGCTGGCGGGCCTGGTCAACAATGCCGGCATCGCCGTGGCATCGCCATTGGAGTTCATCCCGCTGGAGGAATTCCGCCGCCAGCTAGAAGTCAACGTGGTGGGACAGCTTCAAGTCACCCAGGCTTTCCTGCCGCTGGTGCGCCAGGCGGGCGGGCGTTTAGTCTTCATCGGTTCAATCAGCGGGCGGGTGACAACGCCGCTGCTGGGGCCGTATTCTGCTTCCAAGTTCGCTATGACCGCGGTGGCAGATGCGCTGCACCGTGAGCTGATGCCCTGGGGGATTCATGTGGCCGTGGTAGAGCCGGGCAGGATCGCCACCCCCATCTGGTCTAAGTCGATACGCTCGGCGCAGGAACTGCGCAGCCGGCTGCCTGAGGGCGCGGAGCAGCTCTACGGGGCTGCCATGGACAAGGTGGAGCGCCGCACAGCCTCGAAAAAAGGCGGAACCCCGGTCGAAGAGGTAAGCGGGGCGGTGGCGCATGCCCTGGCTTCGCCTCGCCCAAAGCGGCGCTACCTGATCGGCAGGGATGCCCGGATGGGCGCGTTAATGGCGCGCCTGCTGCCAGCCAGCATTCTGGACCACCTGATCATCTCGCAGCGCGGGCTGCGCAAGAAATAATATCGTATCCGAAAAATTTTGCTATGGGGGAGCAGATTAAGGCAGGTAATCCCAGGGATTCACCTTGGCGCCATTGTACAGCATCTCGAAGTGCAGGTGCGATCCGGTTGAATTGCCGGTGCTGCCCATCGTACCGAGCGAGTTGCCCTGGAAGACGTGCTGCCCGCAGCCTACATTGTAGGTGTTCAAATGGGCGTACAGGGTTTGCCAGCCGTTGCCGTGATTGACCACCACCACGTTGCCGTAGCCCCAATCGTTCCAGCCTGCATACACCACCACGCCGTTATCGCCGGTGTAAATTGGATCGCCTGTCTCACCGTCGATATCGATGCCGTAATGGTTGGTGGAGGGCGAGTAATCGAAGCCGGAGAGGAAATGGGCGTTCGTGGGCCAGATGAAGGCGCCGATACCAATCGGCCCGTCGACGACCGAGCTGCATGCCCCGGGGCCCAGCACACGCGCCACACCGGGGTTGCTGCGCGGAATTTCCGGCGCGCTCCAGGTCACGAATTCACGCCTGCCGTTGGGCACCACCAGCCAGGTGCCCGCCTGGATGTTGGGATTGGCAAAATCGCCAATGTTTTCGGTATTCAGGTTGTTGCCAGGGAAGTTGATGATATCTTCTGGAGCCACCCCAAAGAATTTAGAGACGCCGTTCAATCCATCGCCCGCCTGCCAGCGGTAATACGTGCCGTTCAATGGCAGGATATTCAATTCTTGACACGGGCGCAGGTTGTGGGGGTTATCCCCTAACACAAGCTGGTTGCCCCAAAGAATCGTTTCCGGCTTGAGATTGAACTTTTCGGCGATGCCGAACAGGGTATCGCCTGGTTGAACGCTGTATTTGCTGACCTCATAGCGCGCCCGGGTTGGGACTGTAGTGTGCGGCACAGCCGCGCGGGAGATACCGGTTATCTCGGGGGCATTCGCCTGCCAGGATGGCAGCTGCAGGGGGATATCCGTTGGCAGGGAAGTGGGTAAGGAAGCCGCTAAAACGGCGGATTTTTCGACCGGGCCAGCCTGCGCGGAACTGTACAGCGCACGCATCATCCAGGCGACCAGCAGAATCAGCGAGATCAGCAGCAGGTTTGTACCCAGGCGCATGGTCAGCCCAGCGAGACCAGCCTGTGAGATCCTGTTCCACAGGTTGAGCAGGTGGCTGCTCCGCTCGGGTATATTTTCAAGAGTACTGGTCTCCCGGGCAGCGGGTGGAGCGGATCGCTGCTCGGAAGGCCCTTCAGGGTCGTGCCAGTTATTCATAGATTAAGCTGATGATAACATTCGCGCGGCAATTCGTCAAAGGCTCTCGATCTGCCATTAGGGCTTTTTCAGTTTTTCGGCCGCGTTCTGCGCGGCTGCCAGCGGATCGGTAATCTGCTTTAGAATTTCGGCGGTGGCGATTTGCAGCGGCGGGCCAAGGATGTTCAACACATCCGCTGGCGGAATCAGCTCAGCAGAGTTCAGGATCTCGGCGCCCATTTCTACGGGGATATCCGACTGCCAACTTGCCAGTGCGCTGGCGCGGGCCGGTAGATAACCGGCGGATTGGCTCCAGGCTGCCATAAAATCGCTCTCGGTTAGAAACTCCACCAGCTCGACGCTCAGGCGTTGAGTTTCAGGGTTGGTACTCACCAGCGCCCAAGCCCAGCCGTGTGCCAGGGTGTATGCCTCGCCATCTGGCATGGGCAGCGGCGCAGCCATGCTGTTGGCTGGCTTGTCTTTGAGATACCGCGAGGCCCAGGTGACCACCAGGTCGACTTGGGAGTCTGTATACGCCTGCCAGGCTTGCGCGTCGGTTTGGTACTGGGTTAACCAGAAGGGGGTGATCTCGGCGCGGGCGTAATCCTGGTAATATGTCAGAAGTTTGCTGAGCAAGGCTACATCGAGCGATGGTCTGTCCTGT
>JBGSTO010000232.1:0-5680 GCA_041736465.1 Anaerolineales bacterium | reverse complement strand
CACGCCGGAATGGGCAGAAACGCTGGCCCACGATATGGAATGGCCTCATTTCCACATGCCCTGGTGGGAAGCCGTGGGCCGCCGTCTGCGGCGCAATTACCAGTGGATCTATGCCATTCTGCTGGGGAGCTGGGTGGTGGTACTGATGTCGCACCCCACCTCATCCACCGCGCTGCCCGAAATCACAGCCCGCGCTTCAATTGGGCCTATTCCGGGCCAGCTGGTGATTGCCGGGATGCTAACCTTTTATAGTGCGGTCGCTGGGCTGGGCATTTACAGCTACTGGGCCAGCCATCTCAAAAAGAGCCTGCCGGCGGGCCACCCCGGACGGATGAGCATCATTCATCACGAGCCCACCTGAGCCTGGAAGGCGGCGTCTCGGCGACGGCGATCGACCGTCACTCTACTTCTGGAACATCTGGTATTAGGACGCGCTACGCATCTGCTGTCCGTGGGCGCGCTTGCTCTGCACCGGCTGCCCCTATTTCTTCTTTTTTCGTTTTGCTGCGGCTATCTCCAAACTTTCCTTGGCCCTGAACTTTACAATTTGACGGATCAGATCAAACGGGATAGGCTCGGCTAACGGAAACTGCACCGATCCTTTGGCGCTCTCATAAATGGACAGCTCTTCTTTAAATTTCTCTATCCCGGAGGGGGTGGGGTAAAAACCGATGTGCTTCTTGAAGGCGGCGAAATGCACCAGGTTGCCGTGCAGGGTAAAGGTCGGTATCCCATAATTAATCGTCTCTGCCGCATCCGGCGCAGCTTCCCGGATTACTGCCCGGATTTTGTGCAAGACCTGCTGAACGTCATCTGGAAGGGCTGCGATATATTCGTCTATACTGTTTGCTGATGTTCTAGAAGCTGCCATAGCACTCCCTTTACTTCGGCTGGCGAGAGTTTCTTAAGAGGCAAACTAATAATAGAACGGGCATTTTTTCTCTCAGATAGGTCAACCGCTTTGATTGCGCACCCGCTCCTGGTCCTGTCCGTTTTTGTACAGCAGCACCAGCCCGGTGAGAGGGGCCAGAAACCAGCCGAAGAAGAACCACAGCAGCGCGCTGCGCCCTGTATTCTGAGCCCATTGTGCACAAAAAATTCCAAAGAGAAAGAAAACCAGGCCAATATCGGCATACCTGCTGGTATCCATAGATATTCCCTCCTGAGCTTAATCCTGGATTCTGATTGGTCAAAAAAGGATGCGCTCGTAACAACGTATAGTATAAACGATTTCAGGTGATTCCTCCCGATGCCCTGCCGCTCCGACCCCCATAATAGCTTCCGCCGTAGAAATACCAGCCCAGGCTTTCCAGGGTGAATTTTGCATCCTCGGCTGTCAGATGGGCAGCCTGCTCCGTGCTAATGGCGCCCAGGTACCACCGTCCAGAAGCGGTGAAGGCTTCCAATTCGTAAAAGTATCTGAGCCAGAGCTGCCCGCAAGCAGGGCAAACCAGCAGTGAGATCTCTGCGAAGCGGCTATCCATGCCCAGCTCTGTATCGGGTGCCAGGGAATCGCCTGGGGCAATGAAGCACCCGCAGTCTGCCGCAGGCTCGGGTTGCTGGTGATTGTCTCGCGCCACGAACTCGCTCCCCATCTCCTCTAGCTCAAGCCCGATTCCCATTCATACGACTCGACGATCACCCAGCTTACTGCTTTCAGCATTGACTCCCACTGCTGCATGGTTTCGACGAAAAACGCTTCTTTGCTGCGCGGCTCCCCGGCGAATTCTTCTCTGCAGTGACTGTCCCATGCCTGCGCTTCCCACCCGGTGAGCAGAAGCGCATAATCCACATACGTTGGATTTCCGGTATCGATCTGGCGATCACCGAACTTCTCAAAGAATTCGCCTCGCTTCCACCACAAGGGAAACTCCATGATCCAGCCCGGCTGGCCATTTTGATCAGGGAAAAGGTAGACTCTCTCGCGATAGGCGGTCATGGCGCGTACCTATGATGCCTGTAATTTTAACTCTTAAACAGGCAGCATCAGGTGCAGGTCGCCAAATTCATGCCATAGATAGCCTTGCTCCAGCGCCTGGCGATAAGCCAGATCTAGATGCTCGTATCCCGCCAGCGCAGCCAGCATCGCCAGATGGCTGGATTTCGGCTCGTGAAAGCCAGTCAGCAGCCCATCCACCACCCGCAGCCCCCTGTCCGGGGTGATAACCAGGTCTGTCCAGCCTTCGCCGGGGTGAACCCGCCCGTCAGCGCCTGCCGCCGTCTCGAGGGCTCTGACGGAGGTGGTGCCGACCGCGATCACGCGCCGGCAGTCGCGGCGCGCCTGGTTGATCACCTGGGCAGTTTGCAGCGGCAAGCGGTAGTATTCCTCGTAAGGCGGTTCCCCTTCCTCGAGGCTGGCGACGCCCGTATGCAGCAGCAGCGGCGCAATCTGTACACCTTTCATCACCAGTCGGGTGATCATCTCTGGTGTGAATGCCCGGCCTGCGGATGGCATCTCAGCGCTGCCCTTTTGGGTGGCGTAGACGGTCTGGTAATACTCCAGAGGCCAGTCCTGCCGTACGTAGCCATAGCGGATGGGATAGCCAAAACGCTCCAGGTAGCTATCCAGCGGCTCAGGCATTCGCAGATGGCTGAGCCACAGGCGTACGGGGGTGGGGCTGCCTTGCGAATTGCGCTGGTCGGGGCGATAGGGCAGCAGCAGCGTCAATTCACCGCCTGCTGGCAGGCTGTAGCGCTCACCCGCCGCCGCGGAATAAAACGGGGTGCTGCCGCGCTCGCCGGTCTCTCGCAGCTCGACCACCCACAGGTCGCCCGGCAGGTGTGTGGAGAGGTGCAGCTCATACGGCGCGCCGCCGGCTCCTCTCGCCTGCAGGGCAGCGTTCATCGTCCCGCTGGTGTTTACCGCCAATACGTCTCCCGCCTCCAGGAACTCTGCCAGCTCGTCGAAGCAGGCGTGTTCTACACGCCTCCCCGGGTAGTACGATACCATCAGGCGCACCTGGTCGCGCTTCAGGCCGCGCGCCTCGGGCGGCTCGCCCGCCTCCAGCCGCTCTGCCAGCTCGAAATCCAGGCTGGCTTCAGAAAGCGAGGCCCAGGCAGCAGGGTGCAGCTGCGCCTGTCCTTCCACCAGGGTGCGCAGCATATCAGGCGCCTTCCCCGACCAGCGCCCGTGCCTGATAGCGTTGGCTGGGCAGATCAGCCTCCAGCAGGGTGATAAAACCGGGCACGCTTTCTTCCGGCAGGGGACGGTCGCTGATATCCTCGCCAGGGAAGGCATCCTGCTGCATCTGCGTGCGCATATCGCCCGGGTCGACCCAATACACGCGCCATTCAGGGTTCTCGACTGCCAGGACTGCGCTAATATGTTCCAGGGCCGCCTTACTGGCGCCGTACCCGCCCCAGCCCGGGTAGGCCTCCACCCCGGCATCGCTGGTCACGTTGATCAGCCGCGCCTGGGGCAGCAGGTACGGCTTCAACTCCTGCAGCAGCGCCAGGATGCTGAACACATTCACCCGGAACACTTCTTCCAGCATTTCCACAGGGTAATCCAGCAGCGCCGGCAGCGGGCTGGCTCCCAGGATGCTGGCATTGTTGACCAGTGCGTGCAGCCCTCCCACCCGGCGGGCAGCGGACGCCAGTGCGGCGCGGTGCGCCGGGTCGCTCACATCGCCGGGGATGGCGATCACCAGCGTCCACTGGGAAAGCTGCGCTGCCACCTGCTCCAGTTCTTCTTTTCCGCGGGCATCGATGATCAATACCCAGCCGCGGCGCGCCAGCTCGGCAGCCAATGCGAAGCCCAGCCCGCGTGACGCGCCGGTGATCAAAGCGGTTGGTTGTTGGTTTTCAGGCATGATTTCCTCCAATCAGCTTATCTGCAGCCAGTATAGTTAAATACGAAACCCGCCGCATCGTGCGGCGGGACAGTTTTCTTTGTGTACTTTAGTGAATGCCAGCCCCTGTACTTTCGTACAGGCCCGGCTACAGCTCGATCAGCCCTGACTGCGCGGCAAGCGAAACCACCTCGGTGCGGTTGCCTGCTCCCAGCTTCTTCAACAGCGAGCTGACGTGGAATTTGACCGTACGCTCGCTGACTACCAGTCGATGGGCAATTTCTTTGTTCGTTTTGCCCTGCGCCAGCAGATCCAGCACTTCAGCCTCGCGCCGGGTCAGTTCGGGCGCCGGCGGAGAAGTCCCGGCGGCCTGCTGCAGCAGGCGAGACACCACCAGCGGCTGCAGCAGCGAGCCGCCCTGGCTGACAATCCTTACCGCCCGGAAGATCTCCTCACGCGGCGCGCCTTTGAGCAGGTAGCCCATCGCCCCCGCTTTCACTGCGCTCAAGATGCGCTCATCGGTGTCGAAAGCCGTAAAAACAATTGCCTGGATGTCGGGATTCGCCTGGCGCACCCGGCGCATCACCTCGACGCCATCCATACCGGGCATTTCCAAGTCGAGCAGCATCACATCGGGCTGCACTTCCAGCGCCAGCCGCAGCGCCTGCTCGCCATCTGGAGCGCCGGCGACTACCAGAAAATCGGGCTGTGTGCTCAGGATCGCCGACAGACCATCGCGTACCACCGGATGGTCATCTGCAATCAGGATGCGAATCGGGCCGCTCACTAGTGCCTCGCCTCTCCCACTGCAAGCGGCACGGACACCTCGATCCGGGCGCCGCTGCCGGGCGAGCTTTCGATGCGCAGCTCACCACCCAACAGCCGGGCGCGTTCGTTCATGCCCAGCAGCCCAAATCGTCCGGGCGGTATGCGCGCCAGGTCAAAGCCCTGCCCCCGATCTGCGACCGCCAGCCGCACCCGTTCAGGTTTGATCTCCAAATGCAGGCTGGCGTTTCCAATGCCGGCGTGCTGGGCGGCATTGACGATCGCCTCCTGAGCGATGCGGTACAGACCTGCTTCCAGCCGCGCCGGCAGGGGAAGCTCTGCACCGCTCACGCGGTACTCGACGACCAGCCCGTGCTCCTGCATTGCCGCTTTTGCCAGGGCCGCCAGCGCCTGGGAAAGGCTGCGACCTTCCAGTGGGGCTGCGCGCAGGTCCAGCACCGAGCGACGCGCCTCCTCCAGGCTGGCACGCGCCTGCTCCAGCGCATGCGAGATCGCCCGGTGCAGGCGGTCCGAGTCGCCGCCCGCTTCGAGGATCGCTTCGGCGCTCTCCAGCTGCAGCGTGATGCCTGCCAGGCGCTGCGCCAGTGTGTCGTGGATCTCGCGCGCCAGGCGGTTGCGCTCTTCGACGACGCCCAATTGCATGCTCTGGGAGAACAGCCGCGCCCGCTCGACGGCGATGCACAGCATATCACCCACCGTGTACAGGATGCGCAGTTCCTCTTCGGATAACTGGCGCCAATCAGGGCTGGCAACGTTCAGCACGCCCAGGCGCTTGTCGTGGGCGTAGAGCGGGATGCTGGCGTGATACTTCAAGCCATACGTGCCATCCGCAAGCCACTTCAAGCGCGAGCAGGTGACTACGTTAACGTTGGCAGCCCCTTCCAGGTCCCCGGCGCGATAAGTATCCAGGCAGTAGCAAGTGCCGGTCATGCGCTCAGGGTGGTCGGCCAACGCTGGAGGCAGGTTCTGCGCTGCCGCCAGGTAGTTCTCGCCGCTCTCTTCGTGCAACAGCCATACCCATCCGGTGCGCAGGTTGAGCAGCTCGGCTACCTTGGAGAGCGCCGCTTTGAGCGCCTGCTCCAGATCGACCTGGCGGTTGAGCG
>JBGSTO010000218.1:0-4538 GCA_041736465.1 Anaerolineales bacterium | reverse complement strand
AGGCATTGGACTAAGCGCTCCGCGCAGGGAAGAAATCCCAGCCAAGGTATAGGCGAATAACAACAGGTGAGGAAGGTTATTGCTATATTGCTTGTGTATGAAATTTTTTCAGACACAGGAGGTATAGCGATGACCACGCCCTTGCGGCAGAAGATGATGGAAGACCTGCAACTGCACGGGTTATCCGGCAGAACGCAGGCGCTCTATGTGCTGGCGGTGCAGCAGCTCGCCGAGCAATATCATAAATCCCCCGATCAGATTACCGAAGCAGAACTGCGCGCCTACTTTCTCTACCTGCTCAACGAGAAACGCGTAGCGCCCAGCACATTGACCGTGGCCCTGAGCGGGATCAAGTTTTTCTACGTATATACGTTGCAGCGGCAGTGGACGACCATTCAATTGGTGCGTGCGCCGCGTGAGAAAAAGCTGCCGGTCGTGCTATCGATTGACGAGGTACGCCTGATCTTATCCTGTGTAAAGATTGTGCGCTACCAGGTGTGCTTGAGCACGATATACGGCTGCGGGCTGCGGCTGCAAGAAGGGATCCACCTGCAGGTGGGTGATATCGACAGCCAACGGATGGTCGTCCATGTTCAGCGGGGCAAAGGGAGCAAAGATCGCTTCGTGCCCTTGTCGGTGTCACTCTTGCGCTTGTTACGCCAACACTGGTGTACCCACCGCCACCCTTACTGGTTATTCCCCACGAATTACAATCCGAAAGATACAGCTCGAGAGAATCTGGGGCCGATCACCGCAAGGAGCATCCAGAGCGCGTTTACGCTGGCGTTGAAAGCCAGCGGGATCCAGAAACCGGCCAGCATCCATACCTTGCGCCATTCCTGGGCGACGCATTTACTGGAGGCGGGGGTGAACTTGCGGGTGATCCAGGCGTACCTGGGGCATGCCTCTTCAGAAACCACCACCCTGTATACGCATCTGACGCCCCAAGTGGAAGCGCCTGCCGTTCAGGCGATTAATGATGTGATGGGCCGCTTGTGGCCGTAGAGCTGGCCGAGATCTTTCGCCAGTGCGGACCAGCCTATCGCCAGAAGTACGCGGATCGCATCCCCTCGAACCACCTGCAAGCCATGCGGGCGATTGAGAATTGCCGGACCGCGGCACTGGGCGGGCAGGTGTTTGTGTGTCCAGACTGCCAAGAGGTCCAGTACAGCTACCACTCCTGCCGCAACCGGCACTGCCCCAAATGCCAGTGCGAGAAAGGACAGGAATGGCTGGAGCAACAGCAGGCCATGTTGTTGCCCGTGACGTACTTCCTACTGACCTTCACCTTGCCCGCTGGTCTGCGCGAAGTTGCGCGTCACCACCAACGAGTGGTCTACGATCTGTTGTTTCGCCTCTCTGCGGAGGCGACCCAGCAGCTAGCGAAAGATTCTCAATTTGTTGGCGGCCAAATTGGCCTGGTGGGTGTACTGCACACCTGGGGCCGCAATCTCTCCTACCATCCACACATCCATTACCTGGTGCCAGCCGGTGGTTTGGCGCAGGATGGCCAGCGTTGGCTGGGCACCCGCTATGAATTTCTGGTGCCAGTCAAAGCGCTCTCAAAGATCTTCCGCGCCAAAATGCATCAGGCACTGCAAAAAGTGGGCGAGGACTGGGGTATTCCGAATGAGGTATGGCAGCGGGAGTGGGTAGTGCACTGTAAACCGGTCGGGTGTGGGCGCCAGGCATTGAAATACCTGGCTCCGTATATCTTTCGGGTGGCGATTGGGAATAAGCGCATCCTGGCGTTTGAAAATAACCAGGTCACCTTCCTCTATCGGGCGAGCGACACTGGTCAGGAACGACGCTGCACGCTGAGTGCAGAAGACTTCATTCACCGCTTTTTGCAGCATGTGCTACCCAAAGGTTTCGTCAAAGTCCGTTACTTTGGCTTCTTCAGCGCTGGATCTCGCAAGCGGTTGGAACGGATCCAGCAACTGCTCGGGCTAGCGAAAGAAGCGTCTTCGCCAGTAGAGCAGGTCCCAGAAACGGTTTCTAGAGCACAGCCAGTGCATCGCTGTCCGGTGTGTGGTCATCCGATGCAGCCGGGGAGTTTGATCCCGCCAACGCCTGGACGAGGTCCACCTTGAACGCAATGAATGCTTTCCTACTTTATGGCTGGCTTAGAACGCCATTGCGGATGTTTGGCGCTCGCTATGAGACGATTGTTTCCACCCGAATGACCTCTTGCTGGATAGACCTTCTTTCCGCCTCAAGAGCTTCTGGAGATCCGTTCTTGCCACCAAACAAGGCATGCACGGATCGCATAGCACCTGGTTGATGGCAAAGGCACTTCCTTAATTTCCAAGTCGATTCTCGCCGATCTGATCCCCTCGCTTCGTCCAACTCAGGATTATGCGGCGGCTTCTCGGTTGCCAGCTGAGAAGCTTCCCGGAAACGCGCCGCATCAATCCTTAATTCATTGGGTGATGAGATTTGGTTCAAAATAGTGGTTATTCCACTATTTTGAACCATTTATCTTAATTAAAACTCGTCATACAATCAGCAATATTTGCAACCAGTGGGCCTGTGCCAGCTCGCAAGCAAGCGAGTTGTGTTTCGAAGCGCTGGAACTACAGGTTTACCTCCTGGTGCTGCAATCTTCCAACCACCTGTTTAACTTCGAATATGATTCCAACGTGAACCAGCTAACTGGCGCATGGGAGTTGAAAGGCCCGCATCCTCTCTTCGACTGAATCAGATATCCAATTGACCCTGCCGCGATAGCTGGAAGCCGAATGGTGCGTGCTCGTGCGGGTCGATCCTTTCCAGGTGCATGTCCTCAGAAAGGGAGGTTGGGGGCGGATTGAGACGCTTGACCTCAAAACGCCCTGACACCGGATGAAAATCGATCCATCAGAAACGACTTACCATGCCCGGGGTACACGGTTCTTATCCTGAAAGTCTTCAACTTTTCGATGCTGGCATGAAAATCTGCCATGTCGTCGATCATAAAATGAGGCTCAGGTCTGAACATATTCATCAGCAGGTCGCCGCAAAACAGGTCGCCGTCGGCAGTCAACACTCCGATGGAGCCCTTGGAATGCCCGGGAAGATGCAGAATTTTGGCCTCAAAACCGTACTTAGAAAGATCATCTCCGTCATTCACAATAAGGTCTGGGCTAAATGGATTGAAACTACCCGGTTTCACAAATTGTGATGAGACGAAAATAATGATTTTTCCAAAGAGAGTGACCCGATCTGCCCTGGCTTTGCGGTTCCAGCCCTGATCCCCGCGTTTGACCATTTCAACATCCTCTGCGTGCATAGTGATTTTCGTACCATATTTTTGCCGCAAGAAAGCGGTATTCCCGGCATGATCGAAATCGCCGTGGGTCAGTAGAACCAGTTTCAGGTTTCCAGGTGTAACACCCGCCTGGCCTAACGCTTTTTCTAGATAGGCGCAATCAGAAGAATCGCCAGTGTCGATCAAGAAAAATCCACTGCCGGTTTTCACCAGGTAACAGGGCACTTTCAAGGGAATGATTTGAATTTCGTACACCATGATTTGGTACCTTTTATTCTTATGGGGAAATTCCAATCCATCATACAGTCTCAAGAACAGTGAAAGCAAGTTATCCAGACTGGATGACTTTGTTGATTGTCCGATCCTGTTTAATGATCCTCTTCGCCCGTTAAATCTGTACGAGTCAAAGATAGAAAAGTGAACCCCAATCCGTGTAAGAAGCTCATCAACCCAACCAGGCCGGATTGATCCGTACAAAAGGTAAACAGAGTTCCTTCAGCATCGATATGCTTTACTTTCATTTGTATCGGGCTCATACTATTGACTTCGTCATCATTCACCTGCCAGCGAAGTTTGAGTAGATACGTGCAAATGTCTTTCATCATTGTTTCATTCCATACTACTTAAATATTGGATGCTAGGCGAGGATTACATTACCTGGTAGGAGAGGCAACCTTGAACATCTGTCTGACGACCCGATCCCAAACGATATCGCGTAAACCGATCACGAACCTGCCGGAGAAGGCGATCCCAGCCAGGTAGCGCGCTTTGGGTCTGGGCGTCTCAATCGCCTGCTGAATAACCCTGGAAACAATCTCCGGACCCGGTTCGCCTTTGCGCATGTCCACATTGATCTGCTGGAACTTCTGGTATAAGGCTTGATAGGGTGAGGATGAGTTGGAGAGGATCCCTTGCGCCCTGGCTTCCGCCGAATCGGCGAAACCAGTTCTGATTCCCCCCGGTTCGACCAGCACGACCTGAATGCCAAAAGGCTCTAACTCCAGGCGCAGGGCATCACTCAGGGCTTCCACGGCAAACTTGCTGGCTGCATAAGCGCCGTTGGCCGGGGTCACGAGTTTGCCAACCAGGGAGCTGATGTTAATAATGCGACCCGCCTTTTGGGCTCGCAGGATGGGCGCAACGGCGCGGGTCATGCGCATCAGGCCGAACACATTGACGTCAAACATCCCTTGCAACTGCGCATCAGTGACTTCCTCGGCTGCCCCAAAGACGGAATACCCGGCATTATTGACCAGCACATCGATCCGGCCAAACTGCTCCAGGGTGC
>JBGSTO010000205.1:0-2127 GCA_041736465.1 Anaerolineales bacterium | reverse complement strand
CATTGCTTGAGCTACCATTTCTTCATGCAGCACCAGGTGAGGGGCGCTGGTAGAGCAGATCACAATATCCGCCTGGCGTAAAACCTGCGCCAGCGCATCGAAGTGCACGGCCAAACCCCCCAATGATTGTGCCAGCTTGCAGGCCCGCGGGTAGGTACGGTTTGCCACCAAAACACAGCGTAAGCCTGCCTGAACCAGCGAACGCGCCGCCAGGGTGCTGATCTTCCCAGCCCCGATGATCAGCGCAGTACGGCTCCGCAGGTCACCGAAAGCCTCTCTGGCGAGGTCGACGACCATGCAAGCCACCGATCGCCTTGCCTGCCCCAGTTCGGTTTCACAACGCACGCGTTTTCCACTGCGCAGAGCTGCCTGAAACACTGCCGCCAGATGCGCCCCAGCCACACCGGCGGATCGGGCAGCCTCGTAAGCGTCGCGCACCTGCCCCTGAATCTCATTTTCACCCACCACCAGCGAGTCTAAACCAGCCGCCACACGCAGTAAGTGACGCACGGCAGGCTCGCCATACAGGCAGTAGAGCACATCTCTCATTTTTTGAAGCGGGACGCCTGCCCGGTTTGCCAGCCAGGTTTCCAGGCGCTCTTTCATACCACAGGGATTTACCGTGCTCAGGTAAACCTCGTGCCGGTTGCACGTGGAGAGCAGCGCCAGCTCCAACCTGTCTTCGTCGCAGGCAGGCTCAGCTTGCCGTGTTTCGCCCGATGCCTGGGCAAGATAGGTATACAGCTCTGTTAGCACCACCTGCAGCCTGTCTCCGGAGGCCGCCAGGCTTTCGCGCAGCTCAATCGGCGCCACGCGATGATTCAACCCCAGCAGCAGCAGCGCGGGCACATCTTGCTCAATCATGCCCCGCCTCCAATGCCCGGCGCGCCGCCATACTGCCGCGCTTTATTCACCAAACCAGGCGCCCACTCAGGAGCGCCATCGGTGTGCAGATGGGTGTACGCTGCCAGCACATTCTTATACACCAGCCCATCCCGCCCATTCCCAAGGCCTTTTCCACGTTCGAGCCTGTAGCATGTACCGGAAGCATCATAACGCGCGCTCAGTCGTGAATGGTGAAACTCATGCCCACGCAGCGCAGCGCCCGGCGCAAAGAATGGATTGCCGCCGTCTACCTGCAGTTGTACATATCCGTGGCCTTGCGGTCTTTGCAGTAATTCCACATCGAAGGGGAACACCCCCACCATCTCACCTGATTGCCCCTGCCAGCGGATGCTGCGGCACAGGTACATCAATCCGCCGCACTCGGCATACACGGGCAGCCCGTCTTCGACGGCGCTGCGAATCGCGGTGCGTAAGGCGCGATTGGCTTCCAGCTCGCTCAGGAACACCTCCGGAAACCCTCCGCCGATGTACAATGCCTGTACATCTGGCAGTTCTTGGTCTCGCAGCGCATCCAGCTCGTACAAGCGCGCGCCATTTCTCTCCAATGCTTCCAAATTCTCAGGGTAGTAGAACGTGAAGGCGCGATCACGAAACACACCGATTACAGGTTGGCTGCTGCCTGTGCCTGCAGCCTGCCCGTCTTCATTGACTACCTCTCCCTGGTAAGAAAGCGCCGGCGCACCTCTAGCAATGCTGACCACCGCATCCAGGTCTACGTAGCGTTCAACTGCCTGCTGGCAGGCGGAAATTGCCGACAGCAGGCGCTCATCTTCCGCCTGGGGCACAAGGCCTAAATGCCGGTCGGGGATTGTGCAGGCCTCATCTGGCGGCAAGGCGCCCAACACAGGTATTTGACAATAGTGTTCCACCGCCTGGCGCAGCCTTGCCAGATGGCGGCTGCCCGGTGATTGCGCTCCCGACACGTGGTTCAAGATCACGCCGGCAATCGGTGTATCCGGCTCGAAAACCTGGTAGCCGCGCACCATAGCCGCCACGCTGCGTGACATGCGTGCTGCGTTGACTACCAGGATGACCGGCGCCTGTAAGCAGCGCGCCAGGGCTGCGGTGCTGCTCTCGCCCTGCTCGTCTCCGGCGCTATCGTACAGACCATGATTGCCTTCCACCAGACCAAAACCGCCCGGCGGCATGCCCCTCATGAACGATTGGCGCAGCCGGGTCGCTAAAGCCTCGCCGGATTGTGAATTGAAATATGGATCGAGT
>JBGSTO010000199.1:0-3642 GCA_041736465.1 Anaerolineales bacterium | reverse complement strand
GCAGGGCAGCGGATTGGGCGATGCGGTGGTGGTGGTAACGCGCTATTTCGGCGGCACCAAGCTTGGCACCGGCGGGCTGGTGCGGGCGTACAGCGAGGCGGTGCGGGCGGTGCTGGCGGTGGCGCTGGTGGCGGAAAAGACGCTCACCCATACCGTGTTTATCGAGATGCCGTATTCCTATTTCGAGCATGTGCGGCTGCTTGCCGGCGAGCACGGCGGAGCCATCATGGAACAGGAATTCGCTGCCCAGGTGGCGGTTACGGCGCGCTTTCGACCGGAGGGGCTCAAAATGTTTCAAGTAGCCCTGCGAGAGCTTTCGCGTGATAAACTACGGGCAGAGATCATCGAGACCAACCCGGCAACGATCATGCCGCGAGGACACAAGACTGCAACCTGATGGAACACGAACACGAGCACAGCCACTCACCGAGCTTCAGCCACTCTCACGCGCACAGCGCCCAGCACACCCATGCCCCGGCGCACGACAGCAACAACAGCCTGCGGACGGCGTTTTTCCTGAACCTGGCATTTACCCTGTTAGAGATCGTGGGCGGGTTTTGGACCAACAGCATGGCGATCCTCTCAGACGCGGTGCACGACCTGGGCGACAGTGTTTCGCTGGGGATGGCGTGGTACCTGGAGCGCTACTCGCGGCGCGGCAAAGACAACCGCTTTTCGTACGGCTACCGGCGCTTTTCGCTGCTGGGAGCGATGTTGAATATCGTCATCTTGCTGGCGGGCGGGCTGGTGATCATTTCAGAAGCCGTGCCGCGCCTGCTCAACCCGGAACATTCCAACGCCCAGGGTATGGTGCTGTTTGCCATCGTGGGCATCCTGGTCAACGGGGCGGCGGTGCTGCGCCTGCGCGGCGGGCAGTCGCTGAACGCGCAGGTGGTCGCCTGGCATCTGCTGGAAGACGTGTTGGGCTGGGTGGCGGTGCTGATCGTCAGCGTCATCCTGCTGTTCTGGGATATCCATATCCTGGACCCGCTGCTTTCGATCTTGATCACTTTATACGTCTTGTTCAACGTGCTGCGCAACCTGAAGCGAACGGCGGCGCTGTTCCTGCAGGCTGTGCCGGAAAACATCGACATGGCGGCGCTGGAGGGACGGCTGCTGGCGCTGGACAAGGTGTGCTCGGTCCACCACACCCATATCTGGTCACTGGATGGAGAGCACCACGTGCTGACCGCCCACGTGGTGGTGGCTGAAAACGCCACGCGCGACGACATCATGGTGGTCAAACAGCAGGCCAACGCGCTGGCGGCGCACTATCGCCTGGAGCACACCACGCTGGAAATCGAATACGAAGACGAAGACTGCCGGATGAAGGATTCACAGGAGCCGTAATGAGCAACCAACAGGTGATCTTTTCCATGGTGCGGGTAGGGCGCACCTTCCCACCCAACAACAAGCAGGTGCTGCGCGATATCTCGCTCGGCTTTTACTACGGCGCTAAAATCGGCGTGCTGGGCTTGAACGGCTCTGGCAAGAGCACGCTGCTCAGGATCATCGCCGGAAAAGATGACGGCTACAACGGCGAAGTGGTCTTTTCCCCCGGCTACAGCGTGGGCCTGCTCGAGCAGGAGCCGCAGCTCGACGAGAGCAAGACTGTGCGACAATCCGTAGAAGAGGCCGTGCAGCCCATCGTGGACAAGCTGCGGGCTTTCGATGAGATCAGCGAGAAGTTCGGCGACCCGGATGCCGATTTCGACGCGCTGCTCGCAGAACAGGGGCGCATCCAGGAGTGGCTCGACCTGCACGACGCCTGGAATCTAGATTCGCGCCTGGAGCTGGCGATGGACGCGCTGCGCTGCCCGCCGCCCGAGACACCGATCAGCGTGCTTTCGGGAGGAGAGCGCCGGCGCGTGGCGCTGACACGCCTGCTGCTGACCGAGCCGGACATCCTGCTGCTGGACGAGCCAACCAACCACCTGGACGCCGAGTCGGTCGCTTGGTTGGAACGCCACCTGCAGCAGTACAAGGGCACCGTGATCGCCGTCACCCACGACCGCTACTTCCTGGACAACGTCGCCGGCTGGATCCTGGAGCTGGACCGCGGGCATGGCATTCCCTGGAAAGGCAATTACTCCTCCTGGCTGGAGCAGAAGCAGGAGCGCCTGCGGGTGGAGGAGAAATCCGAGAGCAGGCGCATCCAGACCCTGGCGCGCGAGCTGGAATGGATTCACATGGCGCCGCGGGCGCGGCAGGCAAAGGGTAAGGCACGCGTCAGCGCCTACGAACAACTGCTGAGCCAGGAATCCGAGCAGCGCCGCGAAAACCTGGAAATCTACATTCCCCCGGGGCCGCGGCTGGGCGATATCGTCATCGAAATGAAGGGGGTCTCCAAGGCGTACGGCGAGCGCCTGCTGTTCGAAAACCTGGAGCTGAGCTTCCCGCCGGGCAGCATCATCGGCATCATCGGACCGAACGGCTCCGGCAAAACCACCCTGCTGCGCCTGATCACCGGGCAGGAAAAGCCGGACAGCGGCAGCATCCGCCTGGGCGACACCGTGCAATTGGAGTACGTCGACCAGAGCCGGGACACGCTCGACGCTGAGAAGAACGTGTGGGAAGAAATCAGCGGCGGCGACGAGCAGATCGAACTGGCGGGGCGCAAGCGCAGCTCACGCGCCTACGTTGCCAGCTTCAATTTCCTGGGGGCCGACCAGCAGAAGAAGGTGGGTGTGCTGTCGGGCGGCGAGCGCAACCGCGTGCACCTGGCGAAGGTGCTGCGCCAGGCTGCCAATGTGATCCTGCTGGACGAGCCGACCAATGACCTGGACGTGAACACGCTGCGCGCCCTGGAAGACGCGCTGGAGAACTTCGCCGGATGCGCGGTGATCGTGTCGCACGACCGCTGGTTCCTGGACCGCATCTGCACTCACATACTGGCGTTCGAGGGCGAGAGCCAGGTGGTGTGGTCGGTGGGCAACTGGTCGGATTATGAGGGCGACCGCAGGAAGCGGCTGGGGAAAGAGGCGGAGAGGCCGCACAGGACGAGCTACCGCAGGTTGACGAGGTAGGCGAATATTCGAAGGAAACAGATTGTGAGAAAAACCGTCCTCGAATAGGTCACGAATACACGAATTTTTTACCAGCCGCTGCAATTATCGAGCGAAACCATGCTCGAAGATAGCGCTTCGTGTATTCGTGGACGAAAATTCGTGGATGGCCTTTCGGGTTACTGCTTCGGCTCACTACTTCGGCGGGTAGGCAACAGCACCATCACAATGCTTGTATTCAGCCAGAAGACAGCATCCACAATCAGCGCCGGAAGATCGATCGTCCAATGGATGAGCCCCCAATTTCGGGCGACAAATTCTGAAATTTCAATTCCATTATCAACTGCGTGCCAGATCGAGATTCCTCCCTTAATCCAACTGAACGGATAGCCGCGGCGAAGATGAAATAACCACTCTCCTCCGAAAAAGTCGTCCCGGAAAAACAGACTAGCAAACAAGCCTATCAAACCCAGGCAGGCTATGATTCCTGGATGGTTTTTTTGGACATGCCATGATTTTGACCAGAGAAGAATTAAGGCTAATCCAGTGATCGATAAAATAACCAGGGGCTTATCAGGCGAGGACCGACCACACACGAGTGTCACAGCCACGGCAAGCAAGACACTGGAGGCTGAAA
>JBGSTO010000193.1:0-7261 GCA_041736465.1 Anaerolineales bacterium | reverse complement strand
AACCTGTAAGAGCGGCGCTCAGTCATGGGTGAACGCTCCAGTCTCCGGTGTGGCAGCCGAACGCCAGCCGGTGGTGAGAAAAAGCCTGTAGGAGCGGCGCTCAGGCATGGGAGACGGCTCCGGGTAAAGACAGCTCAGCCGCCCGGTGGCAGCTCACAAAATGGTCGGGGGTGATCTCCTGCAGTTGGGGCGTTTCCTGGCGGCAGCGATCGATGGCGAACTGGCAGCGCGGGTGGAAATAGCAGCCGGAGGGCGGGTTGGCGGGAGAGGCGACTTCGCCGGGCAGCTCCTGGATGGCGGCGCGGCGCCGTGGATCGGGCACAGGCACGGCAGCCAGGAGCGCGGCGGTATAGGGGTGGCGCGGGGCGGCGAACATCTCCAGGGTGGGGGCAGTTTCGACGATCTTGCCCACGTACATGACGCACACCCGGTCGGAGATGTGCTTGACCACGCTCAGATCGTGGGCGACGAACAGGTACGTAAGCTGCAGGGCTTCCTGCAGCTCGAGCATCAGGTTGAGCACCTGAGCCTGCACCGAGACATCCAGGGCAGAAACCGGCTCGTCGGCGACCACCAGGCGCGGGCGCAGCGCCAGGGCGCGGGCGATGCCGATGCGCTGGCGCTGCCCGCCGCTGAAGGCATGCGGGTAGCGCTGCATGTACTCTGGGCGTAAGCCCACCAGGCGCAGCAGCTCGGCGACCTTGTCGCTGCGCTCGGTGCGTGAGCGCATGCCGTGCACGTACAGCGGCTCGCTGATGATGTCGAAGATGGTCATGCGCGGGTTGAGCGAGGCGAACGGGTCTTGGAAGATCATCTGCATCTGCGGGCGGAAGCGGCCCAACTCGCGTTGAGAGAGTTTTGCCAGGTCGGTAATTTTGTCGTTGGCTTCGCGGAACAAAATCTCGCCGCTGGTGGGGTCATGCGCTCTGAGGATGCAGCGCGAGGCGGTGGTTTTGCCGCAGCCGGATTCGCCCACCAGTCCCAGGGTTTCGCCGTGGCGCACGAAGAAGCTGACATCATCTACAGCGCGCACATAGTTGACCACTTTCCTCATCAGTCCTTTGTAGATGGGGAAATATTTCTTCAAGTTGCGCACTTCCAACAGCACCTGCCGGTCGCGGATGGGTGTGTCTGGCATGGTTTCAATTTGTGTCATGGCTGCACCTCCGGCTGCGTATAAAGGAAGCAGCTCACGGCGTGACCGGTGCTGTCACGCAGCGCCTCGCCTGCCGGTGGTATGGACGGCTGAACGTTGTGAAGCTCCGGGGTAGCAGTGTCGCACACGCCGCGCATGAACTGGGTGCAGCGCGGGTGGAAGGGGCAGCCCTTTGAGCGGTTGAAGGGGTGCGGGATCGAGCCGCTGATGGTGGGCAGCCTGAGGCGCGGGGTGGACTGCACGCTGGGGATCGAACGCAGCAGCGCCTGGGTGTAAGGGTGGCGGGGGTTGCCGAAGATCTCGCTGACCGGCCCCTGCTCCATTACCCGACCCAGGTACATGACCACCACGTAGTGCGCCATCTGGGCGATGACGCCCAGGTCGTGGGTGATGAAGATGATGGCGGTATCCTTCTCGTTCTGCAGGTCGCGCAGCAGGCGCAGGATCTGCGCCTGGGTGGTGACGTCGATGGCGGTGGTGGGTTCGTCGGCGATCAGCAGGCGCGGGTTGCAGGATAACGCCATGGCGATGATGGCGCGCTGGCGCAGCCCGCCGGAGAGCTCCCAGGAATAGGAGTCGATGCGCTCATCGGGCATCGAGATGCCCACGGAACGAAAGGCTTCTACCGCCATCTGGCGGGCTTCGGATTTGCTGACCTTGTTGTGCAGCAGGATGGCTTCTATGATCTGGTCGCCGACGGTGTGCACCGGGCTGAAAGCCGCCATCGGCTCCTGCGGGATGAGGGCAATCTCGGCGCCGCGGATTTTGCGCATTTGCTTGCTGTTGGGGTGCAGCCGGGTCAGCTCGAGCAGCTCTTCGGAGCTGTGCGGATCCCGGGCGTTCAGGCGTGTACGCAGCACCACTTTGCCGGACACGATCTTGCCGCCCGGTTCCAGGATCTGCAGGATGGCTTTCATGGTGACGCTCTTGCCGCAGCCGGATTCGCCTACGATGCCGACCACCTGACCGGGGTGTACGTCGAAGCTGACGCCGTCCACGGCCTTGACCACGCCTTCATCCATGTAGAAATAGGCTTTCAGATCCTGCACGCTGAGTAAGGGGGTATCTGAGTCCATGGCAGGCCTCTAATGACTGTAAGGATCGGCGGCGTCGCGCAGACCGTCGCCCACCAGGTTGAAAGCCAGCACGGCGATGATCACTGCTACACCGGGGATCATCAGCCAGGGCGCCAGCGCCAGAGTCTGGATATTCTGGGCTTCCTGCAGCATCACTCCCCAGCTAATTGCCGGAGGGCGCATGCCCAGACCCAGGAAGCTGAGCGACGTTTCGGTGACTATCATCACCGGAATTGCCAGCGTGCTGGTAGCGATGATGTGGCTGGTTAAGGTGGGGATCATATGGTGCAGGATGATGCGCCAGCGGCTGGCGCCGGCTAACTCGGCTGCCAGTACGAAGTCTTCCTCCCGCAGAGAGAGGAAGCGGCCGCGCACCTCACGCCCTAACGTGGTCCAGCCGCGCAGCGCCAGGATAATAGTGATGGCAAAGAAGACGCGCTCCGGAGGCCAGGTGCGCGGCAGAGCGGCGGTGAGCGCCAACCAAATCGGTATGGTGGGCAGCGACTGCAGCAGCTCGATCAGGCGCTGGATGAACATGTCGGTAAGCCCGCCGACATAACCGGAGATGCCGCCCAGCAGCAAACCCAGCACGACACTCAGAATGACCGAGGCCATACCGATGGTCATCGAGATGCGCGTGGCGTAGGCCAGCCGCGACCACTGGTCGCGCCCCAGGCGATCGGTACCCAGCAGGTGGATGCGAGCTGCGTCTTCGGCGTTGGCGGCGGAGATCAGGTGCAGGTTGGTTTCGAAACGACCGAAGATCTTGTACGGGTAGCCGGTGGAGAAGAAGCGCAGGTAGATTTTCTGGCTTTCATCGGTCGTCCAGACCATGCGCAAGGTGACCGGGTCGCGCTTACCGGCGATTTCCGGTACCCAGGGGCGTAAACTGCCCTCGTCGAACCAATGGATGCTCTGGATGGGAATGAATGCCAGCTTGGCATCCGTGGTTTCGGGGTCCAGGGTGCTGTAGAAGCCGGGCACCAGTACGACGGTGAACAAGAGCAGCAGCAGCAAGGCGCTGACCACTGCCAGCTTGTTCTTGCGGAAGCGCCACCACACCAGGGTCCAGTTGGAAGCAACGGATACGCGGTCTTCTTCCTGGCTGGTGATGAGTAGCTCATCCTCCAGGACGGCGCTGGATTGAGCGGGGGCTTCGACCAGCGGTGTGGGGAGGGGTTCGGGTACGGAGTGAGGGGCGGTGTTCATGATCCGACCTTCTCCATGCGGATGCGCGGATCCAGCCAGGCGATGAGGATATCGGAGAGCAGCGTGCCGATGATCGCCAGGAAGCAGTAGATCAGCAAAATGCTGCCCGCCAGGTACATATCCTGGGAGATCAGGGCGCGCAGCAGCAGCGGGCCGATATTTTGTAAATTCATCACCGTGGCGACGATCAGGCTGCCGGAGAACAGCTCCGGCAGGTACCAGCCAATGGTAGATGCCAGCGGGTTGATCGCCATGCGCACCGGGTATTTCATGACGAGCTGCCACTCCGAAAGGCCGCGTGCTCGCCCGGCGATCATGTAGGGTTTGTTGAGTTCATCTAATAAGTTGGCGCGCATGACGCGAGTCAGGCGGGCTGTCCCGGCGATGCCGATGATGATCATGGGCAGCCAGATATGTTTTAATAAGTCGATGAGTTTGGCCAGGCTCCAGGGGGCTTGCTCGAAGTCCCGCGAGAACAGGCCGGTCACGCTGAGATCGAAATAGGAAAACGCCCACCACATCAAGACCAGGGCAAGCATGAAGTTCGGCGTGGCAACGCCGATGTAGTTGATCACCGTGATGATGTAGTCCAGGATGGTATTGCGGTGGGTAGCGGAATAAATTCCCACCGGCACGGCGATCACCCAGGTGAAAACGAAGGCCAACACAGCCAACAGCAAGGTGAGACCGATGCGCTCAGAAATCAGCTCGGCGTTTGGGCGCTGGTATTCAAGCGATAATCCCAGGTTGCCGCGCAGCAGGTTTCCCATCCAGCGCAAATATTGAATGTGCACCGGCTGGTCCAGCCCGTACTGGGTTTTGAGCATATCGATCAATTCCTGGTCCAGAGACGAGCCAGAAGACGCCAGGGTGGCGATGTAGCTGGTGAGGAAGTCGCCTGGCGGCGCCTGCACCAGGGCGAAGACCATGACGGAGAAAATGAATAATAGAACCGGAATCAGCAGGAGGCGTTGGAGGATATATCTGAACATTGCACTCCTTGAGGCATAGAGACACGCCAGAAGCAGCGGCGTGCCTCCATGCGACTAACCCTGGCCCATCCCCTCTCCCGAATTCAGGAGAGGGGATGGGGATTACGATCCATGACGATGGGTTACTGCTCGAAGTAGAACTGCTCAGGATTGGCGTTGCCGGGGGTGCGCAGCGGCCAGTCGTTGCCCAGTGTTTCGGGCACATTGCGCAGGGCATTGTTGAGCACAACCACACCCTGTACGAGCGGGGTCAAACCGACGGTGCCGATTTCGTAGCACTGATCGACCCACAGTTTGAACAGCTCCTGCGCCAGTGCGATGCGCTCTTCATCGCCGACGGTCTTGCCGGTGTCGATGATCTCGGCGATGCGGGCGATCTCAACAGTTGGCTCGACGCCTTCAGCACCACCGGTCTGCAGCCATTGGCGCATGAGCGGGGCAAAGGCCAGGCCGGGCTGGCTGCGCGGGTCGAACTTAGGCGCACCGGTGAAGGGGAAGCCGGTGGTGTCTTCGTTCCAGATCTCGGTGACGATCTCATTGGCGTCGCGCATCTCGAAGTGGGCAGCGCGCTCACGCACCTGGACGATGGTGCGCACACCGACTTCCTGCCAGTTGGCGGCAACCAGTTGGGCTACATCAGGCCAGTTGGCGAAAGCCGGCACAACCGAAAGCTCGATGCTGAACGGTTCGCCGTCCTTGTTGAGGCGGAAGCCCTCGCCGTCGCGCTCGGTGAGACCGATGCCGTCCAGCAGGGCGTTGGCTTGAGTCTGGTCGAACTCGGTGTACTTCTTGGCGTACTCATCCCCTGGGTAGAAGGGGTGCCAGGGTGCGGGCACCGGCTGGCGAGCCTCGCCCAGGCCAAGGAAGACGGCCTCCTTGATCTGTTCGCGGTCGATGGCGTAGGAGAGTGCGATGCGGAAGTCACGGTTTTGCAGCAGCTCAGCCACGATCGGATCTTTATTGTAGGTCTGGTTGAACATGATGATGGCATCCGAGCCGCCAAAGGTCGGCCAGGTGATCACCTTGTATTTACCAGCCAGCTCGTTCTCCTTGAGCACCGGGTAGTTGGCCATGCTGATGTGGCGTTCTTGCAGGTCCAGCTCGCCGGCGATGGCTGCCAGGTTGAGGGCCTGGACATCCTGGAAGAACTTGAACTGGATTTCGTCGATGTATGGAAGCTGGTTGCCTTCCTCATCCACACCTACGTAGTAGGGGTTGCGCTTGAGGATGAGCACGTCATCGCTGACACGCGTCTCGGGTTTCCAGGCTGCCATCACAGGCCGGTCGGGATTCTCAGCCGGATTCTTGCGGGTGGCGAACAATTCGCCCCAGGTCTGGAAACCGGCTTCAGTGACCAGCTTATTGAGCTCGTCGGCGTTGGCGTACTCGGTATGGAACTGCTCCAGGTAGTGCCTGGGGAGGAAGACGGCATACGATTTGTCGCCGCCATCCTGGTTGGCAAGCTCCATCATCAGGGTGGTGTTCGCCTGGGCGTAGGTCCAGGTGACGGTGTAATCATCTACCTTGGCTACCACGGCAGGCGAACCGTCGGCGTTGCGCATCCAGCGCGGAACGCTGGGGGTCAGCTCTGTGTTCAGCAGTACGTCTTCGTACCAGAACATGATGTCATCGGCAGTGAAGGGTGTACCGTCCGACCACTTGGCGCCTTTGCGCATGTGGATGGTCCAGGTGGTGAAATCATCGGAGAAATCCCAGGATTCGATCAGGCGCGCTTCGACTGTGCTGCCGTCAGGCGAGTAGCGCACCAGGCCATCATAGACCACACGGACGTAGTTGTTGTAGTCCGATGGGCCGATGAAGCCGCGGCGCAGCACGCCGCCGTAAACGCCCACCTGTTCAGTGACCGGCACAACCAGAGGATTCTCGGGCAGACGCTCGTCGACAGGGGGCAGATCGCCTGCAGAAACCATTTCTGCCAGCATGGGGGCTTCCTGGTACTCGCTGACCGGCTCAGGCGGTTTGGTCGGCTCGGGGACTGCGGTCGGCTCCGGCGCCTTGGTGGGCTCTACCTGAGGCTGTTCGGGAGCTTTGGTGGGTTCCACCTGGGGCTGCTCGGGGGCAGCTGTCGGCGTCGCGGCCGGGCTGCAGGCGCCGAGCAGTATCGATAACAGCACCAGCAGCGCCATCAAATTGCGGAAAGGGACGTGGTTCTTGTTCTTCATCTTCTTTCTATCTCCATCCAATTTCGTGAGTAAGGGTTTGATTGAGTTGTGGGCGAACCCGGGATGTTCCGGGCGATCCCGGCGTGTTCCAGGCAGGGTTCGTCCATTCAGGAACGGTGCAAACAGAGATTGCGCCTGCCAGCAGGCGTCTGCGTATGCGAATTTTCTCTCTCTTCGGCCTCCTTTCGTATGAAGCATGACATGCTTACTAGCCGCTTTCTAGCCGGTGATGGTTTTACTGGATGTCACGGCGCGCTGCTGCGAATGACCAGCTCGACCGGGAGCACTTGATGTTCGCAGCCGCCCGGGCAGCCGTGGATGCGCTGGATGAGCACTTCGACCGCCCGCGAGCCCAGGTAGAAACGCGGCGAGCGGCAGGTCGTCAGGCTGGGGGTAACCAGCGCTGCCAGGGGAATATCATCGTAGCCAATAACCGCCAGGTCTTCGGGTACACGCCTTTCCAGCAGGCTGCAGGCATGCAGTGCGCCGACCGCCACCAGGTCGTTATAGCAGAAGAGTGCGGTAAGCTCCGGATGCGCCTCCAGCAGCTGGCAAGCGGCTTGCTGCCCGCCTTCAACCGACGGGTGGCAGGCGAGCATCCAGCCCGGGTTGACCGGCAGCCCGTGCGCCTGCATTGCCTGGAGG
>JBGSTO010000186.1:0-3154 GCA_041736465.1 Anaerolineales bacterium | reverse complement strand
AAATCTCTTTGGGAGGATAACGCCTGATCCCCGGGCGAGGCTGTGCCTATGTCAATCACCATCACCAAAGATGTGCTGCAACAAATCCACGCCCACGGCGAAGCCGCTTACCCGCAGGAGGGCGCCGGGCTGCTTTTAGGTCAGGTGCAGGGCGACCATAAGCTGGTTGAGGCCATCATGCCATTGGAGAACGCCCGCGAAGAGTCTGCCCGTCACAACCGCTACCTGCTGACTGCACGGGACTACATGCAAGGTGAAGAGCAGGCTGCCCGCATGGGCCTGGACGTGCTGGGTGTGTTCCACTCGCACCCCGATCACCCCAACCGCCCTTCGGAATTCGACCGGGATTGGGCCATGCCCTGGTTTTCGTACATCATCACCAGCGTGATGGCGGGCAAAGCGGTCGAAAGCCGCTCCTGGCTGCTGGATGAAGACCGCACGGCTTTTCGAGAGGAAGCCCTGCTCGATCTGGCGGACGCCGCTGGCGGCGAAGGATAGGTATTTGCGCCTGGCTGTGTTTTAACAGGTTCTCCGCCAGCCATTTCTTTCTTGATCCGTCATCCTGAACGCAGTGAAGGATCTGGATCCTTGTGCGTGGCCCACCACGTGCGACCAGCTTATCGCTGTTTTGGAGGTTTTTCATGATTACCAATGTCGACCATTCGGCTTTGAAGGTCAACCAGGCAGCCATCATCGCGCTGGCTGTGCTGGCTTTTGCGCTCAACCAACCCTGGCTGATTGCCGTGGTTGCTCTCGTAATGGCGCTAGGCACGCTGCTGGGACGCCCCGGCTTCCTGCCTTTGTACCGGAATGTGCTCAAACCGCTCGGTTTGGTCAAGCCGGACATTCTCGCCGATCACCCGCAGCCGCACCGCTTTGCCCAGGGATTGGGCGTGGTGTTTCTGGGGTTGGGGTTTGTCTTCCTGATGTTTGATTTTGCCGCACTCGGCTGGGCATTATCCTGGTTGGTAGTGGCGCTGGCAGCCCTCAACCTCTTCGCCGGCTTCTGCGCCGGTTGTGCAGTGTATTACTGGCTCAGCCGCCTGCAGGTTCCCGGCTTCAACAAGACCCCGCCGGGCGGGATTATCCCCGGCGCACGCCCGCAGCGCACCGGCGGCAGCATTGAGTAAACTGCCATGTTAACTTCTGAACTGTTTGCGCGTATAATGATTTCCCTGGCGATCGTCTCCGGCGGGCTGCTGCTGTACTGGCTGCTCAACCGCATGCTGCTGGCGCGTGCCCGGGTGCAGGCTAACCGGCTGAGTTTGGGAGGCCGCGGCCGCCCGATCTTGCTGTACTTCTCTTCGCCAACCTGCGCTCCCTGCCGCACGGTGCAGCGCCCGGCGATCCAGCGCCTGAGTGAGATGACCGCTGGACGCCTGGAAGTGGTGGAGATCGATACCGCCCAGCGCCCGGAAGTCGCCAGCCAGTGGGGTGTGCTCAGTGTGCCCACCACGCTGGTGATCGATGCCCAGGGAAGACCGCGGCACGTAAACCACGGCGTTACACCGGCTGAAAAGCTGATGCAGCAAATTCAAGATTTACTTTCTTAGGAGGAATTATTTTATGACTTCGTTACGTATTCCCACCCCGCTGAGGGCTTATGCCCAGGGACAAACCGAAGTGACCGTCCAGGGCGCCACAGTGCGGGAGGCTCTTGAAGATCTGGTCTCACGCTACCCCAGCCTGCGCGCGCACCTGTTCAATGGAGACGGGCAGCTGCGCCCCTTCGTCAATCTGTTTGTCAACGAGGACAATGTCAAAGATCTTCAAGGTCTGCAAACCGCCATCAAAGACGGCGATCGTCTGATGCTCATTCCCAGCATCGCCGGAGGAAGCGTATAAACTGCCATGCTGCTAAACCTGTCTCACGATGAAATCCTGCGCTATTCGCGCCACCTGCTGATCCCCGAAGTCGGTTTAGAGGGGCAGCAAAAGCTGAAGGCTGCCTCGGTGCTGGTCATCGGCACTGGCGGGCTGGGTTCGCCGGTTGCCATGTACCTGGCGGCGGCTGGGGTGGGGCGTATCGGGCTGGTGGACTACGATGTGGTGGATTGGTCCAACCTGCAGCGCCAGGTGATCCACGGCATCTCCACCATCGACCAGCTCAAAGTAGAGTCGGCGCGCGCCCGTATGCTGGACATCAACCCCGAAATCCAGGTAGATGTCTACAACGAGCCGTTCACTTCGGAAAATGCCATGCGCATCGCCGAGCCATACGACATCATCATCGACGGCACCGACAACTTTCCCACCCGCTACCTGACCAATGACGTGTGCGTTTTCCAGGGCAAGCCCAACGTGTACGGCTCGATCTTCCGCTTCGATGGGCAGGTGAGCGTCTTTTACGCCAAAGAGGGGCCTTGCTACCGCTGCCTGTTCCCCGAGCCGCCCCCACCCGGGCTGGTTCCATCCTGCGCCGAGGGCGGTGTGCTGGGTGTGCTGCCCGGTACGGTGGGCACGCTGCAGGCGACCGAAGCGCTCAAGCTGATCCTGGGCATCGGCGAGCCGCTGATCGGCAAGCTGCTGCTCTACAATGCCCTGGATATGTCCTTCGACTTCGTCAAGCTGCGCAAGAACCCAAAATGCAAGGTATGCAGCCCAGAGCCGGAGATTACCGGGCTGATCGATTATGAAGCCTTCTGCGGCGTGCCCGGTCACAGCCTGCCGGGTCAAGAAGAAGGCGCCGTTGGCGGCGGCTGGGATATCACTGCACCCGAGCTGGCGCAGCGCCTGCAGCAGAGCAACCACATTCGCCTGCTGGACGTGCGCGAGCCGCACGAGCTGCAGATTTCTCACCTGGAAGGCGCTGAGCTGATCCCATTGGGACAGTTAGCCGCCCGCCTCTCCGAGCTGGACAGCGCCGATGAGTTCGTCTTGTTCTGCAAAGCCGGGACGCGCTCGGCGCGTGCCCTGGAGCTGATGCTCAGCGCCGGCTTCCGCAAGATCAAAAACCTCAAAGGCGGCATCAACGCCTGGGCGCGTGAGGTCGATCCCAGCCTGCCGCTGTATTAGCGGGGCGCGCTGCATTGTTTAGGAACTTCTCATTCTGAGCGAACCGCGCTGAAATTGAGGTAGAATTCGGGCGATGTTTCAAGGCGAACGAGTCATTCTATCTGTATTAGCCCACCCCGATGACGAGTCTTTCGGCATG
>JBGSTO010000107.1:0-2652 GCA_041736465.1 Anaerolineales bacterium | reverse complement strand
ATGATCCTGATGTGCAACGAGATCATCGAAATGGTGCGCGTGATGATTAATGGCATCAAGCTTGATGAGAGCACCCTGGCTCTGGATGCAATCGATCGGGTGGCAACGGGTTCCGGTTTCCTGGCCGATGCGCATACCCTGGAAAACTGGCGCAGCGCGCTGTTCATCCCACAGATCGTGGACCGCCAGCGCTACGACCTGTGGGCGGCTAAAGGCAGCCCGGACACCTACCAGCGTTTGAATAAGCGGGTGCGCAAAATTCTAAGCGAGCATTCACCCAGGACGCTCAGCAATGAAGTCGAAGCCGCTATTGCTGAGGTGCTGCAAGAAAGGGCCGCTTAGGGTAGGCATTCATTTGAAACCCCGAGCCTTCTGCTCATCCTGTGGGCGGACCCTGCAGCACCCGCTGGCGGACGGCTTCGGGACTATCCATCGCGTTCCACATCGCCTCAATCCACCAGGTAGCGCCGGCATCCTGCCAGGGCGCTACCTGGTCTGCGGCTGCCCGGCGATCAGCCCCCTGAGTCTCCCCTTCCACTACGATATCGAATCCGGCTGCTGTTCCACGCCTGATTTCGACGTAAGCCCGGATGGCGCGCAGATCTTGCGGGCTGGCTTGCTTGACCTGCCTGGCTCCAGAGCTATCCTTTTCTACGACTGACGGCAGCAGCCCATCGTAGCGCAGAGCACGCTGCATAGACTTCTCACTCGGCCAGGCGCCGACCACCCAAATGGGGATGCGCGGCTGCTGAACCGGCACCGGCGGCAGCATGAAATCTGTCGGATGGATGGTGTAGTGCTTCCCCTGGTAGCTGAACGGCTGTCCGCGCCACAAGCCGGTCAGGATGTCGAGTCCTTCATCCAGCAGCCGGGCGCGAGTTTTCCGGTCGGTTACCTCGCCAAAAGCGGTAAAGCCGGTGTCGGTCGCACCCAGACCTACGGATAAGATCACCCGCCCGCCGGAAAGGTTGTCCAGCGTGGCAGTCTCGGAGGCCAGCTTCCAGGGACGCATACGAGAAATGGGCGTAATCATGGTGCCCAGCCGGATGCGCTCGGTGCGCATGGCGGCGGCAGCCAGTGAAACCCAGGCATCCACTCCCCAGACAGGCTCCCATACGAAGAAACCATCCCAACCAGATTGCTCTGCCAGGTACGCCAGGTCGGCTGCCTGGCGCGCATCCCCCTTGGGAAAGACAAAGCCATACTTCATGTCTGCCTCCTGGCAGAAAACAGCATCAAGCCATGATGGCTACCGTCTGCAAAAATACGCCTGCCAGGCGTTCGTCCCCGCGCACTTCAACCCGAGCGCGGGCATCCTTAATATCCAATCCCTTGGTAAAGATGCGCCAGGCGGTATCCTGGCCCAGTGTGATGTGTGCTTCCGCATGCTCAGCACCGCCGTGGTAGAGCTGCCAGCGCTCGCCTTCCCGCCGCAGGCTCCACACCCCTCCCGCCGGACCGGCAATGGTGAACAAAATCGTGGCGCCTTCCATCGCATTCGTGTTCCGGTATGCGTGCGGCAAAGCGCGCATGAAGGTATCCAACACCGGGTACATCAACTGCTGTGTATCGATCCCGGGCAGCCCGACCGCATCGCGAATATGCTGCTGGTGCATCCACTTTTCGGTGTATTCGCGCGCCAGGTCGAACCAGTTGGGCGAAGTATCCTCGCCCGCCCAGGCGACGCCCATGCTGGAGATAGCGTATGGATCCAGCGTCTGGAAGAACGCCGCCAGCTCCCTGCCGCTCAGCTCCAGCATGGCGATGAGCACCGCTGGACTGAGCCGCCTGGCGGCCCGCACCCAATCCGCGTTGAGCTGGTCCAGGAAGCGCAAAAGGCTGTGGTAACCGGTGATTGGCTCGTCGGGCTGCAGCAGGGGTAGGCCGTCGCGCTGGAAAGACAGGCGGCGCAAATCGCCATCCAGCAGGTGGGCAGCGACATCGCGCACCGTCCAGCTTCCGCAAACGGTGGGCGATTCCCACTGCTCCTCCTCCAACCCGCGCAGCAGCGCCACCAGCAGCTGGTGCAGTTCAGCAAAGAGGTGTGCGACAAAAATTGGCCCTACTGGCTGCAGGGCGGGGTTATCCAAGGAGGTCATACCCCCGCCGCCTGGAAGGCAGCCGATACCACCTGTCTGGCTTCAGCCTGAATCTGCCGCAAATGCTCGCTCCCGCGGAAGCTCTCGGCATAAATCTTGTAAACGTCTTCGGTGCCGGAAGGCCGCGCCGCAAACCATCCATTTTCGGTCACCAGCTTCAACCCGCCAATCGCTGCCTGGTTGCATGGGGCGTGCGTAATCTTTGCCACGATCTTCTCGCCCGCCAGGGTTTCAGCCGGCACCAGTTCCGGAGACAGGTTTGCCAGCACCTTCTTCTGCGCCGTGTTGGCAGGCGCGTCGATGCGCGCATAGTCCGAGGCGCCGAAGCGCTGTTCCAGCTCCTGGTAATGCTCGCCGGGATCGCGCCCCGTTACCGCCAGGATTTCGGCAGCCAGCAAATCCAGGATGAAGCCGTCTTTGTCCGTGGTCCAAACCGTGCCGTTTTCGCGCAGGAAGGATCCACCGGCGCTTTCTTCTCCACCGAAGCCCAGGGAGCCGTCCAGCAAGCCATCCACGAAGTACTTGAAGCCCACCGGCACTTCGCACAGGCGCA
>JBGSTO010000067.1:0-23321 GCA_041736465.1 Anaerolineales bacterium | reverse complement strand
TCAAAGCCGGTTTTCTGATCCCCGGCTTCCCCCACCCTACTGCTTCGTTTTTTGAGCGGCTGGGCAAGCCTGGTGCACCCGTCAACCCGGTTTCTTAGATGGTTTGTGCTCACGCTTCTGCTCTACTGCTTCGAAATCCCGCAGCCGCTCAGTTTACTTGCCGGAGATCCTGCATCTGGCTTAAGCTATAATTGTTTTATGGAACGCACCTTTGCACAAACTTATTTCCAGCGCCATATTGCACTCACCTCTGAGCATGGCTCCTGGGTGTTCATTCTTAGCCCGTTGATCATCGGCCTGTTTGCGGGCCAACGCTTCACCCTGGCAAGCTTGTACCTGATTATCGCTGCCATGGCGGTATTCCTGATCCGCCAACCGGTCACAATCGCCATCAAGGCCTACAGCGGAAGGCGCTCGCGCCGTGACTTGCCCGCAGCCCGATTCTGGATTTTGATCTACGCCAGCGCTGCCTTGCTGGCCGTGACCGGTCTGGCAGCCCAGGGATTCGCAACCATCTTGATCCTGGCGCTGCCCGGAACGCCAGTCTTCATCTGGCACTTGTTACTGGTCAGCCGGCGCGCCGAACGCCGCCAGATCGGTATTGAACTGGTCGGGAGCGGCGTGCTCGCCCTGGCAGCGCCAGCCGCATATTGGGTTGGCGTTGGCCGGCCGGACGCCCTGGGATGGTGGCTGTTCGTCTTGACCTGGTTTCAATCTGCCGCATCAATCGTCTACGCCTACTTGCGCCTGGAGCAAAGGGAGCTTAAGCAGGCTCCAGAACTCAGCCAGAAAATTCGCATGGCTGGCAGAGCCTTGCTGTACACTGGCTTCAACCTGCTTGCCAGCCTGGGCTTCAGCCAGGCTGGGCTGCTGCCTGGCTGGATTTTCTTACCCTTTGCTCTGCAGTTCGCCGAGACCGTTTGGGGAACGCTGAACCCCGCCGTTGGAGCAAAACCGACTGCGATCGGGTTCCGACAGCTGGCTGTCAGCACCTTGTTCACCATCATCTTTATCCTGACCTGGCTCTGGGGTTGAGATAATCCCGAGATAACAATATCGATAGGCTTTACGCATTCAGACAGATTTCTTGTATAATGATCTATCAGAAGGTGAATAACCCGGCTCAGCAACTTTCCCAACCAACTTGCCTTAGGAGATGAGACCCATGGAAAACCAATTCAGCAGTTCCCCCGAAATAACCAGCGACGACAAACTGTGGGCCGCGCTGGGATACCCAATTCCAATCATTGCCATCATTGTGCTGTTAATGGAAGAGAAAAAGAATCGCCCATTCATCCGCTATCACGCCGTTCAAGCGCTGTTGGTCAACGTGGCGTTGTGGGCTCTCTACCTGGTGCTGACCGTGGTTACCTTTGGCTTCGCCAGCCTGTGCGCGCCGCTGGTGTGGTTGGTCACACTGTGGCCGGCTTATGAATCCTACCAGGGCAAATACCTGGAGCTGCCTTTCATCACGAAACTGATGAAGGATCAGGGCTGGGCTTGAAACCTATTCCTTAACTTGACTTTTCGACCGCTGGCCTTTATGATTTGTATGACAACTTAACAAAATCTGGGGAGAGCCTCGCCAGCTGCGAGCACCGAAGGGGCAACTCGGACATAATAATGTCCGTTGGAATCTCTCAGGTACAATGGACCCGGATTTTGTCATCCTCTGGAAAGCACCCGGCGACGGTTGAACGCCGGGCACCGAAGGGGCAAAGGCTGTTCTCCAGCCTGAATCTCTCAGGTCCACGACAGAGGCGCACGCGATAGTTACGTGCGCCTTTTTCTTTTTCAGCCATTGATCCCCTATATTTCCGTACAGGAGGCAATAGAATGAATATCCCCACCGGGCTTAAGTACACCGAAAACGACGAGTGGATTCGTGTTGAAGGCAATGTCGGCTTCGTCGGGATCACCGATCACGCCCAGGAGCAGCTTTCCGATATTGTGTACGTCGAAATCGTGGTCAGTGAGGGCGATCAGGTCAGCAAAGGGGACGCCTGTGCTACGATCGAGTCCGTGAAAGCAGCGGCAGATGTTTACATTCCGGTGAGCGGGAAGATCGTCGCAGTCAATGAAGGGCTGCCCGACATCCCCGAGATGGTCAACACTGATCCTTACGGCGGCGCGTGGATGGTCAAGGTCGAGTTGAGCGACCCTTCTGAGTTGGATGGGCTGCTCGACGCCGGCGCTTACCAATCCAAAGTCGACGCCAGCGAGTAAATCTACCGGAGGCGCTATGTATTTCCCGCACACCCCTGCAGAGCGGGATGCGATGCTGCGAACCATTGGCGTGAAGAGCCTGGAAGACCTTTTCCAGGCTGTGCCCGCCGCGCATCGCTTCCCGGACCTACGCCTACCTCCCGCGCTCACCGAGATGGAAGCGCTCGCCGAGATGCAAGAGTACTCCCTGGCGAATGAAACTACTCGCGAGCTGTCTTGCTTCTTAGGCGCTGGAGCTTATAACCACTACACACCCGCCGCAGTTGATTCGCTGCTTCGCCGCGGCGAGTTCTACACTGCCTACACCCCCTACCAGCCAGAGATCTCACAGGGCACTTTACAGTCCATTTTCGATTATCAGTCCCTGGTGGTTGCCCTGACCGGCATGGATGTTTCCAATGCCTCTCACTATGATGGCGCAACTGCCGTGGCTGAAGCCGTCACCATGGCCCATGCACATTTCCGCGGCAAGCGCACTAAAATTGTGCTTTCGCCGGCTGTGCACCCCCATTACCGCCAGGTGCTGCACACCTACAATCACGGAGCACCGATCGAGGTGGTTGGGGAAGATATCGATCTGACCACCGGTCCCGACGCCTTGATCCCATTGATCGACCCGCAGACAGCCCTGGTGATCGTGCAGTACCCGGATTTCTTCGGACGCATCTACGACCTGACCCACCTGGCGCAGGCCGCTCACGCCGCAGGCGCGCTGCTGGCAGTATCGGCCAATCCTACCGCGTTGGGCCTGTTGAAAACCCCGGGTGAATTCGGCGCCGACATCGTCACCGGCGAAGGGCAGCCGTTGGGATTGCCGCTCTCTTTTGGTGGTCCTTACCTGGGCTTGTTTGCCACGCGCAAAGAATATGTACGCAAGATGGCGGGCCGCCTGGTTGGTGAAACGGTAGATAACCGAGGTCAGCGCGCCTACGTGCTCACCCTTACCGCTCGGGAGCAGCACATCCGCAGAGACAAAGCAACCTCCAACATCTGCACCAACCAGGGTTTGATGGCTCTGGCTGCAACCGTGTACATGAGCCTGCTCGGAAAACATGGCTTTCGCCAACTGGCCGAATTGTGCTACCACAAAGCGCATTACGCAGCGCAGAAGATTGCTGCCCTACCCGGCTACTCCCTTTGGTCGCCCACTCCCTTCTTCCATGAATTCGTAGTGCGCTGCCCGCAGCCGGTTGAGGAGGTCAATGAACACCTGCTGGAATATGACATCCTCGGCGGCTACGACCTCAGCCAGGATTACCCCCAGCTCGAAAATCACATGCTGGTAGCGGTCACTGAGATGAACTCGAAAGAAGAAATCGATCATTTAGCCGATGCCCTGGCGGTATTGAGCTACGAACAGGAGGCATCCTATGACTGAGCCGCTGCTGTGCGAAATGTCCGTGCCGGATCGGATCGGCTTCCGCTTTCCCGCATCCGACGTTCCCGCGACGCCTCTACCTGCAGAGCTGGTCCGCCAGGATTTACCGCTGCCTGAGCTGTACGAAGTAGATGTCGTCCGGCACTTCACGCGCCTGTCGCAGCTTAATTACGGCATCGACATCGGCTTCTATCCTTTGGGCTCCTGTACCATGAAATACAACCCCAAGATCAATGAAGACGTCGCTCGCCTGCCGGGATTTGCCTTCGTACATCCGTTTCAGCCAGAAGAAACCGTGCAGGGCAGCCTGGCAGTGATGTACGAACTGCAGGAGTGGTTGAAAGAAATCGGCGGTTTTTCCGCCATCACGCTGCAGCCAGCCGCAGGTGCGCAGGGCGAGCTGACCGGAGTGCTGATCATCAGAGCCTACCACGAAGCCACCGGGCAAACCCAGCGTAATAAAATCCTGATCCCCGACTCAGCGCATGGCACCAATCCCGCAACTTCAGCCATGTCTGGAATGCGCGTGGTCGAGCTGAAATCCGACCCGCGCGGTAATGTGGACCTGGATGCGCTGCGCGCCGAGTGTGATGACACCCTGGCGGGTCTGATGCTGACCAACCCCAATACCCTGGGCCTGTTCGACGAGAACGTGGAAGAAGTTGTGCGCCTGGTGCATGCAGCCGGCGGCCTGGTGTACGGCGACGGCGCAAATATGAACGCCCTGCTCGGCATTGTCAGACCTGGAGACCTGGGCATCGATGTGCTGCACTACAACCTGCACAAGACCTTCTCCACCCCGCATGGTGGCGGCGGCCCTGGCTCCGGTCCGGTCGGTGTATGCGCCAGGCTGGCAGATTTCCTGCCTGGCCCACTGGTAGACATCCTGGAGCCGGGCGACGATGAGGAACCACCGCTCTACGGCTTCGTCTACCCCAAGAAAAGCATAGGCCGGGTAAAATCATTTCACGGCCATTTTGGCATGATGATCAGGGCTTACACCTATATGCGCATGCACGGCAAAGAAGGCATCCGCATGATTGCAGAATACGCAGTACTGAATGCCAACTATCTGCGCGCCCGGGTGAGCCACGTCTACCACGTTCCATATGACCGCATCTGCATGCACGAGTTCGTCGCTGAAGGTCGTTGGGCGGATATTCCCGATATCCAGGCCCTGGATATCGCCAAGAGACTGATGGATTACGGCTTCCACCCGCCGACGAACTACTTCCCATTGATCGTCCACGACGCATTAATGCTCGAACCCACAGAAACAGAGAGCATGCAGAATCTGGACGCGTTTGCCGAGGCGATGCTCAAGATCGCCGAGGAGGCCCGCAGCACCCCGGATCTGCTCAAGACTGCGCCGCACAATACCCCATTTGGTCGCCTGGATGAAGTCAAGGCTGCCAAAGAGCTGGTGCTGTGCTGCGGTGTCAGCCCCGCCGATTACAGCAGCAACTGAGGCGGCTTTACTCCGCCCGGAAGAGATCGTTTCTTCCGGGCGGATGCATTTATACCAAGCACAAGCTATCCAGGAGGCAGAATTCTATGACTCGTCAAGCCATTGCCGCCCCCACTACTGCCGCCGTCGGCCCTTACTCTCACGCCATCCGCGCCGGCGAATTTGTCTACTTTTCTGGTCAAACCCCGCTTGACCCTGCTACTGGTAAGCTGGTGGAGGGAGATGTGTCTGCCCAGACGAAGCAGTGCTTTCAGAATCTGTTCGCGGTTCTGGAAGCTGCCGGGATGACACCGGACGAGGTGATCAAGGTAAACGTGTACCTGACCGATATGGCAGACTTCGCCGCCATGAACATCATCTATGCGCAGCAGTTTCAAACACCCTATCCCGCCCGGACCACAATTGGTGTCGCCGCCCTGCCACTGGGCGCCCGCATCGAAATCGAAATGATCGCCCGGCGCAGCCCGTGAGCGCTCAAGCCTGAATCAACCGGTGTTTCTCAAGCCGGCAGCGATGCCGTTGATCGTCAGCAGCAGGATGTCGCGATACGCCTGGGCTTTTTCCCCATCGGCAGCCTGGGGTTCGCGCAGCCGCCTCAACATCTCCACCTGGATATAATTTAATGGGTCGACGTACGGGTTGCGCAGCCGCACCGAGCGCTGGATGACTGGATCAGAGTCCATCAATTCCGTATGACCGCCGATCGCCAGGATAGCGCGGACGCTCAGTTCATATTCTGTCTCGATGCGTTCGGTGATGGCCCTGCGCAAGGATTCATCCGCCACCAAATCCGCATACAATGCGGCAATCCCCAGGTCAGCTTTCAGCAGCGACATCTCGGCATTTTCCAGCAAGGTGCGAAAGAAAGGCCATTCTCGATACATCTCTTCCAGCAAGCCCGACTCCTGGCCTTTTTCCAGCGCCGTTCCCAGCCCAAACCAACCCGGCAGGTTGAAACGGCTCTGCATCCATGAAAACACCCAGGGGATCGCCCGAATCCTGCGCACAGATGCACCTTCACCGCCCCGAGAGGGCGGGCGTGAGCCCAGATACAGGCGGCTGATCTCATCAATTGGCGTAGCCGCATACCAGAATTCCAAAAACCCGGGCGTTTCGTACACCAGCCCGCGATAGGCGCTGCGAGCCGCTTCTGCCATGTGGTTCATCACCGATCTCCATGCACCTGGCAGCTGCTTGTCCTCGGGAAACGAAGCCAGCAGAGTGGCGCTGACGATCTGCTCCAGGTGCCGATGCGCCAGGTCGGGGTTCGAATAGCGGGCCGCGATCGTCTCCCCCTGCTCGGTAACCCGAAAACGCCCGCCGATCGTCCCTGGCGGCTGGGCCAGGATAGCTCGGTTTGCCGGACCGCCGCCGCGTGCCACCGTGCCGCCCCGTCCATGGAACAGCGTCAACCGGATGCCCGCTTGCCGGCAGGTATGCGCAATGCTCTCTTGGGCCTCATACAGCGCCCAATTGGCTGCCAGGTAGCCTCCATCTTTGTTGCTGTCCGAGTAGCCGATCATCACCATCTGCTCATGATCACACGCCGCCAGGTGCTCGCGGTATACCGGGAGAGCGAACAATTCTGCCAGCACGCGCGGAGCGGCTTTCAGATCGTCCAGGGTTTCGAACAGGGGTACGATGCTCAAGCCATCGGCGCAGCCGCTCCAGCGAGCCAGCAGCAGCACAGCCAGAATATCTGCCGGGTTGCGCGTCATCGAGATGATGAACGGTCCCAGCAGCTCCGGTCCGTAGACAGCCTTCACCCTCGCAATCAGGTGAAATAAGGCCCAGGTCTCAGCAGTTCTACTGGTAATGCCGGGATTAGCCGCCAATTTCGGGAGCGGGGCGTCTAACAGCCCCACCAGGTAATCGACGGGCAACTCCGTCTGGTCCGCACTGCTAGGAATCTCCATTCCCAGTCCGCGCAATGTCTCCAGCAGAGTGCTCATGATTTGCCCCGAATCCTCCCGCAGGTCCAGACGGGCGGCATGCAGCCCAAAGCTGCCGAGCTGCCAGTGCACCTCTCTTAGCCGGTCCTGCGCCAGAATCGGGGGGAGTGATTGGCTGATGATATCCAATGGGATCGTAAAATCTTCCGCTCGCGCCATCGGGGCTTGCTGCCGGATATCCATCAGGCGCCCGGTCATCTCGTCCTGCGAAGCCATCTCCAGATCTGCTGCCAGCAAGGCGAGCGCCAGGCGATAAGGCTCGTTTGTGTAGCGGCGTTCCAGGTATGCGGCATGCCCCGGCAGCGGGTAGCGCGAGTCCAGCCAGGCCTGCAGCTCTGGCGGCGGGGGGATTCGCCGCGAGCTGACACTATACAGGCGCGCCAGCGACTGCATTTCCCGCCGGTAGCGTTCCACTGCCAGGCCGCGATGCAAGCGCAGGGTTTCGGCGGTCACCGCCGCAGTGACGTAAGGGTTGCCATCCCGATCCCCACCGATCCATGAGGCCAGCCTCAACCAGGCCGGGGGAGTGTCCAATTCAGGATAATATTGTTTGAGGGCCGCATCCAGCTCGGTCTGCATCCTGGAGAAAAGGCTCCAAAAGACCTCTTCGACAAAATAGAGACCAATGCGCACTTCATCGGTAACGCTGGGTCGAGCTGTGCGCGCCCGGTCGGTCAGCCACAAACCGGTGATCTCGGCTTTCAAAGCGGAATGGATGCTCTGGCGTTCGCGCGGCAGAAGCTCCACAGACTGCATCTCGCGGATCATATGGGCAATGCGCTGCAGCTTGGAAAGAATGGTTCGCCGGCGAGCCTCGGTGGGATGTGCTGTGAGCACCAGCTCGACGGTGAAGTCTTGCATCACAGCCTGCATTTGCTGGGCTGTGATGCCGCGCTGCTTGAGCTGGTTGAGCGCATCGGCGATGGATTCGCCTACCGGCTGCGGGTAGCGCTCGGCCTCGCGTTGGCGCAGTGCCTGCACCCGGTAAAGTTCCTCTGCCAGGTTAACCAGATCGAAGTACAGGGTAAAGGCAGCCGCGACAGTGCGCGACGCGTTGTAATCCAGGCGCGCCACTTCTCTTTGAAGCTCACTGGCAGCGGATCGATCGCCGCTGCGCGTGCGCCCCGCCAGGCGCGCCGCTTTGGCATACCCCCGAATACGTTCTTCGGTCTCGAACAGCGCCGGCGATTCCTGCTCGGTAATCACCGCGCCCAAAAGCTCACCCAGCCCGTGAATGGTGTCCGAGAGATCCATAAAGACGCTTTCCGGTCAGCCCGCTCTCAATGCCGCCCACGTTCCACGCGTACATCCGGTCTGGGCAGCTCAGCCTCACGCGCAATTTGCACGCCGACCGCGCAGGCTTTGAACTCCGGGATTTTTGCCTGCTCATCCAGCGCATCGATGGTCAGCAGGTTGGCGGCTGCTTCGGTAAAGTGCATAGGCAGGAAGACCACCCCCGGAGCTGCCCTGGGCGAGATGCGCGCTCGCACCACCACGGAGCCGCGCCGGGAGAACACCTTCACCGGATTGCCATTTTGGATGCCGAACTGCGCCGCATCGATCTCATGTATCTCCAGCTCGGCTTCGGGGTTCAACTCATCCAGCAGCGAGTTGCGCGTCATCGAACCGCCGTGCCAGTGCTCCAGCAGCCGTCCGGTTGTCAGGATCAGCGGGTACTCATCATCCGGTGGTTCCGCCACCGGGATATATTCAACGGTGAAGAAACGACCCCGACCGGAGGGAAAGTCTTCCGCAAACAGATACGGCGTCCCTGGATGAGACTCATGCGGCACCGGGTACTGCAGCCCAACCTCATCGATGCGCTGGTAGGTTACGCCTTTGAGCATCGTGGCGGTGTCTGCCATCTCTCGAAATACCTGTTCTGGATGGCTGTAATCCCAACCGGACGAGCTTGCCCGCCCCAGGCGCTGCTCGATGCGCTGCGCCAAATCGCAAATGATCTGCCAGTCCGGCCGCGCCTGCCCGCGCGCCGGGATGGCTGCCCGCACGCGCTGCACGCGCCGGTCGGTGTTGGTGAACGTACCCTCTTTCTCAGCCCACGAGACCGCCGGTAAAAACACATCGGCGTAGGCGCCTGATTCGTTTATGAAGATATCTTGCGCCGCCAGAAATTCCAGCGCTTCCATGTGCTGGCGGGTCACGTTCAGGTTCGGTTCGGTCATCATCGGGTTTTCACCCATGATGTACAGGCTGCGGATGCCGCCGGGGTGCACATTGGACAAGATTTCTGTGGTGGTCAATCCCCGCGTGCGGTTCAGACCGCCTGGCTCAACGTTCCAGGCCTTTTCCCATGCCTGGGCATTGGCTTCGTTGTCAACCTCCATGTAGCCAGGGAAGTGGAACGGCATCGCACCCATATCCGAGGCTCCCTGCACGTTGTTCTGCCCGCGCAGTGGATTCAGCCCGGTTCCCTCTCGCCCGATATGTCCGGTGAGCAGCGCCAGGTGGATCAAACCCAGCGCGCTGGCGGTGCCCTGGGAGAGCTGGGATATACCCATGCCCCAGTAGATGGCGCCGCGTTCTGCCTGTGCGTACAGGCGCGCCGCCTCGACGATCAGGTTTCGATCCACACCCGATATCCTCTCGGCAAATTCGGGCGTGTATTTTTCTACCGAGCGGGCGAATGCCTCGTAACCTTCCGTCCTTGCCGCCACAAATTCCTGATTGACCAGCCCCTCCTGGATGATTACGTGCGCCATGGCAGCAAACACTGCCACATTGGTTCCCGGCTTGAGCGGCAGCCACAGGGTGGCGTAATCGCACAGCTCGATGCGCCTGGGATCGATCACGATCAGTTTTGCGCCATGCTTTCTTACCGCCGCTTTCATCTGCAAAGCAATGATGGGATGGTTCTCGGTGGTATTCGAGCCGGTGACAATGAAGCAATCGCTGTGAACAACCTCAGAGGCGGTATTGCTCATCGCTGAGGAGCCTAACGATTTGAGCAGAGCCACCACTGAGCCGGCATGGCACAGCCGCGTACAGTGGTCGACGTTGTTAGTGCGGAACAGGGTGCGAAACATCTTTTGAAGCAGGTAGTTGTCTTCGTTGGTGGCTTTGGCGCAGCAGTACACGGCTAAGGCATCGGAACCATCCCGCCGGTAGATCTCCACCAGGCGATCGGCGGTGTACTCCAGAGCCTCATCCCAGGAGACAGGCTGCCATTCACTCAAATCGAAAGCCGGTTTGCGCTCTCCGGGTTTCTGCGGCGTCTTGCGCAGCATCGGCGTTGTCACCCGCTTAGGGCTGTAGATGAAATCATAGCCAAAGCGCCCTTTGACGCACAAATTTCCCTGATTGACAACCGCATCGAAAGGCGAGGTAACCGAGTAGATAAAATCGTCCTTCACGTGCAGTTCCAGGTTGCAGCCGACACCGCAGTAGGGACAGGTAGTTGAGGTGATGCGATCTGGCTCGATCATAGCTGCCTCCTAGTCCTCACCGCCGCTTTGGCCGGCGCCTCGCCGCCGGCGGCGTTCGGCGCGTGTCTGGTTCAAGATCTCATCGACAGGCTGCCCACCTTCCAGCAGCCACTCTCGCTTGGCCTTCAACGCTCCGCTGGGACACACACCCACACACTGCCCGCAGAATACGCAGGTGGTTTGCATCATCCCCTTATCGAAGAATGTCCCGATGCTGGTTTCATAGCCGCGCTGGCTGAAATTGATGGCAAATGTGTATTGGGCGTCCTCGGCGCACACCTGCACACAGCGCCAGCACAGCACGCATTTTGCGTAGTCGCGTATATACATGGGATTGTCATCCAGCACCGCGTGGCTGCGCGCCGATGCGCCCGGGAATCGCTGGGGGTCAACGCGATATTCTTCCAGCATGTGCTGGATTTCGGGTGCATCCGACAGGTCAACCGAGGATGCCAGCATCTCCAGGATCGTGCGCCGGCTGCGTTCGACTCGAGGGGAGCGAGTCTGCACGCTCATGCCTTCTACCGCCTGGGCGACACAGGCAGGCGACAGCACGCGAGCGCCTTCCACCTCCACCACACACATACGGCATAATCCGTTGGCAGTGCAGTGCTCGTGATAGCAAATCGTGGGCACTTCCTTTCCGGCTTCACGCGCAGCTTCTAGAAGCGTTGCTCCCGCCGGGACGCTCACGGTTGCGTCGTCGATCTTCAGTGTGATCTGGTTCGCTGCAATCTCAGACATCGTTCGATCTCCAGCATGTGTTCGTTATACATCAACCCTGATAAAGAAAGCGCACAACGATCCGGCGTGCATGTTCAGGCATCAGCGGTATCAGGCAGAGCCGCCAGGCTAGCCCGCCGCCAGATCAGGCCACAGGCGCAGCGCACTCAGCACCGCGCTGGCAGCCGTCTGCCCCAATCCGCACAAAGAAGAGTCGGTCATTGTCCAACCGACATCCTGCAGCCGCTGCGCATCCCCCGGCAGGCTCTGCCCGGCTGCCGCCCGCAGCAGGATCTCATACTGGCGCTGCGTGCCCATCTGGCAGGGATAGCATTTCCCGCACGATTCATGGGCGAAGAAACGCGCCAGACCCGCCAACACTGCCGCTATGCTGCGCTGCTGGTTGAATACCATAACCACCCCGGAGCCAAGCGGCAGCCCGGCAGCGCGCAGATCCTCGAAGCTCAAGCGCACATCCAGTTGCGCTTCGGTGGCGAAGGCTCCCGCTGCGCCTCCGAGCAGTATGGCTTGCAGCCCGCCCCCCTCCACGCCCCCAGCCAAATCGAACAACAGGCTCCGCAGGGTCGTGCCGAAAGGAACCTCGTACACACCCGGTCGGGCTACGTCCCCCGACAGGCAGAATAATTTTGTGCCCGGCGATTTCTCGGTGCCCAGGCTTCTGAATGCTGCCGCGCCGTCTGCCAGAATGAGGGGTACTTTTGCCAGCGTTTCCACGTTATTGATCACAGTGGGTTGGCCAAACAACCCATGAGTGGTTGGAAACGGCGGCTTGATGCGCGGGAAACCGCGCTTACCCTCGATGGACTCGAACAACGCAGTCTCCTCGCCGCAAATATACGCCCCCGCACCAGCGCGTATTTCAACCTCCAGCGCGAAGCCCGATCCCAGAACATCTTCGCCCAGGTAGCCGGCATGGCGCAGCTGCTCGACTGCGGCGTGCACCCGCCCGATTGCCAGCGGGTACTCACCGCGAATGTAGCAGTAGATTTTATGCGCCCCGATGGCATACGCCCCCAGGATAGCGCCTTCCAAAACTCGGCAGGGGTCGCCTTCCAAAAGGATGCGGTCTTTGAACGTACCCGGCTCGGATTCATCTGCGTTGATCACCAGGTATTTGATTTCACCGGGTGCATTGGCTGCACCCTCCCACTTCAAGCCGGTGGGGAAAGCTGCCCCACCCATTCCAACCAGGCCCGAGGTTTTGATCTCGGCGATCATCTGCGCTGCAGACCGTTTCTTGCCCAGCCACTGCTGTACCGCGCGCATCCCACCGGCAGCGACATAGTCTTCCAGGGAGGCTGCCCGACCACCGGAACACAATTGCGTGATCAAGCGTGGGCTGCCGCCGATATAATCCGCAGTTTCGCCCCCCTGAGGGTCGTTCAAGCCATAAGAATAACTGCGCGGCGCCAAAACCGTGGTCTCATCCGGTTTCAATGCCTGGGGGTTCAGGCTCAAATTCGCTGCCGGCGCCCGGTTGCACAACCCCAGACACGGGGCGCGTTCCACCGTCCACTCCCCATCGGCGCTCACCTGCCCTTCGCTCACCGCGTACGTCTGGCAGGCGTGTTCTAATGCCTGCTCCGCGCCGCGCATATGGCAGGCAGGATCGGTGCAGATGCGCAGGATGCTGCGCCCGACGGGCTGGTTGTAGAACATGGCATAAAATTCGATCACGCCGTGTACGTCTGCCAGGGGTACGCCCAGCGCTTCCGCCACCGCTTTAGCTGCCGGCTCGGAGGTGTAGCCATAGATCGCCTGGACGGCATGCAGCGCCGGCAGCAGCGCTTTGCGCCCCTCAGGCGCCAGATTCTCCAAAACAGTTTGCAGCGGAGACAGGTCATCAAATGGCATCGAATTCTTCTGCATCAGGGTTCCTTGGTTAATGGCGCTAGAAAATGATGTTGGGGCAATTATGCAGCACGGATATTATATAATAGGCAGTCTACCACGCACATTCAATTTATACCGTTTTTGACCGATAATTAAGCCATACGGGGCAACCCGTGGTTCGCCAGGAGATGTGATCATGTGCCGGAGTATCAAACAACTGCGCCAGCCAGAACTGAACCCCAGCGAGGAAGAAATCCAGGCTGCCGCTCTGCAGTACGTGCGCAAAGTCAGCGGCTACCGCAAGCCATCCAAAGCCAACCAGATGGTCTTCGATCTCGCCGTAAACGAAGTAGCCCAGGCAACCCGTTCGCTGCTGCAGCATCTCAATACCGCCCGCTGACCCATGTCGTTAATCCACCTCACTCAGCGCAGAGACTCGTACCACACCTCACCTATGCGCGGATCTATTCTAGCGGGGTGTGTTACAATCTGCAAGGTTCTGAATTTATGAGCTTACAAAACCCAGCCTTCAATTTCGTCGCTCCCAGATCAACTGTAGAAATCGAGCTGCCGGACAAACGCACAATCTGCGGCCCACGCTGCGCACCGGTTGGCGATTTTCTCACACTGCTGCAATCCGAAGGCTTGCCCCCAACCGTTGGCGCCATCGTCAACGGTGAGCTGCGCGAGCTTACGTTTCCAATTAAGATCGATTCGCGGGTCACACCGGTCACGATGGGCGATGCCGACGGCATGCGCATCTACCGCCGCTCGTTGACCTTTTTACTGGAAACAGCCTTTGGGCAGGTCTTTCCTGAAGCCGGCTTGATTGTGGATCATTCTGTCGCCTCTGGCGGTTATTACTGCCACGTGATCGGGCGCAAGCCGCTGAACGAAGACGACCTGGCAATCCTGGATACCCGCATGCACGCCCTCGTCGAAGCGGATAAACCATTCCGGCGCACTGAAATCCCACTTTCAGAGGCCATCGAGATGTTCCGACAGGATGGCGCTCTGGACAAAGTGCGCCTGCTGATGCACCGAAAAAAAGACTACCTGACGGTATACGAGCTGGATGGTCATCGCGATTACCACCATGGCTACATGGTGCCTTCGACCGGATATCTGCGCTGGTTCGGTCTGATCATAACCGGCGCCGGCTTCACGCTGCGCTTTCCACGCCGGCACGCGCCCACTACCCTGCTGCCCCCGCCCGAATACCCCAAGCTGCTGCATACTTTTCTGCAGTACGGCGAGTGGCTGAACCGCCTGGGGATCGATAATGTCGGCGCTCTCAATGAAGCCATTCAGGGCAACCGGGCGCGAGAAGTCATCCTGGTAACAGAGGCCCTGCACGAGCAGCGCGTGACCGAGATTGCCGCCCAGATCGCAAACCGCAGCCAGGATATCCGCGTCATCCTGATCGCCGGACCTTCGTCTTCCGGTAAGACCACGTTTTCCAAGCGCCTGTCTGTCCAACTGCTGGCACGCGGCTTGTCACCTTTTCCGCTTGAGCTGGACAGCTACTTTGTCGACCGGGAGCAAACGCCACGCGACGAGAACGGCGACTTCGACTTCGAATCGGTCAAAGCGCTCGATAGCCAACGACTCAGTGAAGATTTAAGCCGTTTGATCGCCGGCGAACAGGTCACCCTGCCGCACTACGATTTTCTAACCGGCAAAAGTACGCCCGGCGACACGGTGAAGCTGGCTCCCGAGGATATCATCATCCTGGAAGGCATTCACGGCTTGAATCCGGAGCTGCTGCCGGGATTTCCCTCCGAGCAGGCCTTTCGCATCTTTGCATCAGCGCTCACTCAGCTAAATCTGGATCACCTCAACCGCGTATCCACCACCGATACGCGCCTGATCCGGCGCATCGTGCGCGATGCACGCGAGCGCGGCTATTCGGCTACCGCCACCATCCATCGCTGGGAATCTGTGCGCCGCGGTGAGAAACGCTACATCTTCCCCTACCAGGAGAACGCGGATGTGATGTTCAACTCCGCCCTGGTTTACGAGCTGTCGGCACTCAAACCGCTGGCGGAACCACTGCTGCGCCAGGTGCAGTTTGGTCGCCCCGAATATGTAGAGGCCAAACGCCTGCTGGCCTTTCTGGAATGGTTCTTACCCCTGGAGAGCGACCTGATACCCGACAACTCCATTATGCGCGAATTCATCGGCGGTTCCATTCTGAGGGAGTTCAAACTCTGGCATAATCACCATTGATCCACGGAGGGTGAAATGCGTGAAGATAAAATCATGCGCACCGTGCGCTGCCGCAACGATCACCAGCCCGGCACACTGGCGCATCTGCTGCTGGCTGTCGCCGAATACGGCGCGGAGATCGGTGAAATCCGTTCCATCCAGGAGACGCCGCGGCATATGGTGCGCGATATCACCGTTTACGCCAACGACGAAGCACAGCTGGCGCTTATCCTGGAAGCCATGCACGCCAACCCCGGCACAAGTGTGCTGGCGGTGCGCGATGAGGTGCTGGAGCTGCACCAAAAAGGCAAGATCGCCATCCGCAGCCGCTACCAGGTGGATAACCTGTGGACCCTGCGCCGGGTATACACCCCGGGTGTGGCAGAGGTATGCCTGCGCATCGCCGCTGAGCCGGAATTAGCCCGGCAGTACACCGCCATAGGACACCTGGTTGCCATCGTTACCGATGGCAGCGCAGTGCTGGGGCTGGGCAATATCGGCCCGGTTGCCGGTATGCCGGTGATGGAAGGCAAGGCCATGTTGATGGAAACGCTGGTCGGCCTGTCGGGCATGCCCATCTTGCTGGATACCACAGATGTCGATACCATCGTAGAAACGGTGGCGACCATTGCACCCACATTCGCCGCCATCCAGCTAGAAGACATCTCTGCCCCGCGCTGTTTCGAAATCGAACGCCGTCTGCAGGCACGCCTGCAAATCCCGGTGATGCATGACGACCAGCACGGCACCGCCGTGGTCACCATCGCTGCCCTGACCAACGCCTGCCGCCAATCGGGGATGGATATCCACCAGGCGCGCATCGGCCAGATCGGCCTGGGCGCCGCCGGGAATGCCATCGGCAGGATGCTGTTCAAGCACACCGGCAGCCCGGTGCTGGGAGCCGACCTTTCCGAAGATGCCCTGCAGCGCTTCGAAGCCGAGGGCAACCGGCGCTCCACACTGCAGGAAATCATGGCAAGCGCAGATATCGTCATCGCCACCACCGGTGTGCCGGGGCTGATCAAACCGGAGATGGTGCGCCCCGGCCAGATCATCCTGGCGCTCTCCAATCCAGTGCCTGAAATCGACCCGGATGTCGCCGTCGCTGCCGGTGCGGCCTTTGCCGCCGACGGCAAATCGGTGAACAACGTGTTGGGATTCCCCGGCATCCTGCGCGGCGCAGTGGATACCCAGGCGGCGCGCATTTCGCGGGAAATGTACCTGGCGGCTGCCCAGGCGATTGCCGACCTGGCCCCTGCCGATGAGCTGGTACCCAACCCGCTCGACAAGAAGGTCCACCAGGCCGTGGCACGCGCCGTCGCCCGCACCGCCATCCAGCAGGGTCTGGCAGGCAATGATTTCGTTCCATACGCCGAGGCTTGAGTGAAAATCATAAAACGATCCCCTTTACTGCTGGTGATGGCTGCGCTTGCGCTCGTGCTGCTGACCCAATCCTACTCAGATGCATCGGCTTCATTAGAGTTCTTGCAGCCATACGATCCAAACCGGCCCTCTCTTGCTGAGATGCCTGATCCGCCGCCTGGCAGCCTGGCAGCAGATCCCGCGGTGTGGGTGGTGCGAGCGTATTTTTCCGATCCGGCAATGGTCACACTGGTAGCTCCCCGCTGGGAGCCCTGGGAGGTCAACTACGAGGAAGGCTACCTGGTCGTCGAAGTAGATCAGGCGGGTATGCAGTATCTGCAAGCTGCAGGCTTCCGGGTGGAGATCGACAAGAAACTGACCTACCTGATCAACCGCCCTGCCGTGCTGCTCCCCGATCAAACCGAAGGCATTCCCGGCTACGCCTGCTACCGCACCGTTGAGGAGACCTTTCTCACCGCTGAAGAGATCGTCGCCGCCTATCCAAACCTGGCAGCCTGGCTGGATACCGGTGATAGCTGGGAAAAAATCACGCCCGGCGGCAGCGCCGGCTACGATATGTGGGTGCTGCGCCTGACCAACAGCCTCACCTCCGGGTCAAAACCTAAGCTGTTCGTCATGTCCTCGGTGCATGCCCGCGAATATGCTCCCGCCGAGCTGAGCACCCGTTTTGCCGAATACCTGGTCTCGCACTACGATACCGACCCGGATGTCACCTACCTGCTGGACTACTTCGAAATCCACCTGCTGCTGATGGCTAACCCGGACGGGCGCAAAAAAGCCGAGAGCGGGCTGGCGTGGCGCAAGAATACCAACAACAATTTTTGCTCCAATACCAACTCCCGCGGCATAGACCTCAACCGCAACTTCGAATTTGCCTGGGGCTGCTGCAGCGGCTCCAGCGGCTACGCCTGCGACGAAACCTACCGCGGCCCGTCCCCCGCCTCCGAGCCTGAGGTGCAGGCCATCCAAAACTACGTCAGCAGCATATTTCCCGACTGGCGAGCGGATGATCTAAACAGTCCAGCCTCTGCCGATGCTGCCGGTGTCTTTCTGGATGTGCACAGCTACGGCAGGCTGGTGCTCTGGCCCTGGGGATTTACCAGCTCGCTGGCGCCCAACAGCACCGCCCTGCAGACCCTGGGGCGAAAGTTCGCCTACTTCAACGCCTACACAGCGGAGCAGTCCATCTTCCTGTATCCCACCGATGGCACTACCGACGACTTTGCATACGGCGAGCTGGGGCTGCCCGCCTATACCTTCGAGCTGGGCACAGCCTTCTTCCAGGACTGTAGTTCATTCAAAAATATCATCCTCCCCACTAACCTGCCGGCCTTGCTGTACGCTGCCAAGGCTGCCCAGGCACCCTATCAGATTCCCGCCGGGCCAGATGCCGGCGACATTCAGGTGCTGCCCCCCAGCGTCGGGCTGGGTCAGAGTGTGCTTGTTCAGGCCAGCCTGGACGACCGCCGTGTATCCGGGGGAGAGCCGACCCAAAATATCAGCTCTGCTGAGTTCAGTATTGACCTGCCGACCTGGGTCAGCGGCGCCATCACGCATACACTGGGCGCATCAGACGGCGCTTTCGATGCCAAAATAGAGACCGTGCAGGCCTTCCTGGATACCACCGGTCTCACCCATGGACGGCATACCGTGTTTGTGCGCGGTCGAGATGCCTCCGGCAGTTACGGCCCGGTGTCGGCGCACTTTTTCTACGTGATCGATCCCGCCATTGCGCCATACCTCTACGGCTACACGCGTGATGCCAGCAGCAATTCTCCCCTCAACGCCTTCGTCCAGGCGGGCGACTTCACCACCCGCACCGACCCGCTGACCGGTTTCTACGAGGTATATCTGCTGGAGGGCGAATACACCCTCACCGCCAGCGCGCCCGATTATGCCCCCGAGATTGTCGCCGGTGCGCTGCTGGAAAACGGCCAGTCCGTCCGCCAGGATTTTTACCTGCTGCCCGCCTGTGCGCTGTTCAACGATGACGTCGAGTCCGGGGCTGGTTCCTGGGACGCGGGTGGCTCGTGGGCAATTTCCACCGAGTCGGCCAATTCCCCCACCCATGCCTGGAGCGACAGCCCCGGCGCACCGTACGGCAACTTCCTCAATGTTTCGCTCACTTCGCCGCCGCTGGATCTAAGCGCCGCCAGCAGCACCCAGCTCAGCTTCTGGCACACCTACGATCTCGAAAATGGCTACGATTATGGTTTTGTCGAGTATTCGACCGATGGTGGAACTTCCTGGGAGACTGCCGGCACTTATAACGGCGCCGGTCAGACCTCCTGGAGCCAGGTGACGCTGCCGCTGCCCGCCCTGGATGGCGCTGCCAATGCACGTATTCGCTTCCGCCTGTACAGCGACGGGTCGGTCACCGCAGATGGCTGGCATGTGGATGATATCCAGGTTATCGCCGGGCACCCTTCCTGCTTCACGCCTCTGGCGCCGGCAGCCAACTTTACCAGCACCTCGCCCGTGTTAGCCGGGCAGCCGCTCCAATTTACCAACCTGAGCACCGGCACTAACCCGCTGGCCTACCTCTGGGATTTCGGAGACAATACCGGAACATCCATAGATTTCGAGCCGGTATATACGTATCCGCTCCCCGGCACGTACACAGTCACCCTGACGGTGAGCAATACCCTGGGCAGTGCGGCTTACCTGCAGCCTGTGCAGGTCGAACCGTTCCTGCCCACCAGTTTCGTTTACCTGGGAGAAATTTACATCATCGCGCCATCGCGCTGATCTGGTGCGGCGACCGGCTGCTGATTTCTCAAACACTCTGCCAGGGACCGGCGCCCGGATGGGCGCTTTGCCCTGCAGGCGCACGGCGACCGTCCGGCAGCACCAGCGGGCTGCCGTACTGCGGGTGCGGCACCACCTGCACCGGCACGTGGTAAACCCGGCTCAACTGTTCGCTGGTCAGCACCTGCTGCGGCGTGCCAAGCGCCTGGATGCGACCGGCTGCGATCAAAGCCACCCGGTCGGCATACAGGCTCGCCAGGTTCAAATCGTGCAGCGCTGCCAGCACCGCCAGTCCCTGTTCCGCCGCCAGCGAACGCACCAGGTTGAGCAGCACCGTCTGGTGCTCCAGATCCAGGTGGGTGGTGGGTTCATCCATCAGCAGGATGGGCGTCTCCTGAGCCAGGGCGCGCGCCAGCAGCACGCGCTGCTGCTCGCCGCCGGACAGCGACCCCACCGCTCGCTCAGCCAGGCTGGATAACTGAGTCTGTTCCAGCGCCCGCCGTACGGCGCGGTGATCACTCTCGCCCGCCTTGCCCAGCCAGCCCAGGTAGGGAGTGCGCCCCAATGCAACCGTCTGGTAAACACTGAAGGCGCCGGGTAGCTCGCGCGCCTGCGGCACCACCGCCATGCAGCGGGCGCGCTGCATCGCAGACAGGCGGCTGATTTCTTTTCCATCCACCTGTACCGAACCCTGCCGCGCCGCCAGCACCCCGCTGATCGCCCGGATCAGAGTAGATTTACCGGCCCCGTTGGGTCCGATGAGCGCCAGCACTTCCCCCGGACGGATCGCCAGCGAGACGTCGTGGAGCACATCGTGCCCGTTGTAGCGAAAGAAAAGCGATTTTACCTGGAGCATAACTGCCTCACTTTTACCAAAAAGCCTGGTCTTTGGCGCGCCGCAGCAGATAAAGAAAGAACGGTGCGCCCGCCAACGCAGTAATGATACCCACCGGCAGCACCTGCGGCGCCAGCAGCATGCGCGCCAGCAGATCGGCTGCCAGCAGGACGATGCTGCCGCCCAGGATAGAAAGCGGCACCAGCCTGCGGTAGTCGTGCGCCTCGTAGGGCGCGCCGCCCCACAGCAGGCGCACGCTGTGCGGCACCACCAGACCGATGAAACCAATGATCCCGGCGAAGGCTACCGCCGCCGCGGTCGCCAGCGAAGCTGCCAGGATGAGCAGCAGCTTGGCGCGTTCGGTGTTCAAGCCAAGCTGCTGCGCCTGTTCCTCGCCATACTGCAGCAGGTTCAAGCTGTGTCCAGAGAGCGTTAGAAACCCCAGCCCCACCAGCACGTACGGCAGCGCCGCCCAGAAAGGTCCCCAACCATCCAGCACGCTGCCGCCCAACAGCCAGGACAGTGCCCGGCGCAGCTCCTCATTGGAGCGCAGCATCAAGAAGGAGGTCAGCGAGCCGGCAAATGCGCTGATCGCCACGCCCGCCAGTATCAGGGTGGTGGTGGGCAGCGTGCGCCCCACTCGCGCCAGCCAGTACACCAGCGCAACCGTGACAATGGCGCCCAGGAAAGCCGCCGCCGGTACGGTATACATGCCCAGCAGGCTGCTTGGCCAATCGGCTGCCAGGGCAAACACAGCGCCCAAACCCGCGCCGGAAGCCACGCCGATCAGGTACGGATCCGCCAGCGGGTTGCGGAACAGGCCTTGAAAGGCCGCCCCGCTGCCCGCCAGCGCCGCGCCGGTCAGCGCCATCAGCAAGGCGTGCGGCAGCCGGATTTGGAAAACAATTGTTTGCACGTATTCGGGCCAATCCCCCGGGAGCGCCAGCCCGGGGATCTGTGCCAGCAGCACACCCACCACCGTCCCCGGCGGTACGAACACCGGGCCGATCGCCACGCTCATCAGCAGAGCCAGCAGCAGCACGGCAGCACTTATCAGGAAGGGGCGCAGCAGCTTGAAATTCATCTCTATTCGAACAGCTCGGGGTACATCAGCTTTGCCATTGCTTCCAGACCGTCCACCATGCGCGGGCCTGGACGGCTGGCAAGATTGTCATCGAAGGGGTACACCCGTCCTTCCTTGACTGCTTGCAGCGACTCCCAACCGGCGCGCGCCGCCACGGATTCCGCCGTCACCCCGCCCCATACCGCATCGCCCAGCAGAATGATATCCGGGTCTACTTCCACCAATTTCTCGATGCTCAACTGCGCCCATTCGCCTTCGAGCTGGTCACCCAGGTTGTTGCCGCCTGCCATGCTGATCAAGTTGGATACAAAGGTATCCTTCCCAGGAGTCCAGGGCGCCTTGGGGTCGGTTGCATCCAGCTCATAGAATACATCCAGCCGCTGGGGCACATCCACAATTTTCTCCTCTACCGCCTGTATGCGCATCTCCAGCTCCTCGATCTTCTCTTCCAGGCCCTGGCTTTGCCCGGTGAGCATGGCGACGATGCGCAGGTTCTCGAACATCCCTCCCAGATCGACCGGGTTGCTCAAATAGTACACCGTCAGACCCAGCTCCTCCAGCGCCTGCACCTGTTCGGCGGGTGAAAGCTGCGAAGCCAGCACCAGATCCGGCTGCAGCGATACCATCGTCTCCGTATCCAACTCGCCGAATCCGCCGCCGATGTCGGTGATCGCCGCCGCTTCCGCGGGGTAATCCGAAAACGCATCCCGTCCCACTACCTGCGCGCCGGCGCCCACGAAGAACAGGATTTCGGTGTTGGACGGCGCCAGCGAGATCACCCGCCGAGCAGGCTGAGCCAGGTTGATTTCTTTGCCCAAGCCATCCACCAGCTTGACCGGGCTGAGGGTGGGCAGCGCAGTGGGCTCCGGGATTTCCGCTTGCGGGGCAGCAGGCGCCTGAGCGCAGGCTGAAGCCAGCGCGGCTACCAGCAGGATCAATAACCAAAAGATCGTATGGCGTTTAAAAGACATCTTGTACTCCTCGTGATTTTGTTGCGTGGTATGTTGTATGGCGGATAGCGTGCCATCCACGAATTTGTTCCTCGGATACACAAAAACAAAACTCCCCTGCCATCTGGTCAGGGGAGGTGGTGGTCTTCCGGGGTCAACTGCTGTCGTACACTGCTCCACCTCCTTGCCGCGAGGCCTGTGGAAACGAGGATCGAGGCGGGCGACCTGGCTTGGCGCGGCCTGGAAATCGGCCGGACCACACAGTTGCGGGACAGCGCCGGACTTATGAAACCGGCAGCGGGTTGAGTTTTTTCAATCCGATGCTGGATCATGCACCGGCTTCGCCTTTAAGCCTACCCATCCGGGGGCAAAGGCACCTGGATCCTGTATTCAGATGTTAAGGTAAAACCATTATAGCAAAATTTTTCCTCTTTGGTTGGTCCATCCCTGCTATTGGCAGGATGTCATGCCAGATTGGTGATATTAATCATCTGTAGAAAAAGGATGGGTAATCTGTGTCATCTGTGAAATCTGTGGAAATAGGTTTTTCTTTATCTGCGGACAAGTCTTACGGCACAGGCTGCAGCAAATACAGCCGCCCGGTCAGCCCGCCTTCCGCCGACCAGCCAACCTGCCCATCCTGGCGGCGCACCTGCCACCACAGATAAGCCCCTTCCTGGTACGGTCCACATACCGGCCCGCCGACAATCTCCAACTGCGTGCCGCGGATATTGGTCAGGATGATATTCTGGCCGATTTGTGGCACCGACCGCATGTTGACGTTATCGACGGTTACTACGTTATCGCCCATCTTCAGGCGCGTGGGCAGCGCCAGGGGGCAATCCACCGGTCCACTCACCACAGCCAACGTAGCAGACGGAGCAGCGGTTGGTTCCGGCGAAAGCGCTGCCTCCGGAGTGCTGCTCGCTGCGGCAGTCGCCCCGGAAAGGGTCGGGGTTGGCGTTGCCGTAGCCGGAGCCGGCGTCGCTGTTCGGGTAGGCGGCGGGGTCGTCGCCGTGCTGGTGGGCGCGGGCTGTGTGGCTGATGGCAGCGTGGTCGCCGTGCTTGC
>JBGSTO010000039.1:0-5696 GCA_041736465.1 Anaerolineales bacterium | reverse complement strand
CTGCTGCTGCCGCTCTGGGTGCGCCGCACCCGGTTGTACCAGGCGCTGGTCTACCGGATGCTTCGCCTGACCATCGAATTGTTGGGCGACGTCAAAGGAGTATTTCAAACGGAAGCAATACCTGCCGGCGACCTGGCTGTGCGCAAAGCGGTGGGCAACGTGGTGGAGCTGGCCGGGTTTTTGGCATTTGGCTGGTCGCCGCTGTGGCTGCTGGCGGCTGCTTCCGACCTAACCGGCGGCACACACGCCTATCTGAACGCCTTCATCATCGAGCTGCAGAACGCAGGCTTGCTCAAGAGCGACGTGGAAATCGAGTCGGTGCGTGACTTATTGAATGCCCTGGAATCTTCGTCCGCCGTCGCGGCGGATATGGTAGATGTGCCGCCGCTCAATGTGCAAGACCTGGAACGCAGCTGGGAGGCTTTGAAGCACAATGCCGGCAGCCTGCCTCGCCCGGAGCAGCTGGCTGGGATGTACCATGTACTGCAGCAAGTTTCTCAGCAAGAAGGGGTGACGCCGCTGGAGGTGTCCGGTCTGGTAGCTGCGGGCGCGTTCCGGGCAGGCATCCAGTTGGGCAGCGTACATGTCTTTGAGTATTACAAATCTGCCCTGGAGTCGATCAACAAAGAAGGCTGGGCGGTGTATGTGCTGCGCGTTGCCCGCCCTTATGCTTCGGCAGTTAGCGGTCATTTCAACCCGCGCCGGCTGTCGTTTACCGAAAAAGCGCTGAGGCGCCTGGGTCCGCCTGATTAACTTTCTCTTTCATCAGGAAAACCTATGGATGCGATCATCGAGCAATTTCTTCCAAGGATCAAAGAAATAATTCCCCGGGTAAACATCGAAAGCATAACCTATGATGGCGATGGCCTGGTCAACCATGTGTTCCACGTGAATGACGATACCGTGGTGCGTTTCGCCAGGGGGGATTACGGCGTCAAGGCGCTGGAGGTTGAAGTGCGCATCCTGGGGCTGCTCCAGCCGCACCTCTCACTGCAAATTCCGAGCCCTTTTTACACCAGTCAGGATGCTGTTGCTTACCGGCGCATACCCGGCGAGACCTTAAGCCTCAGCCTGGTGTATCGCTTGAGCAGCGAGGAGCAGCAGGCTGTGGCGGATCAATTGGGAGGCTTCTTGCGGGCGCTGCACAACATACCGGTTGATGCGTCGCTGCCGGTTACACTGGCGCCGGCGCGGCTCGATGACTGGCTGGAGATCCGCCAGGAGGTCGAAGAGCTTATCACCCCGCTGCTGATCAGGCATCAGAAAGCCTGGGTCGGCGAACTATTCGATCGGATGCTGAGTGATGCGACCAACTTTGAATACCGGCCTTGCCTGATCCACGGGGATCTGGGACCGTATCATATCTTATACAACCGCGAGCTTGGGCGCATCCAGGGGATCATCGACTTTGGCGTTGCCGGACTCGGCGATCCGGCTACCGACCTGGGAAACCTGCTGAACGTGTACGGCGAACGTTTCGTGCAGCGCATTTACGACAGCTACCCGAACGCCCGCCTCCACATGCCGCGCGCCAGGTTCTATGCGCAGGCGATCGAGCTGCAGTGGGCGCTGTCCGGGCTGAGGAGCGGAGACCCGGCCTGGTTTCTGGCGCATATCGGCGGCGCCCGGGATATCGAATACGAGTAGAGGGAAAGACTGCGGTTCCGCCGGCCTAGGCTGCGCTGCCCTGGTAGGCCCGGATCGCCAGCCCGGCGGTGACGCTGCTGAAGGTGTTGGACTCGACCACACGCTGTGCGCCGAAAATTCCTCTCAGCATGCCGGAGAATACCGGGATGTTTGACGAACCGCCGGTCTTCACCACGGCGTCGATTTGATCCGCTTCCAGACCGGAGGCCGCCAGCGTATCGACCACCATCTTCTCGATCTGCGCCTGGTAGCCCTCGATATCCTTCTCGAACTGGGTTCTGGAAATCAACTCCCACAAGTCGATGCCAGCCTGCCGCAGCTCTACGACTGCTGCGCCGTGATCCGAGAGAGCGATTTTGGCGGCTTCGACCTGGTTGTAGAATGAGAACGCCAGATCGTTGAAGATCAAGGATTGCAGGGCTTTCAGGCGAGCGGGAGCTGTTTTTCCCAAAATGGCGCGCTCCAGGGTGTGGCGGTTTTTCGGTGTGCTCAGCTCTGGTAAGGCGATCCAGTCGGGCACAGCATGGATCAGCTCCAGTATATCCGGCTGGTGTACGACTTGACCGTATCCAAAGTGCTGCAGCAGGCGCTTCTGAATGATGGCACGGTCGAAATCGCTGCCGGCGATGCCGATTCCGCCGCTGGCGAAGATTTCGCGGCGCCCGGGGTCGCCCAGTCGCATGATCGCCAGGTCCAGCGTGCCGCCGCCGAAATCGAAAATCATGACGGTCTGCGGGCGGGTAAGGGTTTGTTCGTAGAAAAGCGCTGCCGCTACCGGCTCTAACTCAAAGTCTACCTGCCGGAAGCCCGCTTCCAGGGCAGCCTGGCGCAGTGTGTTTTCTGCCTGCCGGTCGATTTCAGGGGAGTTCGAGAAGTGCACTGGCCTTCCCAGCGTAACTGCGCTAATCTCCTCGCCCAGGATCTTTTCGGCGCGTTCTTTCAAAAGATGGAGATACACCTGAATCAGGTCAACCACCCGGTAGTAGCGCTCGAAGATCTGCGTTCCGGCATATCTCTCGCTTCCGTCGCCCCGGCGCAGGGCGGTTTTGAGATACTGCAGCAGTCTTCCGGGGGTGAGCTCGTCCACGTAGGTATAAACGTCGCGCACGTAATACATTTCTGCGCCTTGATATTCGATCTCTCCCACCCGTTTTTTAACGAAGCGGCGCAGCCGGTTGACATTGTGGCGGTAGTAAAGCTCGACCGCTTCCTGCCCAATGTAGCGGCGGTCCTCCCGCGTGATATACAGGATGGTCTTCACCACTTCCGGCAAAACATTTTTCTGGTCGAGCGGCAGCACCCGGACCGAATGCCCATCGCTGATCGCCATGCCAGAGTTGGATGTGCCAAAGTCAAGGCCAACGCGAAGTCCCATGTACCTGCTCGATTCCTTTAACCAGCGCCCGGATCAACCTGCGCCGGCAGTGAAAGCCAGCACGCTGCCGTGAGCGTCAATCGCGCCTGCTTTCAAGATCGTCTCTATCCGGTGCAGGAACAAACCGCCGTCGCTGTGCAGGCTGGCAGCCCAATCTTTTTCGCCGACGGCAGCGGCTCCAACCACGCGCACCCCGGCGTCGCGGCGCGATTGTGAATAAAGCGAGAGACCTTTTTTCTTTTGTGGAGCGGAGGCATCCAGGCTGTCGGTGGTGCGGTGCACAATTTTGCCCGTCTGTGTCATCACCAGCAGGGAGCGGCCCGGCGATGGTACGAATGCAGCCATGATGTAATCATAAGGTTCCAGTCGAATCGCTTCGACCACCGAGTAGGGCAGCTGCTGTATATCCAGGGATACCAGATAGCCCTGACTGCTGACCAGTACGAACTGGTCATCCTTGGCGCACAGCGCCAAATCGAAGGCCTCGTCAGGGGGTTGTCTCACGCCGGCGCCAAGGTAGTGATTCGACAGGATCGATTGGGCCATGTTGGTGCCGATCTTTTTCACAGATCCGCGACGGCTGGCCTGCACGAAGTAGTCTGTGACGGCAATGCGGGCGATGGGCAGGATGCTGACCAGCTTTTCGCCAGCCAGCGGTTCCTGAGGGACAGGCGCTTGCGCCCAATCCGGCTCTTCGCCAGGTGAGGCTGCCGGCACACCGCTCACCGCTCCGGTCGCGATGCGGCCTGATGTGAACAAATACAGCAGCTCTTCGCTTGAGGGCGCCGCCAGCAAGCGGGTGTGCTCTTCCTGCACAGACAAATCTCCCTGCAGGCGGGCGATACGGGTTGGCTTTGGCGCTTCAGCACCGCTCATCTCGAAGCGCAGCACCCTTCCCAGGCTGTTGTATACCAACACGCTGGTGGAAATGACCTCCGGCTTTGCCCCTGGCTCGATTACGGCACTTGATATTTCACCCGAAAACTGGCGCTTGAGCACTTCTGGCTGGTATTCCAGGTGGGTGATGCGCTGTTCGTATTCTTCGACCCGCTTTTCGGTCATCAGGGCGATGTTCTCGTTAAGCAGTTCTTCGTTGCGGGCAGACAGGTCGCGCAGCCGGTTGGCAATAAAACGGATGATCAATGGCCCAGACTCGGGCCGCTGCTGCGCTTCTTCGACCCATTGATCGATTTTTTCGGTTGTAATCATGAGAAATCTTCCTGTGCGGGCGAGTTTATCCTGGCAGGCGACCGGCTGACCTTCGATTATAAGCCCAATTCATTCGCGCTTCGGGAGAATTTGCTTTTCAGTCTGTGGATTGAGGCAATCCTGTTGTAGAATAGCGTTGCATACCGGTCGATACGAATGCCCATCGGGTGGTGAATCTATCTGCGCAGTCCAACAGTGGTTTCAGCCATCATACACCAGGAGTAAGATATGGCCCTGCATACGCTTGCTGGGAAACCAGCGCCTCTGGAAATGCTTGCCAATGTCCCCAGATTGATCTCCGCATACTATACCAACCATCCATCACCGCAGGATCCGCAGCATCGCGTGGCATTTGGCACATCCGGGCATCGCGGCACATCCACTCAAGGCAGCTTCAATGAGGATCATATCCTGGCAATCAGCCAGGCAGTTTGCGAGCTGCGCAAGACTCACGGCGCGAACGGTCCGCTGTACCTCGGCATGGATACGCACGCCCTGTCCGAGGCAGCCTTGTGGACTGCCGTGGAGGTGTTTGCTGCGAATGGTGTGCAAATCTGTATCCAGGATGGCTTCGGTTATACCCCCACACCGGTGATCTCACATGCCATTCTGGCCTACAACCGCGGTCGAACTTCCGGCCTGGCGGATGGTGTCGTGATTACTCCGTCTCACAATCCGCCGGAAGATGGCGGGTACAAGTACAACCCGCCAAACGGAGGCCCGGCGGATACCGAGACCACTCGCTGGATCCAGGATCGCGCCAACGACATCCTGAGAGGTGGCATGAAGGATGTGCGCCGGATGGGCTTGCAGAAGGCCTTGCAGGCAGATACCACGCGGCGAATTGATTACATCGCTCCCTTTGTGCGCGATCTGCAAAACGTTGTCGACATGCAACGCATCGCCCAGGCTGGTTTGAAAATCGGGGTCGATCCTCTGGGAGGTGCGGGCATCGCTTATTGGGAGCCGATCGCCGAGTATTATCACCTGGATATTCACATCGTGAACCGCCGGGTAGATCCCACATTTGGTTTCATGACCGTCGATCATGACGGCAAAATCCGCATGGACTGCTCGTCTCCCTATGCCATGGCAAGCCTGATCGGGTTGAAAGACCAGTTCGATATCGCCTTTGGAAACGATCCCGACTACGACCGGCATGGCATTGTTACCCGCAGCCGAGGGCTGCTGAACCCCAATCATTACCTGGCAGTGGCGATCCATTACCTGTTCCAGCACAGACCTGGCTGGGGTAAGGAGGCGGCGGTCGGCAAGACGCTGGTGTCCAGCTCGATGATCGACCGGGTTGCGGCGGCGCTTGGACTGCGCCTGTGCGAAGTGCCGGTGGGCTTCAAGTACTTCGTGGATGGCTTGCTGGACGGCTCCCTGGGCTTCGGTGGAGAAGAAAGCGCCGGTGGATCCTTCCTGCGCGAAAACGGCACGGTTTGGACCACGGACAAAGACG
>JBGSTO010000021.1:0-5710 GCA_041736465.1 Anaerolineales bacterium | reverse complement strand
GCAGCCTCCATCCTGGAAGCTTCAGGTTTCAATCACCTTCCACCGGCAAGCAATGCCCCGTTTGTCCTGGGTATCCTGTACCTGGCGCATGCCAGGCACTGCCGGGCATTGGGACAGAATAAAACTGCTCATGCGCAGATCACCAAAGGGCTGCATCTGCTGGCGCTCTATCCTGAAAACACAGAAACCGCTGACGCCTGGCACAACCTCGGGCAGATCGAACTGCAAATGGGCTCGCTGGATGCCGCCGAAGGGGCCTTCCAGCACAGCCTGCGCATCTACCGCACCCTGGAGCAGCCCACCGGCATCGCCTCCAACCTGATCAGTCTGGGTGTGCTGGCAAAGAACCGCGGCGATTTCAGCCAGGCAGCCGCCCTGTATACCGAATGCCTGAGCGTGTTTGACCAGCGCGGCGACCAGCGCGGCATCTGGACCTGCCTGATCAACCTGGGTAACATCGCCAATGTGCAGCAAGACTATCCGGGTGCAAAGTCGCTTTACGCTCAGGCGTATGCCATCATACAAAATTCGGCGGACAAATCCCGGCAGGCGCTCACCCTGGTTAACCTTGGCAGTGTGGCTAGAGAGATCAACGAAACCGGCGCAGCCATGCAGTATTACCAGGAAAGCCTGCGCATCAGCGAAGAGATTGGGGAAATCCGCATCCAGGCTGCCAGTCTGGATGGTCTCGGTAAAACCTGCCTGACCCAGGGAGACTTTGAGGCTGCCAGGGATTATCTGCTGAAGGCATCAACTTTTGCTCTGGAGGCCAATCTGCTCCCCCAGGTACTTGACAGCCTGGCATCGTTGGGCCGGCTGCTGGCTCAGCGCGGGCGGTCAAAACAAGCCGCGGGCATACTGACCTACGTTCTCGCCCAGCCCTACTGTCCAGATCACGTCAGGCAATTTGCACTCAGAGAACTCGAAGCAATTAAAACCCAATTACAAGATGCCATTCTAGACACTGCCCAAGAATTCCAGGAGCTAACCCTGGATGCCGTCATAGCGAGTTTGCGGCATGCGCACTTTTGGGAACAAGCAGAATAGCAGTACACTGAGGCGCATCTCCGCAGAAAATCATTCCCGCTATTTGCAAAACTGTAAAGCCATTCTGGCCATATCCCGGCTTTAATAGAGGTATCCGAAAAGCACAGCCGCCCGGCAGATTGTGAATGCGGTTATAATCCTGGAAGTGAGCCGATCTAGTACTAACGCATTTACAGGCCGTGCTGCCAGGATATGGCTGTGCGCGGCTGCCGTTGCCTTTCTGCTATCTGGGTGTGGGCGCGGGCAGGTGATCCCTTCACTGCAGCCATCGCAGACGGCGCCCGCGGCTACGCAGACCACTGCTTTGCAGACCGCGACGCCCTTCCAGCCATCGCCGACCACCGAGCCGCTGGCAGCGCAGGTCAACGGCGAGCCGGTTTCCCTGGTCCAGTTTCAGGCAGAGCTGGCACGCTACCAGGCAGCCTCTGGCACGGAACTGGCAACACAGGATCAGCAGCGCGTGCTGGAGGCGATGATCGACCAGCTGCTGCTGGCACAGGCTGCCGCTGAGGCAGGTAATGTACTGGATGATGCCGCAGTTCAAGCCCGGCTGGATCAGCTCAGCGCCGAGGCTGGCGGGCAGCAGGCGCTGCTGGACTGGCTTGCCTCCCACGGCTATGTGCTGGAGACATTCCGGCAAGACCTGGCGCAGGCAGCTGAGGCAGCCTGGATGCGTGACCAAATCGCAGCCTCCATTCCACCGGCGGTGGAACAGGTGCACGCTCGCTGGCTGCGATTTAACAACCTTGAAGAGGCGCAGCAGGTCCTGGCGCAGGTACGAGCCGGCGCCGACTTTGCTGCCCTGGCAGCCGAAGCCGACCCGCTGGCAAAAGGCGACCTGGACTGGTTTCCCCGCGGCTACCTGGTCGATGCAACCCTGGAAGAGGCTGCCTTTCTCCTGCAGCCCGGCGAGGTCAGCGAGGTGATCGAGAGCAGTCTGGGTTTCGTCTTGCTGCAGGTGATCGAGCGCGACCCGGCCCGTGCTTTGACTCCGGATGCGCTGCGGCGACTGCAGTCCCAGGCGGTGCAGGCCTGGCTGGAACAGCGCCGGGCTGAGAGCAGCATACAAGTCTATTTGCCTTGAGCGGCGCTTGAAACCGAGCAAAGCTCAGCATTAGAATCATGACGAACACAGGGATGTGCTCATGGATACATTTGATTATCAAGATCCCTACCAGACCAAAAACAGAACGTCTAACCTGATTTGGAATGTGCTCACCACGCTGGTGCTTCTGGCCGCGGTAGTACTGGCAGGTGTTATTGTAAGCATCTTCTTAAATCCCTTTTCTGGGCTAAATCCCTTTCCCCCGCCAACCGTCCCGGCTCTGCTTCAGCTGCCTACGCTGACGCCCACGCCGCTGGTGATCTTCGAACCTACCTGGACACCTGTGCCAAGCCTGACGCCCACGGCAACCTTCACGCCGCGTCCAACCGAAACGCTGATTCCCACCGAGACGCCTTTCCCGCTGCTGACCCCCACGGAGGCTTCAACGAGCAGCGCACCGGCTTCGAGCATGCCCTTTGTCGTCGCTCAGGGCAGCCCGGTTGCCATCTCCAGCGCTGCCTTTTACCCCGAACTGGGATGTAACTGGTTAGGCGTAGCCGGGCAGGTTCTGGATCTGAGCGGCGCGCCGGTAGCGACCGGCGTGGTCATCCAGCTCAGCGGCGTCCTGGGTGGAAAATTTCTTGAGGTTACCAGCCTGACCGGTGTGGCGCCTCAGTATGGCCCAGCCGGGTACGAGTTCTTCTTGTTAGACAGGCCGGTCATATCCAATCGCACCGTATGGGTGCAGCTGCTAGATCAGGCTGGTCTGCCGATGTCGGAGAAGATCTACTTCGAGACGTTCGATGCCTGTGAGAAAAACCTGATCTATATCAATTTCCGCCAGGTGCGCTGATCTCTGCTGCGTGGCAGCGCCGCTGATACCTCGCAGCGCCGCTACTGTTCCTGCCATAACTTCATCGCCAGCACGGCGTCATCTTCCATTACCGGGCTTTCAACCAGGATCCTGCCGCGGCAGTCGAAGGCTTTCAAGGCCCGGAAGATGCCTTTCAGATCCAGGTCCGACTCTTCCAGCGGCAGGTGCTCGCGTTCGCCTTTTTCGGAATATTCGATGCCGGAGAGGTGGCAGTGCAGTTCTTGCAGCCCAGCCTGTCCCAACGCAGCCGCATAAGACTCCAGGGCGCGCGCCCACTCATCATAGCTGTTCATCGAGCCATCGCCGGGGCGGGCGTGCAGGTGGGCGAAATCGATGCACGGCAGCACGCCATCAATCTCACGGCTCATCGCCAGAGTGTCTTCCAATGAACCGAGCATGGCAGATTTGCCCATGGTTTCCGGGCGCAGGATAGCCGGGTTGCCGGCTGAGCGCAGCTCATCCACGCAGCCGCGCAGGCGGGGGATGGCGACTACCAGCACCTCTGCTGCCGGGCGCTCAAAATAGGAACCGGGGTGAAAAACGATGTCGGTAGCGCCAGCCAGATTTCCGTAGTGAGCGGCGTCCATCAGGCGCTTTCGCGACTTGGGCCATTCCTCATCATCAGCGTTCAGGTTGATAAAGTAGGGAGCATGCACGCTGAGCGCCACGCCCTGCTCCTGGGCTGCCGCCCGGATGGCTGCGCAGGTTTCTTCGGACACGCGCACCGAACGCACCCAGCCCAACTCCAGGCCGTACAGGCCCAGCTCTGCCAGGCGCAGCACCGCGCCGATGCTGCCGCCGGGTTTCTTGGGGGTAGAGATGGGCGAGCCTACCGTGCCAAAGCGGAATGATGCCTCAGGTTCGGACATATAAACTCCTGGAAAAGATCAGATTAAATAAACGGGTCGGGGTGCTCCTGGGCAATATGTATGTCCGCCCGCTTAACCCCGTTACGAACCGAAAAACAAACCGCGCACTCGCTCCCACAGCGGCGGACCCAGGATAAGCAGGCCGATCACCACCGAGCTGCTGGCAGCAATCAGCACTGCGGCTGCGCCCACGTCTTTGCCAACCCTGGCAAGCTCGTGCTGCTCGTGTTGGCTGGCGAGATCTACCACCGCTTCAAGGGCGGTGTTGATGAATTCAGCCGTCCACACCATGGCGATAGCAATGATGATGGTAGCCCATTGGCCTGCGCCGATTTGCAGCCACAGGCATAGCGTGATCACCACGATGCTGACCGCGGCGTGGATCCAGGCGTTGCGTTGGGTGCGCAGCACGAACCACCAGCCATGAAAGGCATAGCGGAAGGATCGTGCTCGGGAGATGAAAAAATCCACCAAAGCGGGCATAGGCTATTCTGTCAATGCAGGTCCGGTGATTCCGCAGCCCAGTGCGGTCAGCACCTGTGCCTGCAGCGCCCACATCTCAGCCTTATGCTCGGGTGCATCATGATCGTATCCCGCGAGATGCAGCACACCATGCACAGCCAGCAGCTGCAGCTCATCCAATACGGTGTGCCCGCCGGCATCCGCCTGCGCCTGGGCGCGTGGTAAGGACACGATGATATCCCCAAGGTATTCTGCGCCGCTTTCCGGATCGGTATCCCCGGCGGGGAAAGAAAGCACATCTGTAGGGGCGTCGATTCCCAGGTACTCATGGTTCAGGCGCTGGATGGTATCATCGTCTGCCAGCAGGATGCTCAACTCGGCATCTCCCCGCTGCAAGTTTTCCAGGCAGGCTTGCGCCGCGATTTCAAGCAGGTGAAGGTACTCCTCCAGCCTGCCGGCGCTCTCCAGCGAATCGGCGACCGCCAACGAGTCGGCGGCTTGTACATAGATCATTACCTGGCCTCCTGCGATGCCGACTGCGCTTTACCTGGCTCCGTCTTGACTCGCTCGGACAACTCATCCTGAGATTCGTCTTGCTGCCGGTGAGCCTCGGCCAGAGGGCGCGTAGGCTCGCTCATCGAGAAGCGCTCGCTGGCGGTTGTTTTTCCTATGGGTATGGTATCGGCCTGGGATTGGGCTTTCTTTTCCAGGCGCGGGTATTCGATGCGTGGGTGATAAATACCGCGCAGGGTGGCAGTGAAAGAATCTTGTATTCTTTCCAGATCACGCAGGGTGAGGTCGGTATCGTCCAGCTCGCCGGAGGACATGCGCTGCTCGATAACGCTCTTGATCAATACGCGCACTTCATCTTCATTGTGCGGTCGCTCGGCGCGCACACGCGCTTCACAGCCATCCGCCAGCATCAAGATTGCCGTCTCACGCGATTGCGGACGCGGGCCTGGGTAACGATACAGCTCAGCATCCACCTGGCTCTCATCACCGCCGGCGGCTTCGACCGCCTTGACGTACTGGTAGCGGGTGAGCATGGTGCCGTGATGCTCGAGGATGAAATCGCAAATTCGCTGCGGGAGGCGGTGCTTCTTGGCAAGCGCCAGCCCTTCGGTGACGTGCCGGATGATGATCTCGGCGCTGGTCGGCGGATCGAGGCTGTCGTGCGGGTTGGGCGATCCGGGTAATTGATTCTCGATAAAAAACTGCGGGTTTCCCAGCTTGCCAACATCATGGTAAACCGCGCCGACGCGCGTCAGCAGTGTATCTGCCCCGATGCGCTCAGCGGCTTGTTCTGCCAGGTTAGCCACCTGCAGGCTGTGCTGGTAAGTGCCCGGCGCGTTGCGCAATATCAGCTGCAGGAGCGGATGGTCGGGTCTTGAAATTTCCATGAGCTGCAGGGCA
>JBGSTO010000637.1:0-4022 GCA_041736465.1 Anaerolineales bacterium | reverse complement strand
GGCGTCCTGCGGGGAAAACTGCCTGCCCGCCAGGAACTGGAGGGTGGTCTCGTCCGGCGCCACCATGCCGGCGCGCGCTCCGGCCTCGATGCTCATGTTGCACAGCGTCATGCGCGCTTCCATGCTCAGGCTGCGCACCGCCTCACCGGCGTATTCCAGGGCATAACCCGTGCCGCCGCCCACGCCGATCTGTGCGATCAACGCCAGGATCATATCCTTGGCGGTCACCCCGGCGGGCAGGCTGCCGGTAAAGTTCACCCGCATGCTGCGCGGCTTGTGCTGCAGCAGGCACTGCGCGGCTAGCACGTGCTCCACCTCGCTGGTGCCGATGCCGAATGCCAGCGCGCCGAATGCGCCGTGCGTGGCGGTGTGGCTGTCGCCGCACACGATGGTCATGCCCGGCTGGGTCAGCCCCAGCTCCGGACCGATGACGTGCACGATGCCGCGCAGCGGGTTGTCCATGCCGTACAGCGGGATGCCGAAATCGCGGCAGTTCTGCTCCAGGGTCTGAAGCTGGCGGGCAGCCTGGGCATCCAGCATGGGAAGCTCTAAGCCGGTGGTGGGCGTGGAGTGATCCATGGTTGCCACGGTGCGCTCCGGGCGGCGTACGCTCAGCCCACGCTGGCGCAGCCCGCTGAAGGCCTGCGGCGAAGTCACCTCGTGCACCAGGTGCAGGTCGATGTACAGCACCGCCGGTGCCCCCGGCTCCTGGGCAACCACATGGCTGTCCCAGACTTTATCCAGTAATGTGCGCGGCTGCGTCATAAGTGTCCGCTCACCTCAGCGCAGGTTGGAGACGTCCCAGCAGCGGGGCGTCGTGCGCAGCGCATCGAACTTCTCGGGCTGCCACTCGCCTGGCTGCAAGCCGTCCTCCTGGGCAATCTCCCCCTTCCCTGTCAGGGAAGGGGGGCGGGGGGTTAGGTGGGAAGGGGGCCGGAGGGTCAGGTGGGAAGCGAGCCGGGGAGTCAGGCTGCCTTTCGCCGCCATGCCGGAAAAGTCCCAGCCTGCCGGTACGGTGCGCAGGGCCTCGTCGGGGTCCAGTTGGTGGGGGGTATAGTTGTGGTTCATGATTCTCTCCTTTATTGTCATCCTGAGCGCAGCGAAGGATCTGTCTTGCCGTCCAGCGAGATGCTTCACTGCGTTCAGCATGACATGTTGGTTGTCATCCTGAGCACAGCGAAGGATCTGTGTTGCCGTCCGGTGAGATGCTTCACTGCGTTCAGCAGACATGTCGGTTGTCATCCTGAGCGCAGCGAAGGATCTGTCTTGCCGTCCAGCGAGATGTTTCACTGCGTTTAGCATGACGCTCTGGCTGCCGGTCGCTTACGCCGACTGTGGCTCGGCTGTCACTTCCGCCGGCGCGGCGTGCCTGCCCGCCGCCAGCAGCATCTTATTCAGCGCGGACAAGTAAGCCTTGGCGCTGGCGACGATGATGTCGGTGTCGGCGCCGTAGCCGCCGAAGGTGCGCGCTCGCGCCAGGCCCGACTGCGGCGAGGTGCGCCTGGGTTGGCTGCCATTTTCAGCCTGCAGCCGTACGGTCACTTCGCCGATGGCGTCGATGCCCTCGGTGACGGCGTGCACGTTGAATTCCAGCAGCATGTTCTTAACTTCCAGGATGTGATCGATGGCTTTATAGGCGGCGTCCACCGGGCCGGTGCCGACGGCAGCGTGGATGTGCAGCTTGCCGTCCGGGCCTTTCAGCCTGACGGTGGCGGTGGGCATGCCCATCGTACCGCAGGCTACCTGCAGCCCGTCCAGCGAGTACACTTCCTCGGAGGAGTAGGCCTGGTCTTCCATCAGGGCTTCCAGGTCGGCGTCGGTGATGGTCTTTTTCTTGTCCGCCAGCTCTTTGAAGCGCTCGAAGGCGCGGTTCAGCTCCTCGCTGCTCAGGGTGTAGCCCATCTCTTCCAGGTGCGCCTTGAGAGCGTGCCTGCCGGAGTGCTTGCCCAACACCAGCCGCGAGCGGCTCAGCCCGACTGTCTCCGGGCGCATGATCTCGTAGGTCTGGTGGTTCTTGAGCATGCCGTCCTGGTGGATGCCGGCCTCGTGGGCAAAGGCATTGGCGCCGACGATGGCTTTGTTGGGCTGAACCGGGATGCCGGTGTAGTTGGACACCATGCGGCTCATGCGGGCGATCTGGGTGGTGTCGATGCCGGTTTCGAATCCGTAAGCCTGGCGCCGGGTGTGCAGCGCCATAACGATTTCTTCCAGCGAGGTGTTGCCGGCGCGCTCGCCGATGCCGTTGACGGTCACCTCTACCTGGCGCGCTCCGGCGCGCAGCCCCGCCAGGGCGTTGGCAGTCGCCAGCCCCAGGTCGTCGTGGCAGTGCACCGAGACGATTGCGTTTTCGATGCCAGGGGTGTGCGCCATAATGCCGGTGATGAGGGCGCCGAATTCTTCAGGAGTCGTATAGCCGACAGTGTCGGGGATGTTGAGCGTGGTAGCGCCGGCTTTGATGGCTTCGCCCAGCACCAGGTACAGGAACTCCGGTTCAGAGCGACCGGCGTCTTCCGGAGAGAATTCCACATCGGCGCACAAAGTGCGGGCATAGGTGACCATCTCGCGCACGCGCTCGACCACTTCTTCAGGGTCCATGCGCAGCTTGTAGCGCATGTGGATCTGCGAAGTCGCCAGGAAGGTGTGGATTCGCGGCCGGGCTGCGCTCTGTACGGCTGCCCAGGCGGCGTCGATATCTTGCTGGTTGGCGCGCGCCAATCCGCAGATCACCGGCGGGGGACGGTCGTCGCCAGGCAGGGCGTTGCCCACCTCGACAGCAATGCGCCGCACGGCTTCCAGGTCGTCGGGCGAGGCGGCGGGAAAACCGGCTTCGATGATATCCACGCCCAGGCGCGCCAGCCCGCGGGCGATCTCCAGCTTTTCGCTGGAAGACATCGTCGCTCCAGGCGACTGCTCGCCGTCGCGCAGGCTGGTGTCGAAAATGCGTATGTGAGAATTGTTCATAGGCTCACTCCGCCTTGATATTTACCGGGTCGATGAAGGGCATCATGCTGCGCAGCTCGCTGCCCACCTTTTCGATCAGGTGATCCTGCTCGCGGCGGCGCTCCTGGTTGAACCACGGGCGCCCCTGGCGGTTTTCATCGATCCATTGTTGGGCGTATGCGCCCGACTGGATATCCTTGAGCATCTGCGACATGGCGAAGCGCGTCTCTTCGGTGACGATCTTCGGCCCGGCGGTGTAATCGCCGTGCTCGGCAGTATCCGAAACCGAATAGCGCATGTAGTTCAGCCCGCCGCGGTACATCAGGTCGACGATCAGCTTCAGCTCATGCAGGCACTCGAAATATGCCAGCTCGGGCTGGTAGCCGGCTTCCACCAGCGTCTCGAAGCCAGCCTTCACCAGCGCGGTGACGCCGCCGCACAGCACGGCTTGCTCGCCAAACAGGTCGGTCTCGGTCTCCTCGGTGAAGGTGGTTTGCAGCACGCCGGCGCGCGTGCAGCCGATACCCCAGGCATAGGAAAGCGCATTTTGAAAAGCCTCACCGGAAGCGTCCTGCTGCACGGCGATCAGCGCCGGTGTGCCGCCGCCCTCGCGGAAGATCTCGCGCACGCGGTGCCCGGGCGCCTTGGGCGCTACCATGCTCACATCCACGCCCGAAGGTGGGGTGATCGTGCCGTAGCGGATGTTGAAGCCGTGAGCGAACATCAGCGTCTTGCCGGGTTTCAAATAAGGGGCAATGTACTGCTCGTAGATGGCGGGCTGCTCAGTGTCCGGCGCGAGGATCATCACGGTATCCGCCCACTGCACCGCTTCGGCGATGCCGCTGACTTCCAGACCCTGGGCAGCGGCTTTCTCAGCCGAGCGGCTGTTCGGGCGCAGCCCGACGCGCACCTGCACGCCGTTATCTTTCAAGTTCAGGCTGTGGGCGTGTCCTTGCGAGCCGAAGCCGATCACCGCCACTTTCTGACTGCGGATGCGCTCGGGCTGGGTATCGTTGTCATAATAAACTTTTGCCATAATTTCTCCTGATTTATTACCCCTTCCCCTTTCCCATTTTGGGAGA
>JBGSTO010000599.1:0-10394 GCA_041736465.1 Anaerolineales bacterium | reverse complement strand
TAGATCGGTCGCCACCTGGTCGTTGCGCGAGCGCCCGGTGTGTAGCTTGCCCGCCAGCGGGCCGATCAGCTCGCCCAGGCGGCGCTCTACGGCGGTGTGGATGTCTTCATCGCTCTCCTGGAATTCGAACGCATTTTGTTCAAATTCCACTGCCACCGCTTCCAGCCCCTGGCAGATCTGGTCGCATTCCTCCTGGCTGAGCAGCCCGACCTGCAGCAGCCCGCGCGCCCAGGCCAGGCTGCCGCGCAGGTCCTGCTGCGCCAGGCGCTGGTCGAAGCCCAACGATGCGTTGAGCTGCCAGGCTGCCGGATCGAGCTTGCCGCTGAAGCGGCCTCCCCACATTGTCATCTCAGTCTCGCTTGAAGCGCGTGTAGTCCGGCTTGGACATATTCAAACCGGATACCGGCAAACCGTTCATGGCGCGCACCTTGAGCGGCAGCCCAAACAGCCGGATGAAGCCCTCGGCGTCAGTCTGGTTGTACACGTCTTCCTGCCCGAAGGTGGCGAAATCCTCGCGGTACAGGCTGAGCTTCGACTTGCGACCCACCGGGATGACGTTGCCCTTGTACAGCTTCAACCGCACTACGCCGGTCACCGGCCCCTGGGTGGTATCTACGAAGGCTGCCAGCGCCTCGCGCAGCGGGGCAAACCACATGCCGTTGTAGACCAGCTCGGCGTACTTGAGCGCCACCAGGTCTTTGAACTGGATGGTATCCTTATCCAGCACCAGTGCCTCCAGCTCGCGGTGCGCTGCCAGCAGGATGGTGCCGCCGGGCGTTTCGTACACGCCGTGCGACTTCATGCCCACCAGGCGGCTCTCTACCTGGTCGTTGCGCCCGATGCCGTGCGCCCCGCCCAGCACGTTCAGCTGGGAGACCAGCGTCGCCGGGGACAGGCGCTCGCCGTTGACCGCTACCGGCTCGCCGGACTCGAAGGTGATCTCGACGTATTCCGCCTCATCCGGAGCGTTTTCCGGCGAGGCAGTCAGCAGGTACATCCCCTCGCGCGGCTCCAGCCAGGGGTCTTCCAACGGGCCGCCCTCGTGCGACAGGTGCCACAGGTTGCGGTCGCGGCTGTAGATGGATTTTTCCGTGACGGTCACCGGCACATTGCGGGCTTTGGCGTATTGGATGGCATCTTCACGCGAGCGGATATCCCACTCGCGCCACGGGGCGATGATCTTCAGGCGCGGGTCGAGCGCCATGGTGGTTAGCTCGAAGCGCACCTGGTCGTTGCCTTTGCCGGTGGCGCCGTGCGCGATGGCATCGGCGCCGGTTTCGTGCGCCACATCCACCATGTGCTTGGCGATCAGCGGGCGGGCCATCGAAGTGCCCAGCATATACTTGCGCTCGTACAGCGCCCCGGCTTTGAGCACCGGGAAGATGTAGTCCTCGGCGAACTCCTCGCGCAGGTCGCGGATCACCAGCTGGCTGGCGCCGCTTTTCAGCGCCTTCTCTTCCAGCCCGTCCAGCTCTTCGGCCTGGCCCACGTCGGCGGTGAAGCATACCACCTCGCAGCCGTAGTTCTCGCGCAGCCAGGGCACGATCACCGAGGTATCCAGTCCGCCGGAATACGCCAGCACTACTTTTTTGATTTCGGGTTTGACCATAAAAATCTCCTTTATCGGTTTGTGGGGTTTGACCCCAATGGGACGGATCACGATCCGCCCCTACGCTCGAATAAAAAAAGCCCTCCTGGTGGGAGGGCCGCATAACTGTGGATGGCGCTTGTTCGATGCCTGCGAACGCTAAAGCGCCCAGCCTTCCCGAAGGTTGGGTAGAGCGCTACGACGAGAACGAGGAAAGCGCAGGGCGGTGTGCATGATGGGTTGGGTTATATCATTGGGGTGGTGATTCGTCAAGGTATTGATTTCTTGGGAGATGGTGATTGCAGACGGTAGAGCCGCCTGCAATCACCATAAACTCAAAACTGCAGCCAGCCGGAATCAGCCCAGATGGTGACCTCGGGCTGCCCTTCGAACATCCTGGCAAACTCAGTCGCCAGGTTGGGGTCGCTGTACAGCTTCTGGATGCCCTCCATATTGTCCCAAAAATCGATTGCCAGGAACTCGCCGCCATCCTGCACGTTCAAATAGGCCTGATGGCTGGTGTTGCCCATCGATTTGCCCATCGGCGAGACCTTCGAGACGATCTCATCATGCGCCTTGCCAGCCTCGGCGGCGCTGCCTTTCAACTTTCCACGTACCACAACGATGTACCGCATGTTATACCTCCTGGGTATGGTTAGTTTTTTCGCGCCAGCATCGATGACTCAAGCAGGCGCCGTTCTAAATAATATGACGGGCAAAACCCGCCAAACTTCGCGCAAAACCCGGAAATTCGGATATATTTACTCTATATGCCTGTAGAGGACACGTATCGATGATGAGCCATACTCCCACACCGGCTGAAGATTTTGACGGTACCCTGGCAGCCGCCCGATTCGGCGACCAAGCGGCGTTCGCCTCCCTCACAGAGCCGCACCGCAAGGAACTGCTGAGCCACTGCTACCGCATGCTCGGCTCGCTGGAGGATGCCGAAGACCAGGTGCAGGAAACCTTGCTGCGCGCATGGCGGCGGCTGGAAACCTACCAGGGAACGGGCTCACTGCGCGCCTGGCTGTATAAGATCGCCAGCAACGCCTGTCTGGACCTGCTGCGGCGTCATCCAATGCGCAGCCTGCCGCTCGAGCTGCGCCCGCCCAGCGATCCCGCAGCTCCGATGGAACCGCCGCTGAGCGAGCCGGTGTGGATCGGGCCGTTCCCGGACGAGCAGCTTGCCCCGCAGGAAGCCGGTCCCGAAGCGCGCTACGAATCCCGCGAGAGCATCTCCTTCGCCTTCATGATCGCCCTGCAGGAGCTGCCGCCGCGCCAGCGCTGCGCCCTGATCCTGGGCGACGTGCTCGACTGGCAGGCTGCCGAGGTCGCCGGAGCGCTGGATATATCGGTCTCAGCGGTCAACAGCTTGCTGCACCGCGCCCGGCTGACGCTCAAGCAGCGCTACCATCAAAAAGGTGAGTCAAAGCCGCCACCTCCTGAAGAGCGCCAGGCGCAGATCATCGAGCGCTACCTCGCCGCCTGGGAGAGCGCCGACATCGACGGCATCGTCTCGCTGCTCACTGAGGACGCCGCCTTCCCCATGCCTCCGCTGCCTGGCTGGTACCGTGGGCGAGCCGCCATCCGCAGCTTCATCCTGGCGACCAGCCTGGCGGGAGAGGCCGCCGGGCGCTGGCGACTGCTGCCTATCCGCGCCAACGGCTCGCCTGGTTTTGCCTTTTACGCGCGCGACGATGCCGGCGGGAAATATCTGCCCTTCGCCCTCCAGGTGCTGCGCTTCGAAGGCGAGCTGTTCGGCGGCGTGACTACCTTTGGCTACCCAGGATTGTTCCCGGCTTTTAATCTGCCGACGGAATTGGAATAAATATCTAACGCAAAGCAAAGGGAAAAAGATTAACACGAAGGGCACAAAGGATACGCAAAGTACACAAAGTTTATTTTTGTCAAGAATCTTTGTGATCTTTGTGCTGATTCTTCGAGTCCTTTGTGTTTCAGTCTTTTACTTGGTGTTTCACTCTTTTACTTCAGGCTCTCGGCGATGGCCAGCAGCGTTTCCCTGGTCATTTCCAAACCATTTTCAGGCGACCAGAAGGAAATTGAAATCCATAATTGATCTGTATTCCAGACTAACTCCCAGTTATTGGCGTCTGCCTGCCAAACGGGTGTCGGCGTAGGTTGGACTGCCGCACCTAGCCCTGCATAGAAAATGCCGCGCCAGTACCAGCCCTTCCATTTGCCAACCTGCACTTCTTCAGTTGTGTCTGGCGGACACTCAAGACAAGGACCAACCGTTCTCGGGCGGTATGCAGCCACCATTTGATTGTGCTGGGCGGGCGATGGAGCTTTTCGACCATTTCGGCTTCGCTCATTTCGAGAAAATGGCGCTGAGCAATGACCGCCCTCTGTTCGGGCGCCAACTGCTGGATCGCGGTCCACACCGCTTGGTGCAGGTCATTGGTTTCGGCCAGTTCGTCCGGTTTCGGTGCAGAGTCTAGCAGCCAGTCGAGCACTGCCTCCGCCGGGCCGTCAAGGGAAACAACCCGCTTCCGGCGTTTTGCTTCCTTGACGGCATCGTTGATAACGATCCGCAAAAACCAGGAGCGAAATGTTCGCTGGTCATCGAACTGGTAAATTTTATTTGCCACGCGCAGGAAAACTGTTTGCACAATATCCTCTGCCGCGGCAAAATCGCCGGTGATGAGATACGCCGTATGGACGGCTTTAAACTGATACTGCCGCACCAGGTATTCCAGCCCGGCAAGATTGTGTTGTTTTAACAGGGCGATGGCTTGTTGTTCGTCCATGCATGGCCTTTGGTTTACAAGAATGTCCTCTGCTTATATTATCCTCAAAGGCCCGAAGACGATAGCGGAGCCAATTTGGCTGGGAACGAGCCAGTTTGTAGTGCAGGAGAAAATTCTATTATGCATTGACCGGGCAAAGCGCATTATAATCTTCGTGTACGCTGGAGGTATGTGATGACCGGTACACAGGCTCTGCAGTCAGTGCAATTTGTTACAATCAAGGGAAAGCGATTTGCCGTCCTGAGTGTGGAAGATTGGGAAGCGCTGATCGAGTGGCTGGAATCTATTGAGGATCTTCAAGCTGCACAGGATGCATTTGCGCGCCTAAAAGCTGCTGGCGGCGACCGCACTCGAGCAGGCTGGCTGCCATGGGATGAAGCAGACAAGGAACTTGAATGACTCGCTACCGGGTATACATTACCCCGCAGGCCTTGCGAGAAGTCAAAGAACTCCCGGGGCATATCCGGCAGCGCATTCGTGAAGCCATAAAAGCCTTGGCTGAGCAGCCAAATCCATCGCCAAGCAAACCGCTGCGTTTTGAAGAACCTGATCGCCAGTTATTCCGGCTTCGTCTGGATAACTGGCGAATTTTGTATGCAATAACAGAAACCGAAAAAATCATTGACGTAATTGCTGTCCGCAAACGCCCGCCCTATGATTATGGGGATCTGGCTGAGCTTCTGCGTGAACTAGATCAACGCTGACCATTCAGAGCTGTTGTGGGGCTTAATATCTCTATCCTCTCTCAAGGAGAGCCGATTCATGCCACACTCCTTTGAAATTTCTACCATCATCGCCGCCTCACCCGAGCGGATCTACGCCGCCTGGCTGGATTCGGTGCAGCACAGCGCCATGACCGGTGGCAGCGCTCAGGTCAGCGCTGAGCCAGGCGCAGCTTTCACCGCCTGGGATGGCTATATCCACGGGCGGAATCTGGAGCTGGAGCCCGCACGCCGCATCGTGCAGGCCTGGCGCACCACTGAATTCACCTCAGATGAGCCCGATTCGCGACTGGAAATCCTGTTCGAGCCGCTCGAGGGCGGCACGCGCCTGACCCTGCGCCACTCAGAGCTGCCCGAGCACGGCATGCAGTACAAGCAGGGCTGGGTGGAAGCTTACTTTGATCCCATGCACGCTTACTTTGAAGGATAAGACACATGAAATACGGCTATTTCGACGACGCACGGCGCGAGTACGTTATCACCCGCCCCGACACGCCTCTCCCCTGGATCAACTACCTGGGATCCCAGGAATATTTCGGCCTGATCTCCAACACCGCCGGCGGCTACTCCTTCTACCGCGACGCCCGCTTGCGCCGGCTGACGCGCTACCGCTACAACAACGCCCCTCTGGATGGCGGCGGGCGCTACCTCTACCTGCGGGATGACGAAAACGGCGAGTACTGGTCGCCCTCCTGGCAGCCGGTGCGCAAAGACCTGGACGACTATACCTGCCGCCACGGCATGGGCTACACGGTCATCGCCTCGACGAACAAAGGCATCCACGCCGAGACCACCTATTTCGTACCCCTGGATGAGAACCTGGAGATCTGGGATCTGCACCTGACCAACCGGCGCCCCACTGCAGCGCCTATCTCGCTCTTTTCCTTTGTCGAGTTCTGCCTGTGGGACGCCTGGGACGACGCCACCAACTTCCAGCGCAACTTCTCCACCGGCGAGGTGGAAGTGCAGAACGGCGTGATCTACCACAAGACTGAGTACCGCGAGCGGCGCAATCACTTCGCCTTCTTCGCCTGCTCTGAGCCGCCGGTGGGCTTCGAGACCCAGCGCGAGTCCTTCTTGGGGGCGTACCGCGGCTTCGATGCGCCGCAGGCGGTGGAAAACGGGCAGGTGAGCGATTCTATCGCCCACGGCTGGCAGCCGGTGGGCGTGCACCACCTGAAGCTCGTGCTGCAGCCCGGCGAAACCCGGCGCGTGATCTTCACCCTGGGCTATTATGAGAACCCGCCGGACGAGAAATTCGACCCACACGCCAGCGGGATTCTCAACAAAGTCTATGTGCTGCCGCTCATCCGAGGTGTGCTGCAGCCGCGGTGGGTCGACCATGCCTTTCAGGCCCTGCAGCATGAGTGGGAGCAGCGGCTGTCCGCTCTGCAGGTAGATACCCCCGACGAGCACACCAATCGCATGGTCAATATCTGGAATGCCTACCAGTGCATGGTGACCTTCAACCTGTCGCGCTCGGCCTCCATGTTCGAGTCGGGCATCGGGCGCGGCATGGGCTTCCGCGATTCCAACCAGGACTTGCTGGGCTTCGTGCACATGATCCCCGAGCGCGCCCGCCAGCGCATCCTCGACCTGGCAGCCACGCAGCTCGCCAGCGGCGGGGCGTACCACCAGTACCAGCCGCTCACCAAGCGCGGCAACGACGCCGTGGGGGGCAATTTCAACGACGATCCGCTATGGCTGGTGCTTGGCACGGCGGCATATCTCAAAGAAACCGGCGATTGGAGCATCCTGGATGAGCCGGTGGTGTATGAAAATACCCCCGGCACGGAGCAGCGGCTGTACGACCACCTGGAGCGCAGCCTGCGCTACACGTTGGAGCGCCTGGGCCCGCACGGGCTGCCGCTGATCGGCCGCGCCGATTGGAACGACTGCCTCAACCTGAACGCCTTCTCCACCGAGCCGGGTGAATCCTTCCAGACCACCACCAACAAAGATGGCACAGTGGCCGAATCGGTGTTCATCGCCGGGCTGTTCGTGCTGGCGGCAGAGGAGATGGCGCAGATTGCCGGGCACCTCGGCGCCGGCTATAGCGCCTCTGTGCTGGGCTACCGCCAGGCTGCTCAATCAATGACCGAGACAGCGCTGGCGCACGGCTGGGATGGGGCCTGGTTCCTGCGCGCCTATGATGACCTGGGGGACAAGGTCGGCTCGCACGACTGCGACGAAGGGCAGATCTTCATCGAGCCGCAGGGCATCTGTGTGCTGGCGGGCATCGGGCTGGAAAGCGGCCAGGCGCGGCGGGCGCTGGACTCGGTCGGCAAGCACCTGGCGACGGAGCACGGCATCGTGCTGCAGCAGCCGGCATACTCGCGCTATCACCTCAACCTGGGCGAAATCTCCTCCTATCCGCCCGGTTACAAAGAGAACGCCGGCATCTTCTGCCACACCAACCCGTGGATCATGATCGCCGAGGCGCGCCTGGGGCGCGGCGACCGGGCTTTCGACTACTACCTGCGTATCAACCCATCCGCCAAGCAGGAGCTGATCGACCTGTACCGCTGCGAGCCGTACGTCTACGCCCAGATGATCGCCGGGCGCGACGCTGCCACCCACGGCGAGGCCAAGAATGCCTGGCTGACCGGCACCGCGGCCTGGAACTACGTCGCCATCACCCAGTGGATCCTTGGCATCCGTCCCGGCTACGACGGGCTGGAGATCGACCCCGTGCTGCCGCCGGAATGGCCCGGCTTCACTGCCGTGCGCAGCTACCGCGGGGTGGAGTACCATGTCAACGTGCGCCGCGCGGCTGGAGGGGAGGCGCCGGGCGTGCGCGTGGATGGTAGCCCCATCGCCGGGAAAACCCTGCCACTGCCGCAGGAGGGGGTGGAGCGGGTGGACGTAGAGGTGGTGTTGGCGTAGAAGCAGGTCTTGTGCCTGCCAGATATTCTTGCGGGGTTTAATAGGCCATCCACGAATTATGGCTCACGAAAACACGAAGGGCTGCCGATGAGATTGAATTCGCCGGATGAAAGCAGTAGCTGGTGAGGGGTTTCGAGTATTCGTGAAATATTCGAGGATGGCTTTCCATTGTTGAAATATAAGTCTAATCGGGGCATTTCTGAGTACGAGTGATCAAGACTGAACTGGTGCTACCTCATATTCGATGCGGGTTGGAAAAGGCATTCGCTGTGATGCATCCAGTATTTCCAAAGAAATCAGGTTACCCGATTCGTCGTAATCTAAAACCACGCCGGGCTTAGCTTCGTCGCTCTCTGCCACGACGGCTTCGTTGAAGATGATCGTCAGAATATCGGTATTAGGGTCGTATATTACCTTCATGTCATACTCTCCCTTTTCCCATTATAATACCCTCCATGCTCATCCTTTCCGTAGGCATGCCGCGCGCCGGCTCCGGCTGGTACTACAACCTGACTCACGACCTGGTCACCGCTTCCGGCGGGCAGGACGCCCGGCAGGTGCGAGGGCGCTATTTTTTTCTCAAACGGGTGCTGACCGAGGTGAACTGCAACATCGGCGCCCTCACCCCGCCCCGGCTCTCGGCGGCGCTGCTGCCTTCCTTGCTCGGGAACACTTACGTGATCAAGGCGCACGCCGGGCCGACGCCCGCTGCCTTGCGCCTGATCCGCCGCGGCCTGCTGCAGGTGGCATACATCTACCGCGAGCCGCGCGATGCCATGCTCTCAGCCTACGACAACGGTCGCAGAGCGGTGGAGAAAGGCCGTCCCAACGCCTTCTCACACCTGAGCGACCTGGACAAGGCGGCGGAGTTCATGCTGCAGTACCTGCGCATTTGGGAAGCCTGGATGCAGGTGCCCGGCGTGCTGCTTGCGCGCTATGAAGACCTGCTGCTGGATTACCCGGCTGAAGCCGGGCGGCTGGTGCAGTTCCTGAAGCTGGAGGGCTCTACTCCGGAGATCCAGGCGGTGCTCGCCAGGTACGCCCCGGTAGCCGCCCGCCAGAGCCAGGAGCAGGGGCAGAAGGGCATCCACTTCAGCCAGGGCATCACCGGGCGCTTCCGCAAAAAGCTGGATGCGGATCAGCAGGAGCGCCTGGCGCAGGCCTTTGGTCCGTATTTGGAGAAGATGGGGTATCCAATCTAAAGATTGAAACACAAAGGACACAAAGAAAGAGAAAAAGGCCACCAAGAAAACAATCATAATAAAAAAGCTTTGTGAACTTTGTGTCTTCTTTGTGCTCTTTGTGTTGATCTTTTTTCATCCTATTGGCCTCTACCTTACCCAAGGAGGGTACCATGTCCACGAGCAATCCGAACAGTTCCCCCGGCGATTCACGTAAAAAGATCACCACCCTGGCGCTGCGCCGCAAGAAAGAGAGCGGGCAGCCGGTCAGCATGCTAACTGCCTACGACTATCCCACCGCGCTGGCGCTCGACCAGGCTGAGATCGATGCCATCCTGGTGGGCGACTCGCTCGGCATGGTGGTGCTGGGCTATGCCAACACCCTGCCGGTCACCATGGAAGACATGCTGCACCACTGCAAGGCGGTGGCGCGCGGGGCGCGCTATGCCCTGCTGGTGGGCGACATGCCGTTCATGTCTTACCAGGCCTCCGTCGATGAAGCGGTGCGCAACGCCGGTCGCTTCCTGCAGGAAGCCGGTATGGACGCCGTCAAGCTGGAGGGCGGGCGCGAGCGCCTGGACGCCATCCGCCGAATTACCGGCGCCGGCATCCCGGTAATGGGACACCTGGGGCTGACGCCGCAGTCGGTACACCAGTTCGGCGGCTTCAGGCCGCAGGGACGCGATGCCGCCGCCGCACGCCGCATCTACGAGGATGCCCTGCTGCTGCAGGATGCGGGCTGCTTCAGCCTGGTGCTGGAATCGGTGCCGGCGCAGTTAGCCGAATACATCTCCAAAGCGCTCGACATTCCCACCATTGGCATCGGCGCCGGGCCGGGCTGCGATGGGCAGGTGCTGGTAACCCACGACCTGCTCGGCTTGTTCGAGCGATTCACGCCTAAGTTCGTCAAGAAGTACGCTGCCCTGTACGGCGAGATGCTGGCAGCGGTCGCAGCCTACCGCCTGGAGGTGGATCAGCGGGCATTTCCGGCGGCAGAGCATACCATCGAAATGAGCGCCAGCGCCTGGGAGGAGTTCTTGCATGGACAAGCCGAAAGCAAAAGATAATTCGATCCTGATCGCCGGAACAGGAGCGATGGCCTGCCTGTTCGCCGCTCGCCTGTCCGCCGCCGGGTTCCAGGTGGGCATGCTGGGTGAATGGTCTGCCGGTCTGGAGGCGCTGCAGAGGCGCGGCGTGATCCTGGCAGGCTCGTCCGGCGCGGGCGGCGCTGCCGAAACCCGGCATG
>JBGSTO010000580.1:0-1774 GCA_041736465.1 Anaerolineales bacterium | reverse complement strand
AAGCTCATAGGTAAACAGCACATTCGCCAGCTTGGATTGAGCGTACGCCCCCCACCCATTATAGCCGCCTCTGAGCTGCAGATCCTCGAATTTGATTCTCCCACCCTGGTGCGCATCCGAAGACACATTCACGATCCGGCCCGCCGGGCTGGCTTTCAAAGCCTCCAGCAGCAAATGCGTCAGCAGGAAGTAATTCAAATGATTGAGCGCCAGGGTCATCTCGATGCCCTCCGCGCTCTCCTGTCGCCGGGTGATGAACGCTCCCGCATTGTTGACCAGCACGTCCAGGCGTTGGTATCGCTTCAGAAACGACTCTGCCAGCGCATGAATCTGCGCCTGTGAAGACAGATCCGCCGCCAAAGCGCTCACCCGCTCACTGCCGGTCTCGGCCCGAATTTTATCCACCGCCGCCTGGCAGCGTTCGGCGCTGCGCGAAACCACCACCACCTCCGCCCCCCTGCGCGCCAGCTCCAGCGCCGTCACATACCCGATGCCGTTGGTAGCGCCCGTTACCATTACAATCTTGACTTTCATAAAAAACCCTCATTATCAATGTCTTTCCGAGCGCAGCGAAGAATCTCGCGCAATGATCATCAAAACTCTCCACTCCCGCATCGGATTTTCGCAGGGGCAAAGCACTCGCCACAGCAGCGACCGCCGTTGGGGCACGGGCGTTCTTGGCCCGTGCCCACTGTGACAGGCTATTCACGTGTCCACATTTCCATCACCACCGGCAGCGCCAACTGCGCCCAACCCGCATACATCTTCCCAGACGGGTGCAGCCCATCCGCCGCCAACAAATCCGGCTCGACCGCCGCCCGGCGTGAATCGAGCGTCACATCCAGATACCGCGCCCCCGCCAGCGCCGCCTCTTCCCGGTTGATCCGGTTGAAAGCATCGATCTCGCCCGCAATCCGCTCCCGGTCGCGGCCTGCCGCGTACGGCGTCACCCCCCAATCGGGGATCGACAGCACCAGCACGCCTCCCGCTCGCCCACCGGCAAAGCCAATCGCCGCCTGCAGCAGCGCGGCAAACTGCTGCCTGTATTCGTCCTGCGGGAGGCCGCGGTACTGGTTGTTGACCCCCACCAGCAGTGTCACCAGCTCGTAGGGCGGAGACAGCACCGCCTCGCCAATTGCAGCCTGCAGCTCGCTCGTTGTCCAGCCGGTGCGGGCAATGGTCTCCGGCTCTGCGACAGCAAAACCGCGCTGACGCAGCAGCCCCACCAATTGCACAGGCCAGCGCTCTCCAGGCGAAACACCCTCGCCAATGGTATATGAATCGCCCAGAGCTAAAATCCTCGCTGCAGCGGCAGGTATTGAGACCGGTGAGTTCGCCATCTCCGTCATACGATCCTGGACCAGGCTATTCGCTGGCTGGCAAGCCCCCATGAAGAGAGCCAAGTACACCAGATAATGTCGCAGCATACGCTTCCCAAGAATTAATCGGGGCAAATTCTACTATAATTGCGCCATGCTCCCCCAAAATGAGAAAGACTCTCATCTGCCGCGCCTCAAAGCCGACCTGGCGCTGCTGGCAGCCGCCACCATCTGGGGCACCGCCTTCGTCGCCCAGCGCGTGGCAGCCCTCGAAACCGGCGTGTTCTACTTCAACGGGCTGCGCTTTCTGCTGGGGGCGCTGGCTTTGGCGCCGCTCGCCTGGCGCAGCCGCCGCTCTCCGGCGCCGCTCATCCAGGGCAGCCTGGCATTGCGCTGGATGCTGCTGGCGGGGCTGCTGCTCTTCACTGCCGGCACCTTCCAGCAGTGGGGCTTGC
>JBGSTO010000498.1:0-14487 GCA_041736465.1 Anaerolineales bacterium | reverse complement strand
GCGATTGTTTTGGACGGACGCAATACATTTAGGGCGAATATCGGTGGGGGGAAAGTTCGTAACGTTCTTTGCTTACTAATATATCTTAGCAAATTTATTAAAAAGGGGTTGACTGTGTATATTTACTAATGCTAAGATAGTTTTGAGAACTTGCCAATGTAGTTATATTATTTCGTGGCAGATTGAGAAGCTTTGCTATGTATCCGTGAGGTGAGCCATGTTGAAAGTGCGAGCGAAGGTGGTGTTCAATCATTTGCCGAAGCTGACGGCTCTGATGCGCGCCAGGGCAGGGGAGGCGGTGCGGAAAACGACAGAGGTCATCCAGGATGATAGCCGAGAACGAATGCAGGGGCCGAAGAGCGGGCACCTGTATCCGAGACCGGGGAAGTGGCACCAGGCAAGCGCTCCGGGGGAGGCGCCGGCGGTGGATTTTGGGTTCCTGGTGGAGAGCATCCAGGTGGAGTTTCCGAGGCCTCTCCTGGGGGTGATATATACGAACGAGGATTATGCGGCGTTGTTGGAGTATGGGACGGGTCGGATGGCGGCAAGGCCATATATGACGCCGAGCGCGATCGAGGCGTGGCCGTCGTTCCTGGCGGCGATGATGGATGTGTTTGGAGATGGTTAAACTTGTTCTTGGGCGGGCAGAAGCAGCCCGAATGAGACGAAGCCGCCTAAATAACAGTATGGGGATTGGATAATTGCTTCAACCTTCCCCCAAAGCCGCCAGGTGGGCTCAGGAACGTTTTATTTTGCAGTAATGTCTTTTTTTACCTTTAGAGCTATTTGCGAGGCTCTACGGGCTTCTACGGCCTTTCTGGAGGCTGCGATCTTTTGGCTAGGGGTTCTTTACAAGCTAGCAATGTCCGATTAGTTAGTTATATTATTGACCATATTGAATAGCTGATGCTAAGATATCTTTATGGTCATAATTTGTGTGGCAAACCATAAGGGGGGCGTGGGGAAGACGGCAACGGCGCATGCTCTGGGGGCGGCGCGGGCGGCGGGGGGCTTGCGGGTGCTGCTGGTGGATTGCGATCCGCAATCGAGCCTTACACAGGCCTGTGGGGTGAGGGAGGCGGGCGGTAGGAGCCTGGCAGAGGTCTTGGGAGGCGCCAGGCCGGGGCAGCTCAGCCTGGCGGAGATTCTGCTTGAGATTGCCCCGGGGCTGACGCTGGCGCCAGCAGATATTGCGCTGGCAGGCGCTGAGCTGGGGCTTACGTCCCGGCTGGGCAGGGAGGCGGTGCTTAAGCGGGCGCTGCAGCCGGTGGCCGGAAAATTTGACCTGGTCGTGGTCGATTGCCCGCCGGCGTTGGGGCTGTTGACGGTGGGGGCACTGACGGCGTCTGATGCGGTGCTGATTCCTACCCAGCCACAGGCGGCGGATCTGCGGGGGCTGCAGCTCTTCTTGGATACGTTGGAGACGATCCAGGCGGAGCTCAACCCGGGGCTGAAGGTGCTGGGGGTGCTGGTAACGTTTTATGACCGGCGATTAAATCACCATCGCCAGGCGATAGAAGCAATGCGGGCAGGCGGGCTGCCGCTGCTGCCGGTGATGGTCGGGCGATCGGTGCGAGTGGCGGAAGCGGCAGGGGCGGGCGAGTCGGTGCTGAGTTTTGCGCCTACGAATCCGCAAGCAGGGGCATATGGCGAATTAGCAAAGGTGGTCAGGACATGGCTCGAAAATCGGATATGAGCGATCTATTCAAAAAAACGGAGCCTGGACCCGGGCGAGCTGATCAGAGCGATCTGGATCGGGGGAATATTCGTGCAACGGGTGTTGGCTTACGAGAGGGGGAAATATCAGCTCTTGATGCTATTGGAACCGCTGTTGGTGCTTATCTGGATGCTGAGACCGTATCACGAAACTCGATAATCCGTATAGCTACAAGGCGCCTGATCTTAGCTTATAGATCCGGCGAATTGGGGATAGCTGATATTGCGGCTTATTTTCATACACCCGAAAAGCCTAAGCCAAAGCTAGATTTATAAAAACTTGTAATATTATTTCGTGATATTGGCTTGCTTGTGCTTTCGGATTAGCTAGATTAGCTTAATACTGCTTGACTAGCCAAGCTAATTCTGTTACGATAACCCTACAAATAAGCAGCCCTGGTCAGTGTTGATGGCACCAACCAGGGCCTAACCCACAAGTCGGGGCAAACCGGCTGCAGGCTCAACCTATTTTAGCCTAAATTTGCCCCGGGTGTGGTTTTACCGGGGCTTTTTCGTTGCCCCAGAAAGGCAGTTTGAAATGGCAATAAAGAGCACTCCCCTAGCTTTGGATCCTAACGATCCAGAGAATTTCCGGATAGATCTGGAGATTTTGCAGAACGAGCGCCAGGCACTGGAGAGGCTGGCAAGAGATATCCTGGCCAACAAGAGTCTGGCCTGGATGATCGTGCATGCCTACCTGCAGGCCAATAACTTTGTGCTGCTTCCCAGGGATGAGTTTTACGTAATCCCAAAGCAAGGATGGAGCATTGCCGCGGCAAAGGGCGAGCAGCAGGACCGGGCAGGATAGGCGGTGTGGACCAGCCGGGGAAGTTGAAAACGGCTTATGTCCCCTGCCCACCAGAGCGAGAGCATGCTTATTTACTGGCCTTCGAGCTGCTGGGTAGAAGACTGGCCATGCTCGCCGGACTGCGGGGCGATGATTTAGCAGTCTTCGAAGATCTGGCGCCGGTCGAGCTGGAGATTGACGAAGAGTTATTGCTTGAATTGGAAGTGGAGGTGTGAAGGGAGATATCGCAAAGCACGTAATTCTACAGGTCGCTCTCTGCGGAGAGCGTTGGATTGAAACCATGGCGAGAAGCAACTGGAGATGAACCTATGAAATCCAAGCATTTGATGACCGGGTTTGCGATCGTGCTGCTGATCTATGCGGCATATCGCTCTTGGGACTACATGAGCGGCAGCCTGCAGGGCGTGGACCGAACCACGGCTTACCTGGTGGCAGCCGTATTTTTGTTCGCAAGCGAGATTGGGCTGCTGTTGTGGCTGCATTTCGCGCAGCCGAACGCAACCACCGACATTCAGGAGACAACCGCTAACGTGATGATCGGCGTGAATTTCATCGGCTCAATGATTCTAGGACTGGCGGACCTTCTAAAACATAACACGCTCTATGTGGTCAACCTGAGCTGGCTGGATCCGCTGCTGCTGCTGGCGCCGTGGGTGCTGATCGCTGCGAACGTGTTAGGGCATATCGTTTATCACCTGGCAGACAGTGAAGAGAGCCTGAAACGTGAAGAGCGGCGGCTGGTGCATGAGGAGGCCAGGCTGGAGATTGCAGCTCGAAGCAAGGCAGTCGAGGAGCTGAATCGCAACCGGGCAGCGATCGCTGAGAAGCTGGCGCCAGGATACTACGCTGACCTGGTGAGCCGGGTTGAAGGGCGAACGTTGGCACGCTTCGAGCGCCAGGCGAAGAATGCGGCTAAACGACTGGTTGAGCAGGTGCCGATTTACGGCAGGAACGGGCACCAGGTTTATAACGCAGAGGCTGAGGAGGGAACAGAGAACCTCCCAAACCCCAGAGGAGATGGGCGAAGGTGAAACGAGACCCACGCCCGAATAAGCCGTGCGAATACTGCGGCAAGATCATGAGCCCGGGCAGGCATGGGCGGCGGCGGTTTTGTAATGCAGCCTGCAAACAGGCAGCATATCGAGCTCGCCGGGCGCTGCATACCGGGAATGGGCGAGTTACGCCTATTAGATCGAGTAACGCGGCTGAGGAGGCCGTAAGACATGAGCAGCCTTAAGAACGCAATTTTGACAACCTTACTAACCGGCGCCTTGGGGGTGGGCGCTGGCCTGGTGCTGCCCAAGCTGGCGAGCGGTGCGGTCCAGCTGCCCAGCATACAACCGGCGGCGCCGATCGTACAGCCCGCCCAGCAGTCGCAAGCAGGGCAGCCCTCGGGCGATCAAAACCCCGTTGTAGATGCCCCGCTGAGCCCGCTTACCCCGCCGGTGCTAACTGAGCTGGTGCAAAGCGAAGCCCTGCAGGCCGGGGCGCCCGATAGTAGGGCGCTGGCCGTGACAGAACCTCAGGCGGGGCAATATCCCGATGATAACCCCGGCTACATTGCGCCAACCATCCCGGCTAACATGCCCCCACCATTAACTGAGCTGGTGGGAGCGCCCGAGGGTGGGGCAGGCTACAATCAGCCCGTTTGTATTGCGGTAAAGCGCCTAGCGATCTTCTACGGAGCAGGAGATTCAAGCGGGGCCAACCAGACCGCAACCGGGGCAGCCGTGGATCCGGGGCAGGCGCTGGTTGTGGCAGCCCAGCCGGCTGGCGGGTGGCAGCCTGTCATTTTGGGCGGGAATTTGTATTTTGTTTGGGCGCTTGATTGTGTGAGGCCGCAATGAGAGGGTTGGGCGTGGTGCTGATCCTGTCGGGGCTGGCGGCGCTGATCGGCGCCGGCAATATGTTCTTTACGCCTGGCAGCCTTTATCAGGGGCGCCTGGCGCCGGCGCTGTTGGCGGGGTGCTCGGGGTGGGTAGCTTTGCTGGCGCTGATTTTCTGGATCTGGGCAGCGGCTCGAGCTCTGCAGCGTTAAAATCACCTGGAGAATGATCGTTTATTTCCGGCGGCAGGATGCTGCTATAGACCTGCCGCCGGGGAGGGTTGAGTCATGGGCAGTAAGGCTGATGCCAAGCAGGCAAAGTATGCAAAGCAGATGATGGCTTCGAAGCTGGCCCAGGACCAGACAGATCCGGCAGAGTGGGCCGCCTGGGTGGTAGAGCTGCTAGTAGAGCTGGAGCTGAGGGCAATGCGGCTCGATCCAGAGCACCCACAGGCTTATGAGCTGGGGCTGGAGCGATTAAGCGATGCGATCGCCGACCGGCTGAGCAAAAAGCAGTGGGGGAAGGGCAACCAGGCGCGCAAGAGTGCCCTGGGAGCTCGCCAGTGCGCTAACTGCGGGAATGTGCTGGAGCCGGATGAGGGACACCGGAGCCGGGTTTATCTGGGATCTGTATGCGATGGATGTTATGACCTGGAGAAATAGGGCGCCAGCAAGTTTCTGGGGGGCGAGCTTTTGTGCTATGATACGGGCGGGCCGGGGAGGGATTCTCTGCGGCCCATTGTATTTTAATAGCAGCTAGAACAGGTGTACGAGGTTTTAATCTTGGCAAAGTTTCGGGGACGTTGTATACTACCAGCAGATTAAACGCAAACCGCCCCTGAGCTCTTGGCAGGCAGGGGGCGGCGTGCGGGCGGCGCATAAGCGCTCAAAAGCAATTATGCGCTAGATGGCAGATTAAGTCAAGCAACAGGACTGAGAAGCCAAACAAGCCCGCAAGCCCCTCCCGGCCTGTCAAGCTCACCGAGCGGTGAACTATGGCAGGCTATTTTATTTCAGCCCATTAAAAAGCCGAGCCCGGCGGGCGAGCCGGGCGGCGGCGGGGGAGTGGGCACACAAGGATGCGTCTTGTATGACCGATTTAGATTATACCCAAAGCGAATCAACAGCACAATACCCAGAAAGCGGCGTGGATTATGCGCTGAGGCTGGCAGCCCTCAGCTGGAAGGTGTTTCCCTGCGACGGTGACAAAAGGCCTGTGAAAACAGGCGGCATAAATCCTAAGACCGGCGAGCCCTACCGGCTGGCGTGGGGCAAGAAGGCAACCAATGACCCGGCAGAGATCCGGCGCCTGTGGTCGCAATTCCCTGGCAACCTGGTCGGTATAGCCTGCGCGCCAAGCAGCCTGTTTGCGGTAGATATCGACCGCAAGGACGGCATAGACGGCGCCAGGAGCTGGGCCGAGCTGATCGAATCCCATGGCGGCGGCCGGGAAGTGATAGCAGGTCCTGCTCAGCTCACACCCTCCGGAGGTTGGCATATTCTTTTCAGGCTGCCCAACGGAATCAAGATTCCCAACACTGCCGGCAAGCTGGGCGCCCGCCTGGATCTTCGAAGCGATGGGTATATCTGCAGCGGCGCCGGTTATTCCTGGTTGCCAGGTCATGAGCCCGAAATACCGCTGACCGATGCGCCTGCCTGGCTGCTGGACCAGATCCGCCTGCTAACCAGGCCGCCTGCAGCTGCCCAGCCGGCCAACCAGCAGCCGCTGCAGCCTGCCCAAAGCGCCGGCAATTACTGGCTACGGTATTACCTGGAGCGGGCAGCCGTTGGCAATCGAAATGAAACCGGCTTTTCTTTGGCTGCCCAATTACGAGATAGCGGCATACCCCAGCTCGAAGCTGAAAGCATCATGGCAGAGTATGCCAGGCGGGTGCCTGGTGATGGCTACGAGGAAGGTGAAGCGCTTGCAAGCCTTCGAAGCGCATACGGCGCCCCGAGAAGGGAGCCCGCAACACTGCCAGGCCTGCGAGCTGCAGGCGCTGCCCGGGTGCCGGCAGATCTGCGGGCAGCCCCGGGCCGGAATGGGCATGGTCCGGAAGTTCCGGAAAATACGGTGCCGGTGCCAGAATGGGCGCTGAGAATGGGCTCGCTGACCGATGCCGGTAATGCGGATCGGCTTGTGAAGCAATATGGGAACCGGCTGCGCTGGGTTTTTGAGTGGGGATGGCTGGTCTACGACGGACAGCGCTGGTCAATCGACAGAAACGATCAGGTTGTGCGCCTAGCGAAAGATACGGCTCGCAGCATCTACCAGGAAGCAGCCCACGCAAAAGACGATGAGCGCTCGAAAGAGCTGGCGAGCTGGGCGGGCCGCAGCCTGAGCAGAACACGCATCGAGGCTATGATTGCCCTAGCACGCTCCGAGCTGTCCGCCAGGCCTGAGAATTTCGATACAGACCCCTGGTTGTTGAACTGCGAAAACGGCATTTTAGATCTTCGAAGCGGAGAGCTGCGCGCGCATGATTCGGAAGCACACCTGACCAAGCTAGCCGGCACGCATTACGACCCGGCTGCAAGCTGCTCTACCTGGTTGAAGTTTCTGGACCGCGTATTTAGCGGCGATCGAGAGATGATTGCCTTTTTGCAGCGCGCGGTGGGCTATAGTCTGACCGGTGACATGGGCGAGCAATGCCTGTTTTTTCTGTATGGGCGCGGTGCAAATGGGAAAAGTACGTTTACCAGAGCGATTCAGGACATTCTAGGGGAATATGGGATGCAGACCCGGGCTGAGGCGCTTATGGTTAGAAAATCAGAATCGATCCCTGAGGAAGTTGCTCAACTTGCTGGCGTGCGCTTCATGCTGGCTTCCGAGTTGGGAGACGGGCAAAGACTGAATGAGTCTTTGATCAAAGACTTAACTGGGGGTGACAAATTGCGCGCTCGCCTTTTACATCAAAACAGTTTTGAATATCATCCAGTTGCGAAACCATGGATCTATGGCAATCACAGGCCCGCCGTAAGGGGCACAGACGAGGGAATTTGGCGACGGCCACACCTAATTGGATTCGATGTGACTATTCCGGAAAAAGAGCGCGATCGGCATTTGTCTGAAATACTACGAACAGAACTTCCTGGGATTTTAGCATGGGCAGTACGGGGTTGTTTGGAATGGCAGAAATTAGGCCTACAGCCACCTGATTCGGTCAGAACAGCAACCCAAGCGTATCGAGCGGAACAAGATATCCTTGGTGCTTTTCTGGATGATTGCTGCATCATAAATGACCTGGCAATTGTTGCTGCAGGTGAACTTTATGCTGCCTATAAGAGCTGGGCAGAGGATAGCAATGTCTCGATTCTGAGTAGCATTGCTTTCTCGAGATCTCTCGAGGAGCGTGGCTACTCAACTAAAGGTCTAGACGGAAAATCACGAAGAGATCATTCCGCAAAGGGGAGGGGAAGAGCTATTTACACTGGTATTGGTCTGTTGGATACTGATAAATCTTAATGTTTAAATGCGAGGCATGCGAGGCATGCGAGGTGATTCTAGTGTTTTTTTCTTAAGAACTAAATTTTATTATTAATTACCCTACAAATGCCTCGCATGCCTCGCATGCCTCGCAACCTCAGAGATTGGAGATTTTATGGCATACGAAGAATTTTTTTTCAAGGGCACTGCTGCGAAATTCCAGAAACAGATCGAGCGGCTTGCGGTCCAGTGGCAGTCAGAATATGGTCAAAAGCCCTTTCGGGTGCTTGATGAACAACCGGGGAAGAAGCTTGAGCCTGGATGGAATGTTTTGGTAGCTTTTGGGGGAAGGGTCAGTGATGTGCCCCTGGAAGGCGGTGGGAGCTGGAGAAAAGGGGGAGGCCTGCCGGGCAGGATCAAGGCCAGAGAGCTATCGGACGGGGCGAGCGAAGTGGAATGTTTGGTGAGTGTGCGGGAGGATCCGGAGTGTTGGGCTGAGCTGGAGCCGGTTTGGAGAAGGCTGAAAGGGTTATTGACCCAGCAAGAATTGTCCGGCAAAGAACGAACCAGGCCTGATCTGGAAAAGCTAACAAATACAGAGTATAGAGTGGGAAAATGTGTGTGGGAGGGGCTGCAGAATAAAGAAATTGCAAAAGAACTTCAGCTAGAGGTGACTACTGTGAAGAGTGCTATCACATGGTTATATAAAAAACTAGGGGTGAAGTCTGAAGACCGGTTAGAGTTGGGTGAGGCGTGGCGGAAAAGGGGTATTAATACTCAAGACGGTTAAATACAAGACGTGTTAATATCTTGCGCAGCCTGGCGGGGGGATGTATCTTGGGGATGCCAGGCGAAACCTTGAAAATTGCAGCTTATATTTTGACGCCTGGCCCGGCGATCGCCGCGGCTGCGGTGTTGTATTTCCCAAGAATGGCAGGAGGCAGGTATGGGTGAACCAGTAAATCTGGAAGAGCAAGAAAACGAGCTGAAGAAGACGCTCCAGGCGGTCCAGGATGAAGTTATAGCCGAATTTGGGGCGCTCGATATGAGCATTTACAGGCAGCGGCTCGCAGAGCGGGGCTTGCTTCAAGCGTGGAATGCGCTGCAGGCAAAACTCCGGCCTCCGAAGGCCCAGAAGGCTTCCGGAGAAGATCTGCGGCAAGAAATAGCCAGGAAATTGGGCTGGCGAGGTTGGAAGAGAAATGGCTAACATGAATGATTTCATCCGCAAGGGCGCGGGGAGGGGCATTTCAGCAGGCAGCGATGCCGGCATAGGCGCCAGCGGGCAAATCTCGCCGGCGCATGAAGAGCGAATTGCTGCGTTTATGCGAGCGGGCGCCGGCTATCAGGAGGCGCGAGACCTGGTGCTGGGATATACAGGACCTGTGCTGGCGCCAGCGGGGAATGCGGGGTCCGGGAGGCTTAGCAATCCACCTCCAACAAAAACCGACATGAATGAATTTTTACGGGCGACGACGGGTCATTTCTGGCCGGGCCGGCCAGGAGGTTGAAATGGCAAAAGAACAGTATGACATTGCGAGGGAAGAATTTATTGCGGCGTGGGAGGATCTAAAAAGGGTCAAGTTTCGAATCTCGACGATCAACAAAGAGCTGCCGGATATCCTCGACGATAAAAGGCGGGCAGCTTTGAGGGCGGAAAAAGAGCGCTTGCAGCGAAAAGCTCTGGCGCTACCCGGAGAGATCGGCGAGCTGGGCAGGCGAAAGGCGCTGGCACACCTGGCGTATATGCTGGAGCTCGAGGGGGAATATGCAGCAGAGGAGCAAAGGCTGCAGGGAGAGCTGGAACCTTTGGTGGCTCGAATGCAGGGCCTGATGGCTGAGTGGGATGGGATGGTGCGGCAAACCCCGCATATAACCAGGCTGGATGTTTCAGCTTATCATGCTGATCTGAATGCACACGAAGCGGCGAAGCTTGCACACAAGCAAAAGATGGCTGAAAACAGCGCTGAGCTGCGCAAGCTTAATTTGGAGATTCGAGCTCTGCAAATTGCTTTGGGTAAAGCTAAAGGTCAATGGCAGGCCCAGCAAGGTCGAGCCAATGATTTTTATCCCGGCGCTGTGCTGATGAAATCGCAGAATACCTGGGCCAGGGCGGCGCACGAATACGGGGTACTTTGCGAGAAGGAAGCCCAAGAACTTTGAGTGGAGCGCCTCGATCAAGACCCAGTGGGGGCCTGCTGGGCCTGGCCAGGGCAATGCTGCTGGGTGCGGTGCGAAGAGCGCAGCAGGGGGATGAGCTGGAAATCGAGTGGCTGCTGGTAGTGGCGCCGGATTTCCTTGACGTGCTGGAGCTGGGCATTGACCTGGATTGTTGGGAGACGTGGGTAAAGGCAGGCTGCCCAAAGAAAATGGGGGCCGTATTGCCTACCGATTCCGAGAGACAGAATCCTGGTAATTCCGAGAAAAGCGCCAATGCCTGAAATTACCCTGAGCGAAGCAGATCGAATTGCGGTGATATTTGCCAAGCTGCTGGATGCGAATCAGCCGGATCCGGATTATCGTTTTTTGGATTCGCTCAGTTACGACCACCGGGAGGTAGCTTATCGGGTTCTGACCGAGGGGAAAGATTATGACCGGAGAGAATTTCGTTTCCGATCGGAATGTCTTGGCAGAGGTTGGTTTGAGCTGATCGAGCACGTGGACCGGAGCAGCCCGCAGATCGACCTTGACCAGGCAGCGATGCGGGATACGTGGGTGTTTCGGGGGTTTCAGGAGATCTACGCGCCGTTATCGCCGCAAGAATGGCTGGTGACCAATATCATCCCCAAACCAAGCGTACTGATGTTTTATGGGGCGCCTAAAAGCCTGAAAAGTATTCTGGTGATGGATTTGGCGGTTTGTGTCGCAGCCGGGCAGAATTGGCTGCCTCTGGCAAGCCAAGAAGGGGGGTATACGACGGTTCCAACCCGGGTGTTGTGGGTTGATTTCGAAAACGGTGAGCGGCGCATGCGAGAGCGGTTTGCGGCTCTCGGGCGGGCGCGGAGATTGGCGGAGGATACCCCGCTTAGCTTTACGTCTATGCCTTTGCCAATGCTCGAGGCCAATGATAAAGCCCAGATCGGCAACCTGCAGCGGCGGATCGAACATTACCAGGCTGGATTTGTGGTTATCGACCATTTCGGGGCTACATTGGGCGGGGCCGATGAAAACAGCAGCCAGGTGGCGGAGGTGATGGCCAATTATCGGACGATCAGCGAGCTGACAGGCGCCACAATTGGGTTGATCCACCACCAGGTGAAAAATGCCGGCAAGTATGGGGATTCAGGGGATAGCTTGCGGGGGCATGGATCCATTTTGGCAAACCTGGATCTGGCAATTTTGGTCAAGCGGGATGGTCTTTCGAGAGATAGGATTTTGGCGGTGCCGGTGGCGATCCGCGGGGCAGATTTCGACACATTGGGGGGGCTGTGGACATTCGAGCATAAGGCTGGTACACGTGAGCTGGAGATTGCGCGTTTCTTTGGCTGGGAGGTCGAGGATATCAATGCGCAGGTTGATAACACTATCCTGGATGTGGTTGCGGAGGAAGCGGACTTGAACCAAACGGCGCTGCGCGCAGCGGTTTGCGAGCGCTCGGGGGTGGGTGATGTGACGGTCCGAAAGCGGATTGCAGCCTTGGTGAAGAACGGGAAGCTCAAGGTTACAGAGGGCAAGCAGAAAAGCAAGATATATAACCTGCCCTGAGAAGATTGGAGGCTGCAAATGGACGATTTACGAGAGATAAAGGACAAGAACCGGCTCGAGGACGTGATTGAGGAGTTTGGGCACCAGTTTATCCGGGATGGAAACGAGCGGTTTTGGCGCTGCCTTGATGCGCCTGGCCTGGTGGTCGATGTTGAGAAGCAGCGTTTTGTTTGGGAAGAGCAGGACCTGAAGGGGGACGTTTTGACGTGGATAATCCAGCAAAACGGTTGGGAATTCTCGCGGGCGGTGAAATATTTAAAAAACCGGGCGCTCTTGCCGGAGATGCTGCGCCCACGGCTGCCGCAGTTGCCCATTCCAGAACGGGAGCTGGAGCCGGAAAAGAAAAGCATCGGGGAGTTACCGGAAGAGGCCCCAGATAAGTTTGATCCGTGGTCGATCGACGACCGGCGGGTGCGTGAGGCGCTGCGGTTGGGGTGGGATTATCCGGGTGGGATCGAGAAGCACCTGAATGATTGTATTTATCAGGTTGTGGGGAGGCGATTTACGATCCCCACTCGCTTTGTTTTTCTGGCAGGGGTCTGGGAAGATGAAATTTGCACCTGGTGCTCTGAGGATTTTGGGGAGAACTGGCAAACGTCCGGCCAGGTCTTTTCGGCAGTGAATGTCGGAAAGAATTACGAGATGGTTGCTGAGCCTGAAATCTCTGGTTTGTACTGCGCTAAGTGCGTGGAGCGGTTTGGGCGCTGGTTCAAGGCGCTGGGCCTTATTGTGGAATACCTGGCGGAGCAAGAACGGGCGCCGGCGTGATGAGGGCGCGGCGGGGGGAAAGCACATCACACTTTCAAACTGATAATTCACCAGCGGCATAATACCTATTTTTCTTGCGGGGGGCGAAGCGGGCGCACGTGTGGGGGAAACGGGGGTATTTGTTTTTCTCTTTTTCCAGGAATCTCTGCAGCCTGAAAAGCTCGCATCACATGCACATGTGCATATGTGATGCCCCCTCTTTTAAGGGGGGCATCACATATCATGATGTCAGGTGATCACATAGTGGCGGGCAGGCGGAGCAGGGTTGGTGAGCTGGTTGGGGGGATCGGGGGCCTGGAAGGCAGGGAAACATTTGGCGAAATTATTGCTTGATTTTTTATCTGTTATCAGATATTATAATAAGTGATAATACATCTTATAACCTACTATATAGCCCTTTTATTTTAGAGCAAGAAAGGCAGTTAGGAGGCAGGAAATGTTGGCGAAATCTAATGCACAAGCGATCGGGATCCAGGCTCTGGAATGGCTGAATGGTGTTGGTGAGCTCTCCAGTGTGAGCCCGGAAGTAGCGCTGCAGCGGCCTTTGGCTGAGCTGGTCAGTGCTTATCTGACTGCATCCGCCGAAAGTGAAAAATCAGCCCGGGCTTATCAAACAGCAGTTGGCCTTTTCTTGGAATATCTTGGGGAGCGGTTGAGCACGCATTTACCGATGGATTGGCGCCCGCTGGCCAGGGCAGGCAAGGATGGCCGCAAAACTGTCTGGGAGTTTCGAGGCCTAGCTGGGGTGCTTCGAACCGTTTATGCTGGCGTGCTGGATGACTTCACGAGCTGGCGAGCAGCAAAGGGCGATAGCAGGAAAACATTGGCACTAAGGCGCTCAGCTGTACGCACGTTTTTGGAAATTGCTTTCAGGGACGGGGTACTGACCCAGGAGCAGGCGGTTAACATGGGGCTCAAGGCTTACCGACGGCGCCAGCGCCGGGATGAAAAGCCTGTAGGGCGCCGATTGAAGCCGGATGAAGTGCGTAAGTTGCGGGCCACGATCCAGCTGCAGGCCCGGTCTGACCGGAAGGTTAAGCGGGATTTAGCATTGATCGACCTGATGTTATTTGCTGGGCTGCGAGTGGAAGAAGTTTCTAAGCTGGAGCTGCAGGATTTCCGCCAGGACGGGGGGCGCTGGTGGATTGTGCTGGAGGGGAAGGGGAAGAAGACTCGCCGGATCAAGCTTCACGATACTTTGTTTAAGAGTTTGCTGGCGTGGTTGGATGCTTTGGATCCTGATATTGCTTTTGGTCAGGGCAGCGGTGCACTCTTTTACAACCTGAATAAGGGGGGCAAAACGACTGGAAGGGCGCTCAATTCGTCTGTGCTCGGGCGCCTGGTTGCAGAGTACGGCGCTGCCGCTGGGCTGGCGCCCCAGCTGGGGGAGAACCGGCTCAGTCCGCATGATCTTAGGCGCACCTGTGCACGGAATGCTTATGACAACGGGGCCAACCTGCTACTGGTCCAGGCACTGCTGGGGCATGCAGATCCGAAGACCACAACGCAGTATATTGGCGCCTACGAACAAGACGACGATACAGCGGTTGATTATGTGAGATATTAGGCTCGCTCTGACATGAAACCTTTTTGTTGGCAGGGGGTACCCCCCTATACACCTTATTTTTTGTTCGGCGCCGCACCCCGGGTAGCAGTGGTGGCAAAAATTCTCACTTGTTCTGTAGAAAGGGTTGGAATTGGCCTGGTGTGCCAGGTCAGGGCTTGGCCAGGCGGAGGGCTGGGGGTGTGGCTGCTGAGCGGCGATCGGTGAGCTGATCGGCCTGGCGCTGGTGAGTGAGAGGTCAGGCGGCCCGGATCCGGGGCAGCAGGGAGGCTTCGAAGCCGGGCCTGCAGGCGGTGCGAGCTGGTGTATTCTCCCTGGTGTGTTCTGGGTTTGCACCTGGTGCGAACGGGGGTAACGGCTTAAGGGGGGATTGCACCAGGCGGGAGGGCAGGACCCGGGGCATGGGCGAAGAGCTGCTGAGAGCTGCAGGCCGCGGGGGGAGCTGGCCAGGCAGTGGCTCTGCATGCGCCCGAGGCTCGAGCCTGGCAGGGAGTTGGGCGAGCAGATCCGGACGGGCAGCCGGTGAGCGGGGCAGATCCGCACCTATGCTGCGCTGCTGGGGGTGCGGCTGATTTTGTGATGTGATTTACGGCGGTTTGTGGATCACGAGCTGCTGAGAGTGGATCTGCTGCAGGGGAGGCGATTAAACCACCTCCCCACTGCTGAAGGGTGCC
>JBGSTO010000494.1:0-7270 GCA_041736465.1 Anaerolineales bacterium | reverse complement strand
GCGCTCCTGGTTCCGCCTGCCGGCGGTGATGGTCGCTGCGCTGCGCGCCGTGGATACCAACCTACCCGCCTGGATGTGGCCTCGGTTGGGATTGGCGCTGCTGCGCACCGGCCCGGACGGCATTCGCAGCCTGACCATCGGGCGCGAAGACGTCACCCCTTACGTCACTGACCAAGGCGCCAACATCTTGCTTCCGGACTGGGGTCGCATCCAGGTACGTCTGGCTGAAGTGATGAATCCGTAACCTGAAAATTCTCGCCTCGAATCCTGCCTCGCTGCTGGAAACGAAAGGGATGGAACGGCATGGTCGCCGTTCCATCCCTTTACCAATCCTTCCCGGTCAGTAGCCTACCAATCCTGGTGAGTTATTTGCTGCGCAGGATAAACAGGTATCGTCCCATCTACCATCCCGTTCTATGTCAAATTCAACAACCCGCTGTTCATCTAGTGATCATAGGCAGGAATAAATGTGTCTGCAACAGGTCGGGCGGATTGTCGCTCAGGGCGAAAGTACCCGTCTGGCAGATGGGAACAGCGATAGCGTTGTTATCCAGGAAGCGGTAGTACTGATTTCCCGGACAGACAGCTTCCACCCAGGAGGTTCCATCCAGGCGATAGAGCTTGAGGTTGCTCTCCTGCATGCCGGGTAACAGGCCAGAATCATGATACGTAATCTCGAAACCGGCTGGGGTAGGGCCAAACTCATGGTTAGCGTCCGGTTCCTGCTCTCCGCCTTGATATGCCAGCACCTGGATCGGAATCCCAACGATTGAGAGCCGGCCTAAATCGATGGGCACCAGCTCGTAGCGCACCGTTTTAGTGATATTGGTGGTGGGAACGAAGAGAGCATACCTGGAGCCAGGTGCTTCTTCATATAAAACCGGTTGGTAAGCCTGGGATTGCCGCAGGCCTGGGTCAAGATAATCGGCGTTGGCAGCGTAGAGCAGACCGTACCCCACGTTGTTGTTGATGAGATCATCTTCGTCGTGCATCTCGTCGAAGGCCTGACCGGGGTCGATCACAGCATAAATCTTTTCCTCGCCAGATGCGCCGGCCACCGTCCAGGTTCCCGAGCAGGTTGCTGGTCCTTCTATCCGGGCAAGATCGGCTTTGCTTATCGAGCAGGAAGTAATCGGATCGCTGTTGGCCGGGTAACCCATGTAGAACTTTACCTGCACATCTGCGGGTGGTGTTACGCTGGAGAAGTTGCGGACGGTGGCTGTGATGGTCACGGTGTCCCCGATTTGGGCATATGCCGGCTTGATATCGATATCGTGGGTGAACAGCTTCTTCGCAGCACCGCAAGTTGGTGCAACCGGGTTGTTTGGATTGGGGAAGCCATACCAGGGAAGGGAAAAAGCAGGATCCGTCAGGGTGTAGAATGACCAGGGCTCTCTAAGAGTATCGGGTAAGGTGAGGTAGTCTACCACCATATACCCTGCCTTAGCCCAATACATGTAGATATCGACGCGAGGCGATGCTGGATTCGATGGCCAGTAAACGCCCACCCCGGTTGATTCGGTGACCTTTGATGTATAAGTTGACAGCGATTCATGCTTGTAGCTGCCATCTGCTTTCGCTTGGAAGCTAAAGTCAAAGGCTTTACCGATTAATGGTACTTCCAACTCTTTTTCATAGCTGAGTTCCAGCCCTGCGCTAATCTGGTTATGAAAACTGGACTCCCGGGTGACTTCGTTATTTTGTGACATCGTTAAATTCACTGTCAGTCCACCGGTTGTGGAACCACTGGTGATCTTTTCACCGAGGTCATCATATGCACTATCATTCAATGCAGTGTGACCATAGGACCAGGCATTGTTGACCTGGTGGGAAGGAGCGTAAAAGCTCTCATCGCACAGCGTACCGATCCTGTCGGTTGGCAAGTTGGTTTGATTGTTGCTTTCTACCACCGGAAAGATGACGGAGATGGTCTGCGCCTCAGCGGGGTTATCTGCCTCTGCACCGAATACGGGGTATTCCCAGATGTGGTAATCCGTGCGGTTGAAAAGTACCTTATCATCTTGATCCGCAGTGTACGTGGCATCTACTTCGAGCTCTTGAATCGCGGTGGTTGAATCTTCGAAATTCTCCCCATAGGTATTGTCCAGGCTGGTTTTTACAGAAGCACCGCCCGCTCCGGCTTCCAGCTCAAAACCGGTTGAGAGCTCCCATTCCCTTTTCGATGTCGCAGAAAATGTTTCGCCTGTGGACGAGACATTTCGATAGGTTGCGTAAGCGCTGTCGAACAAGTCGATCACCCGAATACCACTTCCATCCCTGATGATATCCTGGTGATGGGGCGGTAAATTGACCAATGCGACGGGGGTGGTCATTCTTTCCTGGAAACGGTGGGTAGGCTGCCCCACCCGGATGCTCTCGCCGGTGAAAGCGCCGGTCACCAGGTGTGGATAGATTCCCCAGCCCACCGCTTTCGTCCCGATTTGTTCGTACACCTGGCTGTTTGGATTGAACTTGTAGGCAAACAAGGTCTGGGCTGGGGTATTGTCTGCCACCTGCCAGACGAACTCGCTGACCATATCGCGGTCGAAATCGCCGGACGCCAGCCGGTCGGTGTAAGATTGTTGAGTGTAACCTTTTACGGTTACTGGTGTGATTACACTATCATCGAAATCATCTGGCCAGGTATTGTGGTCCGGGTCAGCGTTTTCGGGCAGCGTGATCACTTGGAGTTTTCGGTGGAACCGGTCTGCAATTTCTGCAACGTAATCATAAAATATCGTATTGCAATCAAACGTCCCGGCTTCAAAGTGGTCGGGCCATGTCCGGATGAGCTCGTCCTGCCCATCGCCGTTGAGGTCTCCAGCCGCGAGCGCAAGACCGATGTTATACACACTGCCAAGATCTCTTTTTACATCCCTGGTGTACTCGAATTCAATACGGGAATCGACAAGATTATAATCAGGTGATTTATCTACATCGTAAAGTCTCGTGTGGGCATGGTACCTCCAGAATGGTTGCAAACCACACTGCCAATCCAGAGGATCAAATTCAACGTTTTCAACCCAAACCGTTGTCACAGCGAGCTCATCATGACCATCGGCGTCGAAATCGCCGCCGGCGAGACCGAGAGTACCCTCAAAATACGCGCCAGCAGTGATCGGAGCGGTGTAATCTTCTACCTTGCTCAGGGTTCGAGTTCCACGGGAAAAACCCAAGATTTCCACAGTATAGGAAGCACCCCAGGTGGTAACGAGAGCGATATCATCCTGACCGTCCCCATCCAGGAAATCGCCGGTGATTAATCGAGCCCAGTCTACGGTATGAGTGATGGTTAGCTGATCTACCGGCTCGAGCGTAAAACCTGGAGCATCTCGATTATCGGAGATGTCATACAGAGCCACCTGGTACTCGTTCGCGGCAGAGTAATGCCCCAGCGCTACCTGGCTGCGCCCATCCCCCCAGAAATAGCCGGTCTCGATATCCAGCGAGTAGTCTAGAAAATCGTACCAATTTCTCCTCACCGCGACAATCCCGGTATCATTGAGCGTGCAGCACGCGCTTAATCCACCCAGCTCTTGCCAGGCGGGCCCGGCCTGGCTGGTTTGCAGCAGATCGGCTGCAGTTTGGGCGAACAGGTAGGCTGCGCCCGCTACGACGGAGGCGCCTGGAGCAGAGGCCAGCTCGCCGCCGCCGGCAGTCCAACTGCCCCAACTACTGCCGTTGTACAGGGCGGACCAGACCTGGTTGTCCGAGCCGCGCACGTAGACCGCCATCTGACCGGAAGCCGGCGAAACGACCGCCGGAGCGGAGGCGATGGCAACGCCGGCGGGCATACCGCCCAAATCGAGACGCTGCCAGCTTCCCCAGCCGCTGTTGTAAGCGAGGGTCCACAGGGCATCGTCCACGCCGCGGGCGAAGACCTGCATATGGCTGGAGGAGAGCGAAACCGCTCCCGGTCCGGATGCCAGCATGCCCCCCATATCTTGCCAACTGCTGCCGTTGTACCAATACAATGTATTGGTGGGACCCAGGCGGAACAGGTCAATGCCGCTGCCGCGAGCTACCGCGGCGGGCGCAGTCAGCTCGGGAAGCGGTATGGTCCAGGCCGGCGCCGGGAAGGGCCAATCGCCAACCGGCTGCCAGCCTGCGCTCCAGCCCAAAGCCCAGTGACGCCGGTAGGCTTCGTTATCGGTCCCGATGACAAATGCATCAAACTGGTCTGGCCCCAGTGAAGCAGCGGCAGGAGCAGAGAGCCAGGTGCCGCCGGCGGCATTGTTCCAGCTCAAACAGCGGTTGGTTTCCACATCATAAAAACAGTGCCACAATGACGCATCATAGCCGCGTGCCAGAAGCTGAATATCCTCCTGGGGCCTGTCCCCTGGAGTCCACGACGGCCCATTGACCAGTGTGCCAGCGTGATTGTTGCCCGAAGCATCCAGCGCGGTCGTACCGGATCCCTCGTCGAAATGCCAGTAGGCGAGCAGACTTGCCCCATCTGGGACATTCCGGAATGGATCCACCGCTATGAGGTCTGGAGTGCGGGCTTCATTCCAGATCCCCACCTCATCGATGGTCCCATGGAAGAAGTATTCATTCGGCGCTCGCTTACCGATGTACAGCGTACCGCTGCCCTGGTAGTCTGCTGCGGCAGTGTCCTGGGCTACCAGCACCCCATCCCTATATATAGACCTCAAGTTGGTTGTCGCGTTATATGTACAGGCCCAATGGTGCCAACCGGTGTCGGTATATACGGGAGTGTTCAGATCATTGTAATAGAATGCACAGGTAAATTGATTGTTAGCCCTGAACCCGATGTGCAGCCACTGGTTGGTGGTGGCTGTACCCTGGGTAACCACCATATCAGCCGTATCGATGGAAGATCGTTTTGCCCAGAAGGCGACGGTGAAGGAGGCATTTGCCAGATTGATGCCGGGTGCGACTTCCACGCCATCATCCACGCCATCAAAATCCAGCGCATACCCAGCCAGCGGCGCGCCGCTGAACACCGCAGCCGGCGCGGAGGTAGTCTTTCCAGGCATTCCCGGCATCTCGCCGGTCGCCAGGATGATGTGGTTTTGGTCCCCCATCCAGACAGCAATCTGCTCGTTTACCCCATCCCCGTTCAGGTCGCCGGCGGCAATATCGTTTGCCGGGTAATTACCGAAGTAGCGCTGGCTGCCTGGGATGTCTGTGATGGTGGGTGAGATCGCCAACGTGTTCACCTCAAGCGTATTATTGGCGAATGCGCTTCTCAGCAGCTGGTCCTTCTCGACCATTGTATAGTTCCCGGAAAATGGATCTCCACCATCGGCTGCGATGGCATCCAATCCTGCAATCTGGACAGTCTCCAGGATGCCTTCTTCATTGGCGCGTTTAACCTGGGTGGTATAACTGGCTGCTTTCGAGGCTTTTCCCGGCTCGTGGTGCGGGATGGGCTTCGCCGGCATCGGCCAGCCGGGCATGCCGGTTTTGGTTTCAGGCGTAAATGACTGAGCTTCCGTCTGGTCGGGAGTCGAGCCAGAAACTGGCATGAACCCCCCGGGGACGATGGATGTCAACAGCACGACGATCAGGATTTTATTCATCCAGCGGTTCATCTCGATATCTCCTTGTGAGTCTCATCATCATGAACGCCGGGCTGCTGGTTCTCTTCGCCTTCCAGCGCCTGGCGCAGGTAAGCCATCACGTCTTCAAGGTCCGCAAAGCCGATTACCCGGCGATTTCTACTAATATGAGTAAGGCAGTAACGCCATTCCGATCTTTCACCGAGGATTCCTCCCGGCTCTTGCCAGCAGCGCAGCAAGAAAGCATGCGATCGCGGCATCCCCCGGGCGCCTGCACTCCATCTTCTCACTTCTCCCTCCATGCACGCCTATAGATGCAATTTCGAGATTGATTCAGAGGCAACAGCCGCAGGTCAGTGAGATACAGCTTGTCTATACAAATTAAGCGTCAAAAATTCGTCAAATACGCTTGGATATCGTAATAATGCTATATAATATATTTACCAGAGTGGAAAGGAACAAAAAAAGAAATAGGCATCAGGGAGGGAGGAATGTCACACCAGGCCATCCACCTTTTCGGCGGCTTCCGAGTTGAACTGAATGGAAGACCCCTGACCAATTTCGGGACAGACAAGACCCGTGCTTTGCTGTCGTACCTGGCGCTGGAATCCGATCGCCCGCACCGCCGCGAAGCCCTGGCGAATTTATTCTGGTGCGAGCGCCCTCAGGTTGCCGCGCTGCACAGCCTGCGCCAGGCGCTCTACCAGCTTCAAAACATGCTTTGCTTTTCCTCCGAGTCCGAACCCTATCTGATCATTACGCCCAACCAGGTGCAGTTTAACCCAGCCAGCGACCATTGGATCGATGTAGCCGAGTTCCTGAGGCGCATCTCGGCTTGCTCGTCCCACCACCCGGCAGGCGTGGGTCTTTGCAATGACTGCATAAAAAGCCTGCAAACGGCTGTCGAGCTCAACCGCGGCGAGTTGTTAGAGGGCTTCACTTTGCCGGATTGTGAACAGTTTACCGACTGGCAGGTGATTAACCAGGAATGCTGCCATCGCCAGATGATGCTTGCCCTTTCTTTGCTGGCGAACGATTATGAAGCCAACCTTGAGTACGACAGGCTTTTGGCGTGTGCCTTGCGGATGGTCGAACTGGAGCCCTGGCACGAGCTGTCTCACCGGCGTTTGATGTGGGTGATGGCAGAGGTGGGGCAGCGCGAAAGGGCGCTGCGCCAGTATGAAATCCTGAGGAAAATCCTACAGCGTGAGCTGAAGATCACTCCGATGCCGGAGACCGTACAGCTTTACGAACAAATTCGTAATAACCATCTCCCGAGCTATGCAATCCAATGGTTGGGGGAAAAGGCAACGAGCCAACTGTAATTCCAGTCCTCTGGTTTACCGGAAAACAAAGGTGATACAATTCAGCCGCCCAGAAAACCGGCTCACCTTACAATTCTATTACGCGCCGCGTCATCCATTATGTTACAATCTCAAGGCTATGAGCGCTAAAGATGTAAAAGTTGTTGCCACGAACCGAAAAGCCCACCACGAGTATTTCATTCTGGATACCTACGAGGCGGGCATTGCCCTGCAGGGCCGCGAGATCAAGTCCCTCCGTGCCGGACAGATCAGCCTGGCAGAGGCTTGTGTGCGCCTGGATGGTGATGAAGCCTGGTTGGAGGATGCGCACATCGCCCCCTACAGCCACGCCGGCAACCTGAACCACGAGCCGCGCCGCCCGCGCCGCCTGCTGCTGCACCGCGCCGAAATCCACCGGCTGTTCAACGAGGTAAGGCAAAA
>JBGSTO010000163.1:0-2801 GCA_041736465.1 Anaerolineales bacterium | reverse complement strand
AACCGTGCCGCAGCAGCCATCGCCCGCCAGGAAGCCGAGCAAGCCGCTCACCCCGTGCTGGTCGCCGGCTCGATCGGACCGACCGGCGAGCTGCTGCAGCCCTACGGCCCCCTGACCGTGGAGCTGACCGAAGAAGCCTTCGCCGAGCAGGCTGCCGGGCTGATCGCCGGCGGCGCCGACCTGTTGTGGATCGAGACTATGTCCGACCTGAACGAGGTGCAGGCTGCCATCGCCGGGGCGCGCCGCGCTATTGCCGAGGCAGGTGTGGATGTTCCCATTGCCGCCACCATGACTTTCGACGCCCGCGGCCGTACCATGATGGGCGTGCGCCCCGAGCAGGCGGTGCAGGCGCTGTCAAGCCTCGATCTGCTGGCGATCGGCGCCAACTGCGGCACCGGTCCGGCGGAAGTGGCCCAGGTGATCGACAAGATGAAAGCCGCCGCCCCGCAGGCGCTGCTGGTCGCCAAGGCCAATGCCGGTCTGCCGCGCCAGCAGGGCGGGCAGGTGGTCTACGACGGCACGCCCGAAATCATGGCGCAGTACGCCGTGGATATGCGCACTCGCGGCGCAAAGCTGATCGGCGCCTGCTGCGGCTCCACGCCGGAGCATATCCGCGCCATGGCGGAGGCGCTGAAAGCATCGGTTTGACTGTGAACTAAAAAACTGAAACACAAAGAACACCAAGAAGGCATAAAGTTCACTAAGAATAAATTAATGTTCTCTTTGTGGCCTTTGTGCAGAATCTTAGTGTGCTTTGTGTTTTATTGACGCAGCCTTGCACACGAGCTTGTTGAAAGCGGATTCGATGCCATAATACTTCCATGCGCACCTTCCCCTTCACCTCCCCGCATACCACCCTTGCCCGCGCCGGTCGCAAGGGCGCCATGCGCGCGCTGTTTGGGATGTCGTGCTTGCTGGTTTTCAGCGCACTGTCCTGCCGGGCAATCGCCCCGGATAGATTTGCCGCGACTGCTACCCAGGCTGTGACGCCCAAAGTCTTGCCTGCCTCCCACACGCCCTCCCCCACGCTCGCGCCCAGCCTGACGGTCACCCAATCCCGTACACCAGAACCGGCCATCACCCAAACAGCTTCACCGACCGCCACCGCCATCCCTTCGGAAACACCCACTCTCGGCGCACCACCCGAACACGCCCCCGCGCTTCCGCACATCGCAGTTCACTTCATCACAAACGGCAGCCGCGATGTCCCTGCCGTAGCGCTGACCTTCGATCTGTGCCAGAAACCGGAGTACCCTGCGGGCTTCGATACGGGCATCTACGCTGCGCTAAACGAAGCCCAGGCGCCTGCCACTTTCTTCATGGGCGGGGATTGGGCGCGCACCCACCCCGCTGAGCTGCAGCTTCTGGCGCAGAATCCGCTTTTCGAGCTGGGCAACCACTCCTGGAGCCACCCCGATTTCCCCGGACTGGATGAAGCCACCCTCAGCGCCGAGATCCTCAAGACCCAGGATATCCTCTACCGCATGACCGGCGTCCAGCCGCGCCTGTTCCGCTTGCCTGCCGGATTGTACGACGACCTGTCGTTAAGCGTGATCGCCTACCACGGGCTGTACACCATCCAGTGGGATGTGGTCACCGCCGACCCAGTGTATGACAACCAGGCAGATCACATTAACCAAATCGTGCGCGAGAACGTGCAGAACGGCTCGATCATCATCATGCACGCCAACGGCCGCGGCTGGCACACCGCCGAGGCCCTGCCCGAGATGATCGCCTACCTGCGGGAACAGAGATACCGGCTGGTGACCGTTTCAGAACTGCTCGGATTAGAGTGACCAGGCACACGATTTCCGCTCCCCTAGTCCTCACCTCGTCTTCACATCAAGTTCTTCAGGTGCCGGTTTCTGGAAGAACGCTATCCAACGCTTCATACTGTCTTCGGAAATGTGGAAGCTCTCCTGTGAAGGTTGCGAATTCCTGACCGCAAGCCGCCTCAATAGCTCATCTTCCGGTACATCAAGAAAATGTACTTCACTGCTGGCTCCAAGGCGTTGAGCCCGCAGCCGGAAATCTTCGCGTTCTTCTCGTGCCCAAAAGCCAAAATCGAGGATGACATTCGTTCCCAATTCCAACGCTCTGCTCGCGATATTCCATAGCATAACCTCAATAAAATCATGCCGGGCATCATGTTCTGGCTCCTCCGCATCTTGACCAAAAAGACCAAGCTGCCACTCATCGGGTGTCAATCGAAGTGCAGACCGATCATGTTCAAGCTTCTTTGCGAGCGTTGTTTTCCCTGAACAAGGAAGTCCAACCATCAGGTGAAGAGTTGCCACACTTTTTACTCCTAAGGATCGTTTATAAGCCGCCTGACAGTATAGAGTATATACGATATAAAAAAATATTGATTCGTGGATGGAGTATTCTATGCCATAATACTCCTATGCTCACACTCCCCTTCACCTCCCCACACGCCTCCCTCGCCACCGCCGGCGGCAAGGGCGCCAACCTGGCGCGGCTCTCCCATGCTGGTTTCCCCGTACCAGACGGCTTTATCCTCTCCACAGATGCTTATCGCGCCTACACCGCCAGCAACCGGCTGGAAGATACCATTCAAGCCGCCCTCGAAGGCGTTTCCGGGCAGGAAGCCGCCTCCCTGGAAGCCGCCTCCGCCGCCATCCGCTCGGCCTTCGCCGCTGGGACGATGCCGGAGCAGATCCAGTCCGCTGTCCGGGCTGCTTTCCTCGAGCTGGTACCAACCCAACCCGGCGCCGCAGCAGGAGAGGCTTTCCCGGTCGCCGTGCGCTCCTCCGCCACCGCCGAAGACCTGCCCGACCTGT
>JBGSTO010000453.1:0-10463 GCA_041736465.1 Anaerolineales bacterium | reverse complement strand
GCAAGCCTGCACCAGCTCGGTGTCACCCAGTATGTTGAGCACAGCAATGCGCACGCCAGGCGCAACCTCGAACAGCGGCAGCTCTCGGCGCACACCGGCGACATTGACAGCATACGTATCGCGATGAACAGGCATACAGGCCCTCTTTCTGAATTCGATGATGCTTGCAAGCCCGAAGCGCATGGGGGTCAGCGGGCCATTTTTCGCACACAAGTTTAACACACATAAACTCCATTAGCACACTGCAATGATAAAGAAATAAATCACTTTTGTCACAACTTTTCTACGAAAAGAGAGTACAATTGCCCGATTTATTTACGAATACCTGACCTATAATGACAATTGTAAAAGTACAGGTCAGCGCCGCGTTTCCACTTTTTATTAGCCAGGAGTGACAGTGGTATCTCTAACCACTCGCCAGCGCGATATTCTCAGGATCTTACTGAATTCGAGCTCCCCGCTCGGCGCAGCAGATATCGCCTCGCAAATGTCACTTTCACCTCGCCAGGTCACGTACAGCCTGGTTGGTGTAAAGGGCTGGTTGGCGCAGCAAAATATTTCTCTGAAAGCCACTCCCGGTGTTGGGGTTGAATTGGAGTGCTCTCCGGAACAATCCCACGCCCTGCAGCACGAAATCTCCTCTCGCTCTAGCATGCAGCTGATCCTCTCTGCCGGGCAGCGCCAGCAGCTTCTGTCACTGCTCCTGCTGGCGCACAACAACGGACCATTACACCTGCAGCAGCTCCAGCAGTTGGCGCAGCTTTCGCGAGCGACGATCCTCAAAGATCTCGATGAAATCGAAGTCTGGCTTGCAGCCTGGGGTATCACTCTGGTACGCAAACCCAATTTTGGGGTTGTCGTCGACGCTGGGGAGAATAAACTTCAGCAGATCCTGGCGGCTTTGATCTGGGCTGAAACGCCATTCAGCGACCCGATTGCTGAAATGAGTTATGCGCAGGGGTTGACCTTTACCCTCGCAGCAGATATCGACCTGCTGCCCATTGTGGCTGAGGCCAGCAAAATCCTGAATAAGTGGAACACACAGCGCGTGGTCGGTCAGGTGGCCTACGCCGAGGAGCAGTTGGGCGGCAGGTTTACCGACGATGCTGTGCTGCACCTGTCACTGGCTTTGGCGATCCTGGCGTACAGAGTACAAAGTGGGCGCCACCTGGAAGTGGACGAGAGCAGTCTGGCGTGGTTGAAAACTCTGCCGGTCTGGATGGTTGCCAAAACAATTAGCAAACGCCTGGGCTGGCATCCCGGCGGCAAGTGGCAGCCCGGTGATATCGCCGGGATTGCGATGCAGATCCTGGCAGCACCGCGCAGCGAGATTTGGCCTGGAGATCTGGAAAGAAACCAGGCAGATGCTGAGCTGATCAACCGCCTGATCGAGCATATCTGCGAGGCTTTCGATTTGCCAGACCTGCGTGAAGACCGCACGCTGCGCGATGGTCTGCTCAATCACGTGATTCCTGCCTGCCTGCGCCAGCGCTTCGAGCTGTGGTTTCCCTCCCGTCTCAACGCTTCCGGGCTTCCCGAACAGTACGAATTCGAGAACAAGGTGGCCGGTGATTTGGCCGGACTGATCAAAGGGCATACCCGGATAGCTCTGCCTGCCAGCGAGGTGAACAACCTGGCCGCGCTGCTGCGGGCTGCTTTCATCCGGGCTCGCCCGCACCACCTGCGGCGTGTGATTGTGGTTTGCCCGAGTGGAATGGCAACTGCCCAGCTTCTGGTCGCCCGCCTGGAAGCTCGTTTTCCGCATTTTGGCAAACTCAAAGTGGTCTCGCTGCGTGAGCTTAATGCAGAAATCGCATTCACCGCCGATTTGATCTTGACGACGGTACCGCTGCCGAAAAGCTTTACAGAAAACTTTACTGTGCTGCAGGTACACCCATTACTTCTGCCGCAAGATATCGATGCCATCACACAATTCTTGCGTTGACTCTTTCTCCGGTTACGATGCAACGCTCCGACCGTTGCTTGTAATACGGGAGGTTTCCCCAAGATCCTCCCAATTTCCGACCCGAGATCATTGCTCAGGGAATCTAATCTAGATGTAGAGGAGAAAAGACATGAGAGAAAAGTTGCAGCAGTTAGGTGGTTTTATGGCAGGTATGATCATACCGAACATGGGCGCATTCATCGCCTGGGGTCTGATCACGGCTTTGTTCATACCTACCGGCTGGATCCCCAACGAGAAATTTGGCGCACTGGTGGGGCCAATGATCGTGTACCTGCTCCCCATACTGATCGGCTACACCGGCGGTAAGATGGTGCACGGTGTACGTGGAGGCGTCGTGGGAGCGGCTGCTACCATGGGTGTCATTGTCGGAGCGGACATTCCCATGTTCTTGGGCGGCATGATCATGGGCCCTTTGGGCGGCTGGCTGATCAAGAAGATCGACGAGTCCCTGGAAGAGCGCATTCCGATCGGCTTCGAGATGCTCATCAATAATTTTTCAGCCGGAATCCTGGCGGTGATCCTGGCATTGCTTGGCAATGTGCTCATCGCCCCGGTGGTAACCAGCATTAGCAATGCAGCGGGAAGCCTGGTAGATGCCATGGTCAATGCCCGCCTGCTTCCGCTGGCAGCCATTATTATTGAGCCTGCCAAAGTGCTGTTCCTGAACAACGCCCTGAATCATGGCGTACTTGGGCCGCTGGGCGTGCAAGCCGTCGAACAGTCTGGGAAGGCGATCCACTTCTTGCTGGAGACCAATCCGGGTCCCGGTCTGGGCCTGCTGGTTGCTTTTTATGTGGCAGGCAAGAAAATGCTGAAGGATTCGGCTCCCGGCTCGATGATCATTCATTTCCTGGGCGGCATCCACGAGATCTACTTCCCGTACGTGCTGGCGCACCCCATCATGATCCTGGCGATGATCGCTGGCGGTTTCGCGGCTGACCTGTGGTTCACGATCACCGGCGCCGGGCTGGTAGCCACGCCTTCGCCGGGTTCCATCTTTGCTTACCTGGCGGTTATCCCGCGCGGACAGCACTTTGCTGTGCTCACCGGTGTGCTGATCGGAGCAGTGGTATCGTTCCTGGTAGGTGTACTCATCCTGCGCGTACGCCCGGTTCCTGTGGAAGCAGAAGATGAAGAATCTGCCATGAGCATGGGTACCGTGCCCGGTCTGGCAGACTGATCCGGATTTGCACCCGTTGGCAGGTGCAGCATCTGCAAGCATGGCACCAACCTGCACCTGCCTTCAACTTGATCGCCAGCCGCATCAAGTGACTATTCATAAGAATGTCTTCCCGAAGAAAGAGACATTAGAAGAAAAGGAAGGAGTGAATTCTAATGGCGCAGTCTATTCCTGCATCTGAGGTTAAGTTGATTATCTTTGCGTGCGAAGCCGGCATGGGGTCGAGCCTCATGAGTGTCAACGCCCTGAAAAAGAAGCTGAAAGCCGCAAAAATTGAAGGCGTCGCCGTCATGCATAAGCCGGCGCGAGATGTCCCGGCTGATGCCCAGCTCGTGGTGGTGCATAAGAGCCTGGCAAAGGTTGCTGCAAGTAAAGTCCCAAATGCAGTTGTTGTAACGTTCAATCACTTTTTCAACGATCCGGTTTTTGATGCCCTGGTAAAAGCTTTTGTCGATAAGACGGATATCGTGGCTTCCGCGGTGTGACCATGGCGATCCTATCGAAAGAACGGATTCAGCTTCAAGCCAGCGCCGCGGACCGGTCGGATGCGATTCGCCAGGCCGGTCAGCTTTTGGTGCAATCAGGCTGCGTACTGCCTGCCTATGTTGACGGCATGCTTGCCCGAGAGGAGAGCATGTCCACCTACCTGGGCAACGGGGTATCCATTCCTCACGGTCTCTTCGAGAATCGCGATCACATCCTCAAAACCGGCATCTCCGTGCTGCAGCTTCCCGGAGGCGTTCTGTGGGACGAGGACGAGAAAGCCTACCTGGTGATTGGCATAGCCGCACAGTCTGACGAACACATCGGCGTGCTGTCAAGCCTGGCAGAGGCTATCGAAGACGATGATACGACCCGCTTACTCGTTGAAACCACCGACCCGGACATTATCCTGAAATACCTGAGCAGCAACCCAGTGGAGTAATCCATGAAACAATTAGATGTGGTCATCCGGAATCCGACCGGTTTGCATGCCCGCCCTGCCAAAACCTTTGTCAACATCGCCAAGCAGTTTAAGTCGGATATCCGGGTGCTGCATGGAGAAAAGAAGGCTAACGCCAAGAGTCTGATCTCCATGCTCACCCTGGGTGCGGAGCGCGGCAGCCAGATCAGCATCCTGGTAGATGGCGAAGACGAAGATGCCGCCATGGCAGAAATCGAAGCCGCCCTGGCATCCGGGTTGGGCGAGGGTGACCAGCTGGGGCAAGCTTCAGCCGTGCAAAAACCTGCCCCGGAAAGTACAGATGGCAAAGGGCAGGTGCAGCCAGCCCAGGCCAGCGCCGTACAATCCCGCAGCGCTATGCCAGCCAACCAGATCAGAGGAATCCCTGCAGCGCCCGGGATTGCAATCGGACCGGTCTTTCAGCTAAAGCGCTCAGAAATTGTGATCGTCGATGAGAGTTGTGACGATCCTGACGAAGAATTGGAACGCCTGAAAGCTGCCATCGAAAAAGCGCGCGGCCAGCTCGTGCTGCTGCGCAAACAACTGCTGACCAGTAATGCACACAGCGAAGCGGATATTTTCGATGTGCACCTGGAGCTGCTGGATGACGCTGAGCTGCTGGACGCTGTCCTGGTTAAGGTGCAGAAAAAGCAGAGCGCGGCGCGCGCCTGGCAATCCACCATCGAAACCCGGGCGCAAGGCATTGCTGCCCTGAATGACCCGCTGCTTTCAGCCCGCGCCGCCGATCTGCACGACGTGGGCTACCGCGTGCTGCGCATCTTGATGGGCGCCGACGAGCAGGGTTTTGCTTTGCCCGATCACCCCGTGATCGTTATTGCCCAAAATCTGTCTCCCTCAGACACCGCATCTCTGGATCGTTCGCGCGTTTTGGGATTCTGCACTGCTGCCGGAGGTCCCACCTCGCACGCCGCTATTATCGCCCGTGCCCTCAACCTGCCGGCAGTCGTCAGCGCTGGCGCCGAGATTCTGGCTGTGGATAACGCCACCCAGGTGGTTCTAAACGGAATCGATGGCACACTGGTAATTGCACCTTCTGAAGATGTGCTGGAGCAGTCCAGGCAGGCGCAGCATCGCTGGCAGACCTTGCGCAGCGAGGCCCACAAGAGCGCCGCGCAGCCGGCTGTCACCCGTGATGGTCACAGGGTGGAGGTAGTCGCCAATATCGGTGGTCTGGAAGACGCCCGCAAGGCTGTTCAAATGGGCGCCGAAGGGGTTGGGCTGCTGCGCACCGAATTTTTGTTCCTGGATCGCGCTGATGCGCCCAGCGAGCACGAACAATTCGAGGTTTACCGCGATATCGTCCTGGCCCTGAACAACCAGCCGGTAATCGTTCGCACCCTGGACATCGGTGGAGATAAGCCGCTTCTCTATGTGGATGTGCCCCACGAAGAAAATCCATTTCTGGGCGAGCGAGGCATCCGCTTGTGCCTGGCGCGCCCGGATCTGTTTCGCTTGCAGCTGCGGGCAATCTTGCGCGCGGCGGCGTATGGCCCCCTGCGCATCATGTTCCCGATGGTCGCCGATCTTTCGGAATGGCGGGCGGCGCGCGCCCTGGTGGAGGAACTTTGCCGTGATCTCAATGCGCCGCTGCCGGAAATGGGCATCATGGTTGAAGTACCCTCGGCGGCATTGATGGCGGATGCGTTTGCAAGCCAGGTGGATTTCTTCTCAATCGGCACCAACGACCTGACCCAATATACCCTGGCGATGGATCGCATGCATCCCAAGCTGGCTGGCAAATCCGATGGACTGCACCCAGCCGTGCTGCGCCTGATCGCCCGCACCGTCGATGCCGCGCACAAAGCCGGAAAGTGGGTGGGTATTTGCGGAGAATTGGGCGCCGACCCCCAGGCGGTCCCCATTCTGGTGGGCCTGGGCGTTGACGAGTTGAGTGTCAGCGTACCCGCCATTCCAACCGTGAAAGCCCAGATCCGCAGCCTGGATTTTCCCGCCTCTCAATCTCTGGCTGAACAGGCATTGAGCTGCGCCGTCGCGCCGGAAGTACGTGCCATGATGAGGGTATAGGGCTGACCCGAGGCGCCCGTCTGGCTCAAGAACCGTTCGGATAAGGGTTTTGTCCCGGTTTGGCAAGGAAGGAATAAACGATGATGAGTAAAAAATACGAAATCTACCGCAAGGCAAGTTATTCGATACCCAGAAAGGCATGGGGATGGAATTTGTACGGCGCAGGTATGGAAAAATTTGGGCACGAAGGTCAGCCAGAGCAGCTGCCGATACCCGAGCCTGCTGATAACCAGCTCCTGGTGCGTATTGATAGTGTGGGTATGTGTTTCTCGGATATTAAGATCATGAAGCAGGGCGGCAGCCACCCCAAGCTCTACAACCGCAACCTTGAGCTGGAACCGGCTCGCCTGGGTCACGAAGTCTCGCTGACTATCATTCGCGTGGGCAAAGACCTGCAGGGGAAATATTATCCGGGACAACGCCTGGCAGTCCAGCCGGATATCTATCAAGATGGGAAGAGCACCGCCTATGGCTACACCATCCCTGGTGGGTTGATCCAGTATCACCTCATCGGCCCCGAAGTGTTAGATACGGATGCCGGCGCCTGCCTGCTGCCTCTCGAGAACCAGATGGGCTATGCCGAATCGGCTTTGCTGGAGCCTTGGGGCTGCGTGGTAGCCGCCTATACCCAACGCCGGCGGTTAGAGCCAAAGGCTGGCGGAATCTTGTGGATAGCGGGTCGCTCTGGCGATGAAACCATCTACCAGTTTTCTGCTGGGCTGTTTTCGCCGACCGGGCTGTTTTCGCCCGGCGTAATCGTGCTGACCGACGTGCCGGCATCCGTTCGCAATCTGGTTGCGAAACTCGGGCCGGATACCCGGGTGGTGGAGCGCAACGGTCTGCTGCCGGAAGACTATGCAGCTTTATCCCAGGAATTGACCGGCGGGCAAGGTTTCGACGATATCGTAGTGCTTGACCCGCGTTCAGCCAGAATGGTCGGGATGATGGCGCGCCACATTGCTCGCCGCGGCACGCTGAATATGGTCGGACGGGTGCCGTTGGATGGACTGGTTGAGGCAGACCTGGGGCGTTTGCATTACGACTACATTGCCTTCGTTGGCACCCAGGGGCCAGACATTGCCAGCGCTTACGGCGAGAAACGCAACCGCTGCGAGCTGCGCCCTGGAGGCTGTACGGTATTTGTTGGTGCAGGCGGACCGATGGGGCAGATGCACGTCCAGCGCGCCATCGAGCTGCCCAATGGACCCAAGCTGGTGATCGCCACCGAAGTGTCGGATGAGCGCTTGCAAACCCTCCAGCAAAACTTCACCCCCCTGGCTGAGAAGAGCGGGCGCACGCTGCTGATATACAATCCCATGACTTCCCAGGAATCGCTTTACGATTTCGTGATGAGAGCCACTGCTAACCAGGGAGCCGACGATGTGGTCGTGAGTGTGCCGGTAGCCGCGCTGATGACAGAATCCGCCGCTGTGATGAAGCCGGATGGCATGCTGGTGCTGTTCGCAGGGGTTCCCAACGGCACCATGGGGCTGCTGGATTTGAGCAACGTTTACCTGCACAACGCCCAATACACCGGCACATCTGGACTGACGATAGACGATCAGGCATCGGTGATGGCGCGCGCTTTGGAGGGGGCGCTTTCACCGGGCCGCTCGGTGGCTGCCATCGGCGGGCTTGAGACCGCTCGCGAGGCCATGCAAGCTGTGATGGATGGGCGCTATCCAGGTAAGGTCGTCATTTTTCCTCAGATCCACAATCTGCCGCTCATGGGCCTGGACGAGCTGAAAGAAAAGCTGCCTGAAGTGGCAGCTCGCCTGGAAGACGGCAGTGTGTGGACCAACGCGGCGGAAGAGGCCCTGATCGAAAAATACTGGGATCCGGACGCCGAGCGGTAAAAAGGCGGTTGTAAATGATCTATACCGTTACACTCAATCCCGCGGTAGACCGTGAGCTGACCGTTCCGGCAATCGAGTTCGATAGCGTGCTGCGCGCCACTGAGTATCGCGTTGACTACGGCGGCAAGGGCTTCAACGTTTCGCGCGTCTTGAATGCCATGGGCACGCCCAGCGTTGCGGTGGGCTATGCCGGCGGCAAGAGCGGCGAGCTGCTGCGCGATGGTCTGCAATCGCTCGGCATCGCCACGGATTTTGTATGGGTGGCGGGCGAGACGCGCACCAATGTCAGTATCGTCAGTTTGAGTCAGAGCCGCTATGTGAAGGCCAATGAACCCGGTCCGACCATATCGCCGCAAGAGCAGCAGGCTCTTCTGGAGAAAATTAACTCCCTGGCGAAAGAAGGAGATTGGTGGGTGCTGGCAGGCAGCCTGCCGCCCGGCGTGCCGGATACGATTTACGCTGAAATAATTGCCGCGGTAAAGGCGCGCCGCGCCAGGGTCATTCTGGATACCAGCGGTCCCGCCCTGGAGCACGGCTGCCAAGCCGGGCCGTACCTGGTCAAGCCAAATGCTTATGAGGCGCACAAGCTCACCGGTCTGCCGGTGGATTCAACCGCCCAGATTGCAGCAGCCGCCGCCGCCATCCTGCAGCTGGGTGTCGCCTGCGCGGTGGTTTCCTTGGGCAAAGATGGCGCCCTGCTGTGTGCAGACCAGCAGGTGTGGATCGCCCACAGCCCAAAGATCGAGGAACGAAACCCAATTGGCGCGGGCGACTCGATGGTGGGTGGCATGGTGTGGGGCTTGCAGGCCGGTCTGGGGTTGCCGGATGCCCTGCGTTGGGGCATCGCCTGCGGCGCGGCTGCCGCCAGCCTGAGCGGCACCGCCGTCGGAGAAAGAGACCTGGTTGAATCGCTGCTGTCCCAGGTGCGGATTGAGCCTGTGGCGCAAACAGAGCTTCGAGGCTAGCAGAATGGCGACGCGCGTCTACTTGATCCGGCATGGCGCTACCGATCTCAGCAGTGAAGACCGCTTTTCGGGCGGCACTGAAGTGGATCTTTCTTCGCAAGGGCGTTGGCAGGTTGAACGTCTGGCGCAGCGCCTGGCGGATGACCGCATCACTGCCATCTACTGCAGCCCAATGAGGCGCACTGTGGAGACAGCCACCATCATTGCGCAACCTCACCAACTGACCCCTATTCTGCGAGGTGAGCTGCGCGAAATTCATCATGGTCGTTGGGAAACACTGCAGCGAGCCCAGGTCGAGAAACTTTACCCCGACGAGTATGCTGCCTGGCAGACTGACCCGTTTACGTTTGCGCCCGTGGACGGCGAGTCAGGCTTGAGCGTGATGGCGCGCGCCCTGCCGGTAGTGAGAGAAATCGTCGTCAAGCATGACAATGAAAACGTTGCGCTGGTGTCTCACAAGGCCACCATCCGTCTGTTGATCAGCAGCTTGCTGGGTTTTGACGCTCGCGGCTATCGCGACCGGCTGGACCAATCGCCGGCATGCCTGAATATCCTGGATTTCAGAGACCCGGTGCACGCGCGTTTGATGCTGTTTAACGATGTCTCGCATTATGTCGATCAGCCCCCTTATCCGGGCAGGCACCTTTCCAAGTGGTGGGATGCCCAAAATGAGCCTGCAGTGCAGGACTCTTAGCCCGCTGCCCTTTTACTTAAGGTGTGCTTGCCCGGACAGATGAAGCAGCACATCATTTCGGAGGATGTATGCCATACGAAATCAAGCAGGAAAAAAGCTACGAGAAGAACGCCGGCGCGGTTTATGCTGCAGCACTAAAGGCAGTTGCCGGACTGGAGGGCGAGTTATCCAGGCAAATGGCGGATAGTGGAGAGTTGGAAGCCCGCTTCGACAAGAAGATCCTGGGGAAAGTGCTGGGCGAGCGTACCTTTTTGACTGCCAGGGTAAGTGCTCGATCTGAAACAAGCAGCAGCATCTCGATCGAAGCCTACCCGCTCGATCCAGTCGGGCGCAAGCTCATGTTTGGGGCGCGCAAAGGCGTTACCCAAACGGTGGTCACATGGTTTTTCGCCCATCTGGAACATCACCTGGAAAAGTAGCTTGCTATCCGACGAAGTAACCGCAGCTTGAACGTGTGCGGCTTGAATATCACGCGGGCCAATCGATTGGGCAGATTGGCCCGCTTTTCGCGCGACGGGCAGCTCTGTTCTGCTTCTCCTGGCTCGCCGTAGACCGCCACAATTCTGCTATAATCGTTTTGCCCGGCACACAGCTTATGAGCCAATCCAAGCCCTCTTCAACATCCTCCTCCACCTTCCGTATGATCGGCGGCGGCTCGATCGTGGTAGTCGTGCTAGCAGCTATTATTCTGGTTTACCGCGTCCTGGTAGGCGCTCCAGCTCCGGACGTACCGGCGGCTACACCCACCTCCGAGTGGTACAGCATATACTTTACCGATCCAGATGCACCCACGGCAAACACGCTGCGCGGCGG
>JBGSTO010000452.1:0-28634 GCA_041736465.1 Anaerolineales bacterium | reverse complement strand
CCAGCCCAGCAGCAGCGCCAGGGCGGCAACACCCGCGGCCGAAGCAGCCCAACCGGCGCCCAGCCAGCTCGCCAGCAGGATGCCGGTTAAGAAGCACAGAGAAAGCCAGAGCAGTGGCACTTTGGTGATCCCAAATACAATAATTTACCGCGAAGACGCCAAGGGCGCAAAGCAAAGAATGATTTGCATGGATACAAGTATCTTAGCATAAGAGACGAATTCAAGCGCAGGGGCAGGGCGGATTTTTGAGGTCGCCGTTGCCTTTAGGGCTTCCAGCCGTGCCTCTACGCTGCGGCGAAATCTGCAATCTGAGGTATCATAGAACTACGATCATTGCGCTCGACCGGCACATCACCCTATTGTGGAGGAACCATGCAAGATCTGACCGAACCCATCCTGGAGCTTATCCGCCAGGCTGCTACCGACCTGCCGCCGGATGTGGAAGCCTCGCTGCGCCAGGCGGTAGAAAAAGAAGCCCCCGGCTCGGCGGCGCGCGGCGCGCTGGAAACCATCCTGAAGAATGTAGAGCTGGCGCGCGCCAATTCCACGCCTATCTGCCAGGATACCGGCACGCCCATCTTTTACGTCTACCACCCCGAAGGCTGGAGCACGCGCAAGCTGCGCAGCCAGATCGAGGCCGCGGTAGCAGAAGCCACCAAACGCTCTTACCTGCGCCCCAATTCGGTGGATTCGCTCACCGGGCGCAACAGCGGCAACAACCTGGGCGGGCACCACTTCCCCTCCATTCACTTCGAAGAGGTGGACGGCGATACGCTGAGCATCGATCTGATGCTCAAAGGCGGCGGCTGCGAGAACGTGGGCGCACAGTACTCGCTGCCCAACAGCGTCCTGGGCGCGGGGCGCGACCTGGCGGGCGTGCGCAAGGTGGTGCTGGATGCAGTCCACAAGGCGCAGGGTAAGGGCTGCGCGCCGGGCATCCTGGGCGTGGCGATCGGCGGCGACCGCGGCTCATCCTACTACGCCTCTAAAGAGACTCTGTTCCGCCAGATGGACGAAGCCAGCCAGGATCCAGAGCTGGCGGCGCTCGAAGAGCGCCTGACGGAAGAATCGAACCTGCTTGGCATCGGCCCGATGGGCTTTGGCGGCAGCACCACCGTGCTGGGCACCAAGATCACGGCGCTGAACCGGCTGCCCGCCAGCTACTTCGTGTCGGTTTCCTATATGTGCTGGGCCTACCGCCGGCGGCGCATGACCTGGCAGAATGGTCAGGCAAATTACGCGTAGCCCGGCAAAAGCTGCTTGGGTGCGCCTTGCAGTGGGATACACCTCGAAGACGCCGGTGAAAAGGCTGAAACACGAAGACCACTAAGGAGGAACACAAAGATCACAAAGTTTTTGAATGCTACCCTTTGAGGACTTTGTATTTCCTTTGTGTACTTTGTGTTGATTCTTTTCTTCGTGGTTCGGAGTAATACAGGAGATACTATGCAAAAAGTAACTATTCCTATCAGCGATGAAACCATCCGCGGGCTGAAGGTGGGCGCGCCGGTGGCGCTCAGCGGGGTGATGATCACCGGGCGCGACACGGCCCATAAGTGGATGGTGGAGACTTTCGTCAAGCAATCCAGAGCGCCGCAGGGTGATGATCTGCAGGTGTACGAGGCCATCAAACCGCTGCTGGACGGCGGCGTGATCTATCACTGCGGGCCGGTGGTCGCCGGGCTGGACACGGGCGATTACCGCTTCGTGGCTGCCGGGCCGACTACCAGCTCGCGTGAAGAGCCTTACCAGGGCGACGTGATGCGCCATTTCAACGTCAAAGGGGTGATCGGCAAAGGCGGCATGGGGCCGAAGACCCTGGAAGCCTGCCGGCAGGCGCCGGGTGTGTACTTCCATGCCATTGGCGGCGCGGCCTCGCTGATCGCTCAAACCGTAACACGGGTGCTGGGGGTCTACAAATTGGATTTCGGTGTGCCGGAAGCGATGTGGGTGATCGAGGTCAAGGATTTTCCCGTGGTGGTGACGATGGACTCGCACGGCAACAGCCAGCATGCCGTGATCGAGAAGCAGTCCGGTGATGTGCTGGTAGAGCTGCTGGCAAAAGCCTGAGACACGCGCAGCGGGCGGTTTATCCGCCCGCTGTTTGATTTAAGGCCGGCTTCGCCCGCCAGAACAGGTATAGCCAGGCAAGCATCGCCAGGGTTGCCAACAGCGGCGGCAGGTACAGCCCCCGGATCAGCGAATCCAGCGAATTGCCCACAAAAGTGACCGTCAGCAGCACCGCCATCCAGGAATCAGAAGACCAGTCCCGGCGTTCCAGGCGCCCGCCCATCCACACGTAAGCCAGCACGATGGCGAAGCCGGTCAGCCACCAGCCGGCGAAATTCTGCAGTGGGATGCCAAAGTAAATGCCCGGCTGGTCCCACACCCACAGCTGGCGTGAGGTCATCAGTGGTTCCATCACCAGATCCCAGGAAATCAGGATGGCGCCAACCAGAGCAGCCGCCTGCAGGTTTGCCTTGCGGCGGTTCACCTCGGGCTGCACCAGCCAGGAAGCAATGATATAGGCCGGGTACAGCATCATGAACCAGGCTGCCGGGATGACATACGGCACCAGATCCAGGAACTGCGGCCCAAGCCGCCCGGTGTAATGGTAGCTGCCGTAGATCACGCCGCTCAAAACCGAAGCCCCCTCGAAGAGCAGGCTGATCAGAAAAGTTAGCCCGAAGAACAGGATTGCCTGTACGATGCCCTTGCGTTTCCAGGCGTGCACGAATGCCACCAGGGTGCCTGCCAGCGGAAGCGCTGCCCGCAGGCCCAGGGCGTAGGGCATGCCGGCGGCATCGCGCAGGAAAGCCAGCAGGCTCAGTAAAGTGTACAGGCTTAATAACGAGAGTACGAGCAGATCACGGCGGCGCAAGACGCCCTCCCCTTAAAAATCTGGGTGACAGTCAGATTAGACTATCACCCAGAATATACCATGATACTCTCCGGCCTGTTTTCCTACTGGTTATCCAGCAGGGGATCGCCTGCCAGGCAGGAGGTCTTGGGATCGTACTGAAACGAGCGCTTGCAGGTCGGCAGGCAGAAGAACAGGCGCTGCCCCTTATAAACCAGGGTGGGCACGTTCTTCTCGTAGCGGATCGTGCCTTTGCAGGCGGTGGCGACAACAGAACCCACAGCAGGCAGCGGGTGCTGGGTATCCTCGTCCTTCATCGCGCCTTTTCCTCTTTTTCCATTTCCTCGAAAAGGTGCATATCCTGGCGCATAGAGCGCTGGCGCAGGTACAGGCTCACCAGGTAGATGGCGATCACCGACAGGATGACGGCGTAACCCGCGATCAAGTAGTTGACGGTATTTGGAGTGGCAGTTTGGAAGAACATGATTTCCTCTACTGAGCAAACTTCAAGCGCAATTGTTCGATCTTATCCGACAGGCGCCCCAGGCGGATGCGGTGCCAGAGCAAATCGACAAACAGCACCGAGAAAGTGAACAGGCTGAAGAACATGGTGTTGCGCATCTCGGGTGTCATGCCCATGCGCTCCTCGCCGGGGCCGATCACAACCGGGTGGATGCTTTGAAAGAGGCGGATGGAAATGAAGGTGAGCGGCACGCTGATAAAGCCCAGGATGGTGTATACGGCGCCGAAGCGGGCGCGCCGGTCGGGGTCGTCGATGCCCTGGCGTAAGAACATGTAAGCGAAGTAGACCAGCTCGACCACGGTGGCGGTGGTCAGGCGCACATCCCAGGTCCACCAGGTGTTCCAGGCGGGGCGCGCCCAGATCGAGCCGCTGATGATGGCGATGAAGAAGAAAACCAGGCTGATCTCCACCGCCGCCGTGCCGACGATATCCCACTTGCGGTTGCTGGTGCGCAGGTAGGCGATGCCGGCGACGCCGGCTGCCATGAAGCCAAGCATTCCTACCCAGGCGGTGGAAATGTGAAAGTAGAAGACGCGCTGCACCTGTCCCATGACGGCTTCCATGGGGGCGTAGAAGAAGACCATGGCGAGGGCGACAAAGAACAAAACTGCCGAGACGCCATCCAGAACGGCGAGTGCACGAGGCTTGGCTTGAGTTTCCATCAGATTAACTCCTTCAAAAATCCGAGATGATACACCTGGCTCCACTGCTTGCGCTTACAAAGGCATGTGGTCGATAGCCTCAGGCGTATTTTACTCCTCTACAATATAGTCGAAAACCATAAAGGCAACCGCGATAAAGATGACATCGTACACGATCAGCAAATTGAGCGCCGGAAGGATCTCTTCCAGCGGCACACCGCCCAGAAAACCGTTGCTGGCTTTTACCGCCGAAATCAGCACAGGAAGCACCAGCGGAAAGAGCAGGATCGGCAGCAGCACATCGCGTGTACGGGTCTGCACTGCCATGGTGGCGAGCAGCGTTCCCACCGCGGTATAGCCAATTGAACCCAGCAGGATCACCAACATCAAACCGGGGTTGAACAGGTTGGTGTTATACAGCACACTGTAGAGCGGCAGCACGATCACTTCGATCAGCAGCATGAACACCAGGTTGCCGATGGCTTTGCCAAAGTAGATGGCGCTGCGGTCTACAGGCGCCAGCAGCAGCCCATCCAGGCAGCCGCGGTCTTTCTCAATTGCCATGGAGCGGTTCAGCCCCAAGGTGCCGGCAAAAGCAAATGTCACCCACAATACTCCCGAAGTGACCGAGGCGCGCGTGCGGGCGTCAAGCTCCAGGGCAAAGTTGAAGATCAAAATCACCAGCATCGCAAAGACCAGCATCGCCGAGATCAGCTCGCGGCTGCGCAGCTCGGCTGCCAGGTCTTTCCACACCACGGCTGCCGTGGCGCGCAGCAGGGAAAACTTGGGGATTTCGGTGCTGGCTCGAGAAATCGAGGGGGTGGCTTTCATCTATGCGGTCCCTGCCGTGGCGCGGCGGTAAAACGCCAGCAAGTCATTTGGCTCAATATCCTTACGCTGCACCGAGGCAACGATGCCCCCGCGCGAAAGCACATCGAAGCGGGAAGCCAGGTCAGCAGAACGCGCCAGATCATGGGAGGTCATCACGACGGTGCGGCCGCGTGCCGCCACCTCGCGCAGCACACCGTCCAGCATCTGGCAGGCGTCTTGATCCAGCCCGGTATGCGGTTCATCGAACAGCATTACATCCGGGTCGTGGAGCACAGCCCGACCGATTGCCAGGCGCTGCTGCATACCGCGCGAAAACGTGCGCACCAGGTCGCGCCTGCGGGCCGACAGCCCCACCAGCTCCAATACCTCGGCGATGCGCTGGTTGAGGTCACTGACCATGTACATCCGCCCGTAGAAGCGCAGATTCTCTTCAGCGGTCAGGTCGTCGTACAGCAGCGGCTGGTGCGAAACCACGCCCAGGCGGCGGCGGACCGCGGCTGCCTGACCCGGCAGCGCATAGCCGGCGATCGTCACCTGCCCCAGGCTGGGACGAGATAACGAAGCGAGAATGCGCAGGAAGGTCGTTTTACCGGCACCGTTTGGGCCAAGCAATGCCACGAATTCGCCCGGCTGGACTTGAAAATCCAGGCCGCGCAGCACAGTCTTAAGGCCAAACCGTTTGACGAGCTTATGAACAGAGATCATCATTTTCAGGCTATCTGCATGCCGCCTGGTTTGAGCGCAGCGGCAGCGTACGGTTTATCCGCGCTTATAAACTTCTTCCAGGCGGGCCTTCAACTCCGAACGACGTTCCTGGTAGGCATCTTCTGGCAGTTGACCGTCCTGATAAAGATCATCCAGGGCAATGATCGCATCCATCAAGGACTCCGAGGTGTCCTCCGGATGAGCTTCCGGCAGGGCGGCTTCCTCGACAGGCTCGGCCTCTCCAGCCACGCTGCGGCTGCGGCGGAACAACCAGGCGCCAGCCGCCAGCAGCGCCAGACCGAATGCCCCCAACCCAACTACCAGGTTGGTGGATGAACCCAGGGTGATGCCCGGCGTGCTGCTAGCCGGAGCGCCGCTCAAGGTGAGGTTGAGCTGAGAGCCAGCCGCCAGACCCTGACCGTTGTATAAGTGGTATTGCACACCCTGCACATCGCGCACACCGGCATCCTGGAGGGTATCGCCCTTGATTTTCACGCTTCCTTCGGGCAGCAGGATCACCACTGCGCCGACAGGCAGGTTCATCGTCTGCACTAAATCCAGCTTGCGATCGTAAGGCAGCTCGTAAGCGAATAAGATCTCGTGCGTGCCTGAGCCTGGGCGAATGGCTGCGCTATCGCCAAAACCATCCTCGGTCTCGATATAGCGCCCCCCCAGCTCGCCATCCTGAAATTCCAAGCCTGTGGCGCCCTCCGGCAGGCTGAAGGTCACGCTGGGTTGGCCTTCTCCGGGCGGCACCACGGTTTGATTGCTTGCATTCGAGAGGATAAAGAGCTGGATGACGCGCACACTGCGGTTGTCTTCTGTGAACTCAAAGAACAGGTGCAAACGATCGGCAGAAATGGCAGAAGTGTCGCTGGTGGTTTCATAAATCGTCACCGGCAGATCCATGCTGGTGGTGCCGGGTTCGACCATGGCAATGTCGGAGCCGTAAACCGCCTCGTTGTAATCGAGGGTAACCATGAACACGCGCCCCTCTGGCAATTCCACGTTCTCGAAGCTGTACATACCGTTTTCCTGCACGGTGGTGGTTTGTGTGTACACCTCGGTCATCTCATCGAAGCCGCGCAGCAGCACGGTGGAACCCACCGGTGCCTCACCGCCGGAAGCGTTCACCACGCTGCCGCTGATCACACCAACGCCGGGCGCCGCTTCGGGGGCCGCAGCGACTGCCGTGCTGCTGACCGGCGCAGTGGAAGTGATCGCAGATGTCTCCGGCAATGGGGTGCTCTCTGCCGCGGCAGGCTGCCCGGCGAGCGGTTGGTCCGCGGCAGCAAAGGACAGCGTGCGCAGGTAAGCTGCCAGAGTCCAGCGCTCATCCTCGCTCAGGCTGCCGGCAAAAGCCGGCATTGCCGGGGCTGCGCCGTTGGTGATTGCCTGGAAAAAGTCTGTCTGGGTGCGCTGCGAGACCATTGCCTGATCGATCAGATCAGGAACGGCAGCACCCAGGCTGGCGGCATCCGGGCCATCGCCCTGACCCGCCGCGCCGTGGCATCTGGCGCAGTTGTCCTGGTACAGCTCCGCGCCCAGGCTGGATACCTCCGCCGGCAAACTAAGCGAGAAGGCATACGCCACCACGTCCCAGCGCTCACGCTCCGACAGGCTGCGGAAGGGCGGCATGAACTTCTCCAGGTTGCCCTGGGTGACCTGGTTATACCAGTGGGCAGGCGTGGACTGGCGGGCTACATCCAGAGCAGCCAGCGCAGTTACCGGGTTTGGCAGCTGCGCCGCCTGAGGCCCATCACCATTCCCGGAGTCGCCATGACAGGGAGCGCACTTCTCGGCGTAGATCGCGCGACCGTTCGCTGGGTCAGGCGGCACCAGCGGGTAAAGCGGCCCGCTGGTTGCTGCGGGTTCGGTACGAGCAGCGGATACTTGCTGGGCGCCCGGCGGAGGCGTAATATCCGCGGCTAATGAAAATTCACATGCCGATAACAAAAGTGCTGCCACCAGCACGAACAGGATAAGAACCAATCGTTTATTCATATTGATGGGGTTTTTCTTTGATGATCTTTCATTCGAATATTGCGATTATTTTTGTTTTGCGCCGCACTTGGGACAAAAGTGATCCGATTGCTGCAGCGGGGAACCGCACTGAGAACAAAAGCCAGCGGCTTTTTCGGTGCGCTCGCGGCGGCGGGTGGCGATCAGCGTTTCCAGATCGTCATCCTGTGCTGCAGCCACTGTGCTGACCTTCAGCCTGGAGCCGGCGCCGTTGCGCGGCATCACGGCTGCATCTGCCCGGCGGCGGGCGATCGCCTGCTCCAGCCGCGCTTCAGCATCTTCCGCTCGCTCCGCAGGCTTGTAACCGTCCAGCTGGCGCAGCACACCTGCGCCGCGCTGCAGTAAGGCCGCACGCTGCGCCGGATACTCATCTTCGGGGATCTTGCCCAGGGCAAAATCGAAGTCCAATTCCTGCAGCGAATTCAATACCTGGTCGCGTTCTGCCAACAATGCGGAGAATTCGTGCTCTTGTTGGCTGACTGCGACAGCGCTGCGTTCAACCAAAGGACGCGCTACAAATAAGCCTACCAGAACCAGCAGGCCAAGGATGAGGAAGATTGAACCGATGTCCATTTTTTTATATCACCGCGTACGTCGTTTTCCCACCGCCGGATTATTCGTTGAGCAGCGGATCGATAATGGAAATGATCTGGGCTTTGGAGGCAAAAGGCCCGATTTGTGTATAGCGAAGCACATTGTCCCGGTCGATGATATAGGTCTCCGGGACGCCGCGGATACGGAACGCCTGGGAAATGCGCGTGCCCAGGTCTGGCCCGTTCGGATAGCTGATGTCAAACTTCTTCAGGTAAGACAGCGCCTCCGGCTCAGTGTCCACATAATCGACCCCTAGAAAGACCACTTCTCCACCCGGCTGGTAATCTCGCCAGGCGGCTTCCAGATCAGCAGCCTCTTGCTCGCAAGGCGTGCACCAGGAAGCCCAGAAATTGAGCACCACCACTTTGCCCTGCAGGTCGGTCAGGTTGATGGTTTCACCTTCGAAGGTGGTCAGTGTGAAGTTCGGGACAGTGTCGCCATCCTGAACAGGCCCCTGTTGGGACCGGCGCAATCCCATCGCCAGCAGCGCCAACAGCGCCAGCAGCCCCACCCACACCAAAATCCTGCCCCAGCTGGCAGGTTTGCGCTCGGAAATCTCTTGCACGGTGGTTTGCGTCACATTCGTCATGATTACAGGTTTGCTCCCAATCTCAAGATACTCTAAAGTACCCTGCTTCGATCAGCGCTTACGCAGCTCTTCTTCCAGGCGGCGCACGTAATCATCTGCTGGAGCTGGTGCGCTGCCGCTAGGTTCAGCCGGTGCAGGGGCAGGCCGGCTCCAGGCACGCAAGGAGCGGTAGAGCAGATAAGCTCCTACAATGATGGCAGCCGGCGGGACGACGTAGACCAGCCAGTTCAGGCCGCGTGCAGGCGGGGTTGCTAAAACCCGGTCGCCATATTGATCCACGAAGTACTGTTTGATCTGCGCCTCGCTCCAGCCCTGGCCCAGTTTTTCGCGGATCAGCTCGCGCCATTGTGCGCACGCCTGGGTGCCGCATACATCCAGGGGGATGTTCTCGCACACCGGGCAGTAGAGCTGCTTGGCAATGGCGTTCACCTGGTCATCGGTCGGCACACCCGGTTGGGTATCTTGAGCCAGGGCCAGACCGGTAGATAACCCGGCTAGGAGCCAGACAAGCATCGCAGCAACGATAAATTTCTTCATACACACTCCGCAGTTTCTTGCGATCAAAATTTCATACCTGGGCTGTCGCCAGCCGGCGGCGCACCGTGCCCGGCACAGTTTCCGGATCTTTATCCGGCCAGGCAGCCAGCATGGTGCCCAGGATGAAAACGATGCTGCCTAACCATAACCAGTTTACTAACGGGTTATGATACACCTTAAAGGTTGCGCCAGTGGCCGAAACCGGCTGCCAATCTACCAGCAGCACATAGAAATCATCTTCCCAGGTGCTGCGCACGCCAGGGATGGTCATTGGCTGCTGCGACTCGTAATAGTAGTCCCGGCGCGGGTACAGCTCCTTGACTTTTTTACCATCTTTGGACACGCTGACCACGGCACGCGCTACGTTGCGCCCATCCGGGGTATCGAAATTAGACAGCTCGTCAAAAGTGATGGCATAGCGTCCCAAAGCAAGGCTTTCGCCCTGGGCGATGGTCCCCTGGGTTTCTGTCTGGAACAGCTCGATGCCGATGATACCGATCGCCATCAGCACTACACCCAGGTGAATGACATAACCGCCATAGCGCCGCCGGTTGCGACCCATCAGCCGCCACAGAGCCACAGGCAGCGCTTCGCCGGCGGAGCGATGCCGCGCCCATGCACCGCGCCAGAATTCGTATAGGGTCACCGAGGCCACGAAAGCAGACAGCCAGAAGCCCAGCAGGGCGGCCCAATTGGTAACCCCACTGATCAAGACAGCCGCCAAAACCACCAGCGAGAAGATAGCGGGGCGCCAGATGGCGCGCCCCAGGGTTTTGGCCGTTGAATGGCGCCAGGCAGCCAGGGGAGCGATGCCCATCAAGAGCAGCAGCCCGGCAAACTGCGGCCCGGTGGCCCGCTCATAGAAAGGCGGACCCACGGTTACCTTCTGTCCGGTAGCCAGTTCTGAGATCAGCGGGAAGATCACACCCCAGAAGCATACCACCAGGATGCCCAGGAACAGTAAATTATTCAGCAAGAAGAGCGCCTCGCGCGAAAACAGGGAGGTTATCTCAGCCTCAGACTTCAATTCAGACCAGCGGTAGAGCAGCAAGGCAACCGATGTGATCAGGGTCAGGCCAATGAAGATGAAGAACAACGGGCCGATAGCAGATTGGGCAAAAGCATGTACCGAAGACAACACGCCAGAACGGGTCAGGAAGGTACCGAAAATCACCAGATCATAGGTGAGAATGACCAGAGCCATGTTCCAGTGCTTGAGCATACCGCGCTTCTCCTGGATCATGACCGAATGGAGAAAGGCCGTTCCGGTAAGCCAGGGCATGAAAGCGGCAATCTCCACCGGATCCCAGCCCCAGTACCCGCCCCAGCCGAGCACATCATAAGCCCAGCGCCCGCCTAAGACCAGGCCAAGCGAGAGGAACAGCCAGGCTACCAACGTCCAGCGGCGGGTCAGGCGGATCCAGCGGTCGTCGGTGCGCCCGGTGACCAGGGCTGCAATTGCAAACGCATAGGGGATGACAAAGGAGACAAAGCCTAGGTAAAGCATCGGGGGATGAATGATCATACCAGGATGGCGCAGCAGCGGGTTCAGGCCGCGCCCGTCTGGCTGGACGAGCAGCGTGGCACCTGCAGGTGGGAACATGGCTTTCACAGGCTGTCCAAAAGGCAGCTGCCACAGTCGTTCAAACGGATTCTCAAAGAAGATGATCATCAGCAGGAAAAAGGCCAGGGTGACCATTGCCACGACGATGACCCAGGGTAAGAACTCGCGATCGCGTTCCCATTTGCGCAGGGTGACCGCGGAGGCAAAAGCCGACATCAGCCAGGTCCAGAAGACCAATGAGCCTGCCTGTCCGCCCCACAATGCCGTTACCTTTAAATACATGGGCATGCTGTTGCTGGTAACTGCGGCGACGTACTCCACCTCGTAGTTCCCGTTTACCAACAAGTAAATGATGCTCAAAGCAGCTAAGGTCACCAGCGGAAAGGTCAGCAGCATTGCATTGCGCGCGCTTTCCACCCAGGCTGGTGCGCTGCGGCGTACGCCGAAAACGGCGGCAAATACGCTGTACAATGCCAGCAAGAAGGTGATCACTAGGGCGCCATAACCAAGGTTTGCAATCATGAGCGATCTCCGTATTCAAAAACCATCAGTAAGGTAGAGAATGTAATAGCCGGCATGAGAACGCCTGCCGGAGGGCAAGCGTTCTAGCCGGGAAAAAACCAGGCAAGCAAGCCGGGCAGCAAACTAACCGCTTTGCTCTGGAATGGCTTCTTCGTACTTGGTTGGACACTTGAGCAGCAGCTCGTCGGCGTAGAAACGACCATCTTCACCGATGCGTCCGGTCATGATCGCCTGGGCCTCATTGCGCAGCAGGTCGGGCTTAACGCCGTTGTAAACCACCTGCAGCTGAGCCCGGTTCGGATCCATGACGGCTTCGTGCAGCACCTGCGCCAGACCCCCCTGGGCTTCGATATCATTATTGTCGCCCGGGACGTGCGCCACGTTAAAGGTGAGCGTCAGCGTCGAAGAGTCATACTGGATCGAATCGCCGATCACAGCGCCAGAAATGCGCAGCTCACGCCCAGAAACACTGCTGCCTTTGGTCTGCAGCTCTTCCACTGTCAAAAAGTACTGGGCATTGGCTTGTGTGGAAGATATGATCAGGTAGATGACGGCAGCCGCGATCAGCAATCCGCCGGCGATGAATTTTGCACGCCCTGCAGAGCGGACCTGGGGGGATGAATTCACTGTTTGTTCCATAACGATTAGATTTTTCCTCCGTAAGTTAGCGGGTTCTGTGTGCGATTTGTACCGGCGTAACCAGCGCCGTGCATACAGACAGCCGCAAGCATAGAGTCTAACTTAGATTGTGGCATATTTAGATTAATGATGTCTGAGATAAACGGAATAAACCGATTAATGCGTCAGCGCACATCGATCAGGCCGGTGCGAATCGCAAACTTGATCAATTCTGCTGCATTATGCAAGTTAAGCTTGTTCATAATACGTTCCCGGTGGCGCGCCACGGTTTTGGGGCTGATGCGCAATTGGGTGCCAATCTGCGGGTTGGTCATGCCTTCTGCCACCTGCTCGAGTACCTGGCGCTCGCGTTTACTCAAGATTTCCAGGCCTCTCCCCGGCTGCACACCTTCGAAAACAAGGCTGTCTGGGGCACCAGACAAAAGGCGGCGGTAATCTTCCAAAAGCCAGCGCGCCAGGGCCGGCTGCAAGTATACCTGTCCGCTGGCAACCGCCCGCGCCGCGATCACCAATTCCTCTGCCGCGGCTTGCTTGGTCAGGTAGCCCGTGGCGCCTGCAGCCAGCATCTCGAACAGGTGCTGCTTATCATCATGGATGGTCAATGCCAGCACCTGCACCTTCGGGTAGCGCGCTTTTAGCTGGCGGGTAGCTTCCAGGCCGTCCATATCCGGCATGCTGATATCCATGACGACCAGGTCCGGCCGCGTATGCGCGATTTGCGCGATCGCCTGAGCGCCATTGGATACATCTGCTACCACTATAAATCCTTGCTGCGCGCTGAAGTAAGCCTTGAGGCCAGTACGCACAACCTCGTGATCATCCACCAGCATCAAGCGAATTTCTTCCATCTCATACCTCCAAACTGCTCTCTTGGAATGCTACCTGTGTAGGGATAATTACTTCCACGATGGTACCATGTCCCGGTGCTGATTCCAGCCGCAGACTGCCGCCAACCGCCATGGCTCTCTCGGCAATGCCGGTCAGACCCCAGCGAGATTTGGGGCCTATCTTTTCCGGCTCGAACCCAATCCCCCGGTCTATTACCCGCAGAGTGACGTGTTGGGGTTCAAACACCAGGTAGATCCAGGCCTGTGAGGTCTGGGCATGGCGTGAAATATTCGTAAGCGCTTCTTGAGCGATGCGGAAAAACACAGTCTCCACCACCGAGTCCAGCCGCCTGCGAACGCCCTGCAGCTGCAGATCAACCTGCAGATTGGCGCGGTGGCTGGCGTCATCCGCCAAATATTGTAATGCTGCCACCAGGCCAAGGTTATCCAATTGAGCCGGTCGTAGATCGCGTACCATGCGGTGGATGCTGTGCGCCATCTCGCGGCTGAGCGCAATGATCTGCTCCAGAATGGCGCGGCCTGAGGGATTTCGCCCAAGCTTATCCTCCAGAGCCGCCAGATTCAGGGTCAGCGCGGTGAGAAACTGGGCTGTCTCATCGTGCAGCTCACGGGCAATACGGGTGCGTTCTTCTTCTTGGGCCATCACCGTGCGCTGCAGCAGCTCGCGCCGCATGGCTTCTTTCTCTTCCAGGTCTTTTTGCGCCTGTTCCATCGCTTCCACGCGTTCTCTATGGCTGGCCTCGAACTGCCAGCGGCGTTCATCTTCCGCCGCCTGGCTGGCGCGCATCAGACTTACTGTGATGAAGATCGCCAGCACCGCCCGCACCGCCTGCACCGGTATACCCGTCCAGCGCGTAAATGTTTCTTGATTGAGAAGCTGAGCGGGGAGTAAATCGGACTGTGCCACAATACTTTGTGTCAAGGCATACAACCCAAAGCACAGCGCTGCCAGGTTTAAGCTCTGCACCAGGCGGGAGCGTTCGCGCTGGATCGTTGTTTGCCTGGCCTGGCGGTGCAGGGCAAGCGCTGCCAACCCGGCCCCTGGAACTGCCAGTGAGTACCGAGCCAGGGCATCTGCGTCTTCCAACCAGTAGGTGAGCTGGTGCTGGTGGCTGATCCCGACCAGCACAGCAGCCAGGGCATAAATTAGCAAAAAGGCAGCACTGGCAGCCATCTGGTGTTTGTAATGGGGATGAGAAACGGGAAGGAAAGTTTGCAGCCCAAAGAAGATCAGAGATGTAAATGAAACGACCAACAGGAACAGCCGCACCCAGGGAGCCACTTCCGATACCGGCAGATCGAACCACTCCCGGATGTGCAGATACATCTCCAGCCACTCATGGGTGCCATGCACGAATCCAAAGAATGCCAATGGATAAAGCAGACGCACTTCTGCCAGCAGCGGGGAGCGGCGCGACTCAAGCGACATTGCCAGCCCCATCGTGAAAAAGGCCAGCCCGTAGACGAAAAAGATCAACACCGTACGGATATCAAATGTGGATAGCATAGATCTATGTGTTCAATCGAGAAGGTTTCATGCCGCCAGGTCTGAATCCAGCCGCACTCGAAGGGGTGATTTACGAAATTTTTAGTTATTTTAATCTCCAATTAAGGTAAAATCACTTTGTATTTGGGTAACTGGCTGTCGGGCAGATGCCCTATTCTTAATAGTATAGTGATGAATTCATTCCCTCGCAAGCTGCTGGACATTTTGTGCTGAAGTAACTCCGGGTGATTGTTGTACACCAGTGTATATCTGTTCGCAGGAGCATAGATCGTGAAGAAAGTACTCGGGTGGCTTAAAAACTTCTTCTTCCCGCCGGCGGGGGCCTCGCGCTGGGTTCGTGTGCTCCCTTATGTGGTGATGGGCATCTTAACTCTGGTCGTTCTGACCGGAAGCGCCTATGCCTGGGAATACACTAACTCACCTCCATTCTGCGGTGAAACCTGCCATACCATGCCGCCAGAATACACGGCATACCTGACCTCGCCGCATGCCCGCATCGACTGCGTCGATTGCCATATCGGCAAAGGCTTTATCGCCACACGCATCACACGCAAAGCCGGCGACGCCAAACACATCATCGCCTTAGCCTTTAAAGATTACGAATTCCCGATCCGCGCCGGCGACCTGCGCCCGGCGCGCGAAACATGCGAACTGTGCCACTCGCCAGAAAAGTTTTCGGATGACAGCCTGCGCGAAATCCGCAGCTACTCCAATGACCGCAGCAATACCCCGATCAGTACTTTCCTGGTGCTGAAGACCGGCGGCGGCAGCAAGCGAGAAGGGCTGGGGCGCGGCATCCACTGGCACATCGAAAACAAGGTATTCTACGTGGCGGCGGATCCGGAAGAACAAGAAATACCCTACGTGCGCGTGATTGAAGATGATGGCTCTGTCAGCGAGTATGTCGATATCAACTCACAGGTCGACGCGCAGTCCATCGATCTGGCAGAATTGAAGGAAATGGACTGTATCACCTGCCACAACCGCATCACCCATCTGGTACTGCCGCCCGCAGAGACAGTAGATGAATTAATTACTCGCGGGATGATATCCATTACAATCCCGGATATTCGCCGTGTAGCTGTAGATGTATACGGGCGCACCTACCCAACCCTGGCAATGGGCTTAGAAGCGATCCGAGGGGTGGAGGGTTATTATCAGGAGTATTACCCCGATTTCTATGCCGCCAACCGGACAATGGTTACAGAGGCTATCTCTGCCTTGCAAGAGGCTTATGGCAACAGTGTCTTCCCCGAACAAAAATCCGATTGGACCAGCCACCCCAACAACGTCGGGCATAAGAATTCGCCAGGCTGTTTTCGCTGTCACGACGGCAAACACCTGAGCGTGGAGGGCGAAGCGATACGTCTGGAGTGCAACCTGTGCCATTCGATCCCCGTGGTAGCCGATCCAAATGATTTCGTCTCCAATATTGAGATCAGCCGTGGTCCCGAACCGGAATCTCACCGCAACTCGAATTGGATCAGTCTACACAATGAAGCAATCGACCAGTCCTGCAGCAACTGCCACACCACCGAGAATCCCGGCGGCAACGATAACTCCTCGTTTTGTTCCAACAGCGCCTGCCATGGGCGCGCCTGGGATTTTGCCGGGTTCGATGCGCCGGGTTTGCGTGAGCTGATCATCGACCAGCTGCCGCCCATGCCAACGCCCATGCCTTTACCGGCAGAAGGACCGCTCACCTACGAAACGATGCTACTGCCGCTGTTCACCAATCGCTGTGGAAGCTGCCACGGACAGACCGCGCTGGCAGGCTTGAATTTGACCAGCTATGCGACCGCCATGCAAGGCGGCGAGAGCGGCGCAGTGATTGTCCCCGGCGACGCCCAGGGCAGCCTGATCGTTCAAAAGCAAATTGCCGAAGAGCCTCACTTCGCCCAGCTGAATGCCGAAGAGCTGGATCTGCTGGTGCAGTGGATCGATGCCGGGGCTGTCGAGAAGTGAGAGGTTGAGCAGGTGGACGGTATGATTAGCCGTCGGGAGCTACGATTGCCATCCCGCCGCAGGAATGAGTTGCCTGGCATGAGCATAAAATCGTGCAGCAGTATGACAGTGTGCAATTTGTCACTAGTGTAACAGGATGAATGCCACTAAACTATATGACAGTTTATAGGCTATAAACAGTAGGGCAAATGTCCCAATCTGCTCAATGGCAATTGGGGAGACATGGTATCCTGGCCGTTATCAGCGTCTCCCTATCCAACCCGTGAGGTTAACATATAGAAGGAGGTAGCTCTGCAGAAGAGAATAACCTGACCGGTCATACCTGCTTAAGAATGCAAGTAAATCTAATTGTGAGGAGATAAGCTATGCGGAACAGATATTTATTCCTGGGTGTGCTGCTGGTAGCGTTCGCGCTCGTCCTGGCCGGATGTCAAAGCGCAGCGCCAACAGTAGAAAGCACTCCCTGCCCGACGGCGCCCCCCTGTCCCACCTGTCCACCCGCTCCGCCATGCCCGGACTGCCCGGACTGCCCGGAACCGGTGGTTAAGGATGTGCCATTCGAGGCGCTCTGGATGGGCTCAGGCCATAATGATGCCGAAGCCGAAGCCTTCGTTCATTGGAACGAGGAAGATCCAGCGGAAGTTCCCACGTCCTGCGCCAAGTGCCACAGCACGCCCGGTTACCAGGATTTCCTGGGCGCCGACGGCTCGGCGGCTGGCGTCGTGGATGCCGCAGCGCCGATTGGCACCACGGTTCAATGCGCTGCCTGCCATAACGATGCGACCGTTGACAAGAGCAGCGTGGTCTTCCCCTCCGGCGCCGAGATTACCGGCCTGGGCGGTGAGGCTGTTTGTATGGAATGCCACCAGGGCCGCGCTTCTAAAGTCACGATCGACGACGCCCTGACCACCTATGGCGTTACGGAAGAGACCCTGGATCAGGTACCGGCGCCGGTCGACGATCGCGCCATGGGCTTTGTTAATATCCATTACTACGCAGCCGGCGCTACCCTGTACGGCGCTCAGGCTATGGGCGGCTACCAGTACGAAGGCAAGATGTACGACTACAAGTTCCGCCACGTAGAAGGCATCGAAACCTGCACCGGTTGCCATGACCAGCACTCGCTGGAAGTCAAGGTTGAATCCTGCTCGGGCTGCCACGAGGGTGTTGCCGAAGTCGGTGACTTCATGAACGTGCGCATGAACGGCTCGCTGGCAGACTATGACGGCGATGGCGACAAGGAAGAAGGCATCTACTACGAGGTCGAAGGCCTGCGAGAACTGCTGTACTCCACCATCCAGGCCTATGCCAAGGATGTCGCCGGAACCGGTGTCGTCTACGACACGGCGGCTTATCCGTACTGGTTTGCCGATGCGGATGGCGACGGTGCAATCGACCAGGCTGATGGCGCGAATGTCGCCTTCCCCGCCTGGACCGGACGCATGCTCAAAGCGGGCTACAACTACCAGGTTTCTGCCAAGGATCCTGGCGCATTCGCTCACGGCGGCAAGTACATCATTCAACTGCTGTACGACTCGATCGAAGACCTGAACACGGTGCTTCCGACCCCGGTTGACCTGTCTGCTGCTCACCGCAGTGACCCCGGTCACTTCGCTGGCAACACCGAGGCCTTCCGCCACTGGGATGAAGACGGAGAAGTACCCGGCTCTTGCGCCAAGTGCCACAGCGCCGACGGTCTGCCCACCTTCATCAAGAACAACGCCACCATCGCGACCCATCCCGCCAACGGCTTCATGTGCAGCACTTGCCATGACGAAGCCAACTGGCCCGCCCTGTACACCGTAGACGCGGTCACCTTCCCCAGCGGGAGCAGCGTGACCTTCGGCGAGGGCAAGGGCGCCAACCTGTGCTTGCAGTGCCACCAGGGCCGCGAGTCCACCGTCAGTGTGGACCGCGCCATCGGCAGCTTTGGGGATGACGAGATCGCACTCAGAGACGATGGAACGGCTGCGCTCTCCTTCCGCAACGTGCACTACTTCGCCGCCGGCGCCACCCTGTTCGGCACCGACGCCAAGGGCGCGTACGAGTATGAGGGCAAAGAGTATGTGGGCCAGCATGCTCACATCGATGCCGGCTTTGACTGCTCGAGCTGCCACGACGTGCATGGCCTGGAAGTCAAGGTCGAGGCCTGCGCTGCCTGCCACCCGGCGGTCAGCGAGGGCCTGGAAGCCATCCGCTTTACCCAGGGTGACTTCGACGGTGACGGCGATGACACTGAAGGCCTGGCTGGCGAGGTCGAGACCATGGCAGAGAAGCTGTACGAGGAAATCAAGGTTTACGCCGCTGAGAAAGCCGTCGGCGTCGTTTACAACCCTGCCTCCCACCCGTACTTCTTCGAAGATGCTGATGGCGACGGCAATGTAGACACCAATGCAGATGGCGCTGTTGTTCGCTTCACCCAGTGGACGCCGCGCCTGCTGCGGGCTGCCTACAACTACCAGTACTCCCAGAAGGATCCGGGCGCTTTTGCCCACAACGGCAAGTACGTGCTGCAGTTCCTGTATGACAGCATCCAGGATCTGGGCGGCGACGTAGCCGGCATGACACGCCCCTAGTCCCACACCAAGACTGAGTCCGGCCCTACGGGGCTGAGACCCAAGAAAAAACCAGTCTCCTGGAGAATGCTCTCCAGGAGACTGTTGCTTTAACTGTTCAGGTAGTGCGTGTGAAACAGGCTATTCCAGGCGCAGCTTGGTGCCGCATGCCCGGCAGAAGCGGTCACCTGGTCCAGCGCGCCTGCCGCACTGGTGGCAATAGATCTCTCCGCTTGTGGGGGCATCCCTCTGCACCGCGGGGGTTTCTACAGCCGCCCGGCGCCGGCGGCGCGGTTCGGCACGCTGTGCCTGCCTTTTTCCTGATTGCCAGTACCAAAGGCCACCGCCCACGATCAGCACAACTCCCAGGAAAGCCAGCCCCCAGGGGAGGAAATCCATCAATTGGCCGCTCCAGTTAGTGGTGCTGTTTTCCACCGGTACACTGGGTTGGACTGCCAGATTTTCAGCGCTTAAACCGCTGCTGGATTTGTTGTAATTGACTGTGATCGTGAAAGTTTGCCCTGACGGCATGGCTCCCACCTGGGAGTTATAGTACACCAGCCCATCTTGACCGGGCACGCCGCTGCCCAGCCCCGGGGAGGTGCGCAGCTCACTGGCGCCATTCGGCTGTTGTATCTGAACAGCCATCGCTTCCACCTCATAATCCCCAGGCCAGGTAAATTCGAACTGGCGTGCATCACCCTGGGTCACCAGGCCCGGGTCATAATATTCGATCTGCACTTCCGGCATGGTAGCAGTGAACGAGATCTGCGCCCACTCCCCTGCCATCTGGCGCTCGTATGCCACGCTGAACAGCCCGCCGTCGACCTGCCGTACGGCGACGGCATGCGGGTCGCCAGATACAGCCGGAATGCGCAGAGAGAGGTCGACCGGCAGACTGACCGAGGGCGAGAGCGTGATCCGGTAGATCACCAGCACGCTGGGGCGGTCATACTCGGGCCACAGATCCACTTCCAATGCGCTGAAGGTGACCGCGTTCTGCGCCTTCACGGGCGCCCCGATCATCACCAGGACAAGTGAAAATGCTGCCAGCAGCAAAAATAAACGTGTGTTTCTTGGAAATGACTGATTCATATTTACTCTCCAACTGAGATACGCGCCGTACATCTTACCATGCACAACTATTTCTTGACAACATCAGGTCTTGGGTGTTTCTGGTCCAGCAATGGCGCTGCGCAGCTTTCTCGCCATTTCCCCGAAGGCCGGCGTATAGCGGATGTCCTCCTGGCGCGGGCGGTCAAAGCTTACCGGCAGGTCCAGCCGCAGGCGACCCGGCCTGTGGCTGAGCACCAGCACGCGGTCTGCCAGGAACAGCGCCTCCGAGATCGAATGCGTGACCATGATGACTGTCTTACGGCGCGCCTGCCAGATACGCAGCAGCTCGGCGCCCATACGTTCGCGGGTGAGTGCGTCCAGACCGCCAAACGGTTCGTCCATCAACAGCAGGTTGGGATCGTGCACCAGGGCGCGTGCGATCGCCACGCGCTGCGCCATGCCCCCCGACAGATCGCGCGGCAGCGCGCTCTCGAACCCCCGCAGACCGACCAGCTCCAGCAGCTCCTGAGCTCGCTCCAGAGCAGCCGGGCGGGGCATTTGCTGAAGTTCTAGCGGCAAGGAAACATTCTGCAGCACATTGCGCCAGGGCATAAGATTAGCGCGCTGGAAGACAAAGCCAACCGAGTGGCGCGCCTCAGACAGGGGCATCCCGTTATAGGATAGCTCACCCTGGCTTGGCGCCAGCAGCCCTGCCAGCAGGCGCAGCAGCGTGCTCTTGCCGCTGCCCGATGGACCCAACACACACACGAACTCCTGCGGGCAAACGGAGAAAGAAATATCCTGCAGCGCGCGCAGCCCGCCATTATCGTTGGCGAAGGTAACGTGCAAATTGCGCGCTACCAGGATTGGTTGACAATCCTCAACCGCTTGTTCTGAGACGTCTGCGCGCAGCCCGGTATGCATTCCAACCTTTCAGGGCTCAACGAACTGGTTGGTAAAGGCCTGGGAAACATCCAGCACCTGGGGTAAAAGCCCCATCTCGAGCAGCACGGTGTGCATATTTTCCCAGGCGACCGGATCGGAGCGCCCTGGGGTATCGGTTTGCCAGAACTCAATAGAGGTCATCAAGACCTCCATCTGCACGTTGCGGTCAGCCTGCTCCAGGCCTTCCACATACTTTTTGCTGATTTCAAAAGCCTGGTCGGGGTCGGCGATCGTATCCGCAACCCCGCGCAGGAACGCCTGGATCATTGCCTTCACGAGCTGCGGATTTTCTGCCAGCGTGGTTTCATTGGTCAGCAGGCCGTTGGATGCCAGGCTGACATAGTCTGCCACTCGGATGACATCCACGGCATACCCTTCTGACCGCAGTTGAATCGGCTCATTGGCTACATAACCAACTATGGCTTGCTCCTGATCAGCTGCCAGCGCTTCAACCTGGTTGAAACCGATTGAATCCAGCGTCACCTGCGATTCGTCCAGCCCCGCGGCGCTCAATAGGGCGCGCAGGCCGATGTAATTCGCACCGAACAGCCCTGGCAGGCCGATGCGCTTTCCAACCAGCGCTTGCGGCGTGCGGATACCCTGGGCAGATTTCGCCACCACCGCGACCGGGTAGTCGTGGTACCAGGCCATTACATACACCACCGGCAGTCCCTGAGCGCGCGCCAGCAGCACCTGCTCGCCCGACACCAGCGAAAACTGCAGATTGTTGGCGCCCACCAGGGCAACGCCATCGGTCTCGAAGCTGTAGTCAAACTCGATCTCGATACCCGCTTCGCGAAAATAACCTTTCTCAGCAGCCACGTACAAAGGAGCGTATTGGATATTCGGGATATACCCCATTGGCAGGCGCACCCCGGTCAACGGTTTTTCTGCGGTTGCGGCGGCAGGAGTTTCGCTGTTTGGAGCAGAGGATAAGCCGCTGCAGGCGCTTAAAGCCAACAGGATAACTGGAAGAACAAACTGGAGCAATTTTCGAGAGAAGATCATCATTCGTCTCCTGTGATGAGCGTAAGCTGATCTGGGCGCTGGCGCCAGGAGAGCAAGCGCGCCTCCAGCACCAGCACAACACCATATAGCGCAAGCGCCATTAAAATTAAGGCAAAAACAGCCACAAATACCAGTGCGGTATCATAGCTGCCGCGCCCAACGTTGATCAAGAAACCCAGCCCGCGGTCCGATCCGGCAAACTCGCCCACCACCGCTCCGATCACCGAGAGCGTTGCGCCGATGCGCAGACCGCCCAGGAATATGGGCAAGGTGGATGGAATCTCCAGGTAGCGGATCATCTGCCAGCGCGTGGTGCGCAGCGAGCGCATCAATTCTTGCAGCTCTTCGGGTACGGAGCGCAGGCCCACAATGGTGTTCACCAGCACCGGGAAAAAGACAATCAGGGCGCAAATCAAGATTTTCGAAAGCATCCCCGGTCCAAACCAGATGACCAGTAGCGGCGCAATCGCTACGATAGGGATTGCCTGGCTGGCAATGATGTAAGGTGAGAGCACACGCTCGAAGGTAACGGATTTCGCCAGCAGATAGCCAAGAGCCATCGCCAACCCCACTCCCGATGCCAGGCCCGCCAGCACTTCGCCGAGCGTGACCAGGCTGTGGCGCGGCAGGCTGCCATCGTTCCAGGCGGTGATGGCGCGCGCCCATACCTGGAACGGGGAAGGCAAGATGAATGCTGGCAGCCCGCTCCAACCAGATGCCAGCTGCCAGAGCAGCAGACCAGCCGGCAGCATCAAAATCACCGAATAGCGAGGTAAAGCCCTTCGAAGCCGCACGATCCATGCCCGAGTCCGGGTCACTGCCATTTTGGAATCTTCTCTCAGTCTCAACGCCAGGCGTTCGAACTGACTGCACCTGGTAGAAATCAAACGCCCCGAAAACCTGAAGGTTCCCGGGGCAAAGACAATCGGCAAGGTGCGGCGCGCGCCCAGGACGAATGCCCTGGCAGCGGCCTGCCGTCGCAGACCACACGCACCGTTAACCACCAACCTTCTTTCATCCGGACTATACCGTCGGCCCCGGAGTTTCACCGGGTCGTGCGCACAACCAGGCATGCTGCTGGCTCAACGCTCGCGGGCTTTACCGCCGATCGGGAATAGAAGCGAGCTGAAAATATCGCTCCGCACCCTGCCCCGAAGGTGTATCGTATTGTGAAATAAATTATAACCTTAAAACCCGTGGAAACGGCAGCCAGTATGGGAATGGTCGGGAATTACAGCCACCAACGCAAGTGCGGGCGAGAAACCGATTGGCGCAGAATGGATGGCGCCCTACACCGCTGCGGCTAACAGGTATCAGGCGACCGGAGCACTCACCCCGCCTGCTCCTCATCGCGCACATCTTTTGGTCGCCACAGGCGCAGCAGGGCACCCTGCGGCTCGGCTTTCAACTCTTTCCAGTTCTCCACCGGCAGGGTTACCACTGCCAGCCCGGCAGTGGGCATCCGCTCCCACACATCGCACAGCAAGCCTAAAAGGTGCTCCAGACCGGGATTGTGCCCGATCAGTAAAACACGTCCGAAATCATCCGAAAGCTGCTTCACCACAGACAGGCAGGTTTCGGCTTCTGCTTCGTAAAGATCGCGGCGCAGGCGGATCTCACCGTCGTAGCCGCTGCTCTGGAGCACCAATTCGGCCGTGCGGAGCGCGCGCAAAGCGGTTGAGCATAGCACCAGATCCGGTATCAAGCTCTCCGCACGCAGCAGAGAGCCCATGCGCGTCGCGTCGCGTTTTCCACGCTTGTTCAGCGGTCGATCGTGATCGTTCAGGTTCGGGTCATCCCAGCTTGACTTGGCATGCCGCATGATCAAAATGGTTTTCATGTCATTCTCCCTGATCGTCAGCATGCTGCTGATCCGCACCTGCCTGCAGCTCGTAGCGAAAGTCGCAGCAGGCGGCACCCTGCATGATGGTTTGCGTGCGTGAAAATTTCACTCGCGGGTTGAAGCCCTGAATCAAGGCTGCATCCCGGCTGCACGAAAGCAGTTCACCCAACTCTGGGATCCCCAATTCCTGGTACATCTCAGCATACCGGCAGCGCGTCACGTTGAAAGCAAAGGTTGTGTCGTTCTGCTCCTGCACCTGGATTTGCATGGCGTCATGCCGCGTCCACGCATCCAGCGAGGCAGCATATTGCGCCAGGCTGCACCCGCCTGCCTTGGCTGCCAGTTGTTCGCCTTGCCGGACAGCGATCTGCAGAATGATCTGGCGGGCAATTTCAATCACGCGTTGGCGATCGAACTCCTGCCCCAGGGCTTCGATAAACGGCGCCAGGATGCGCACTTCGATTTCACGCCGCCTCAGCACGCCGATATCGTTCAAGCGATCTTCCGCAGGCATCTCAACCACTCAGCTTCTCCGGCTTGCACAGGTTGCGTTTCTTGCGCGCCACCCGCCCACAGCGCCGGCAGACGAACCTGCCCATACGCACCAGCCTGATATACTCGTCCAGCGAGTCTTTGATGAAACCAGCTTCTTCCAGCTTACAAAGCGTACGCTTTTCTTTCATTGGCTGAACTCGCTCCTCATGCAGCTTTGCCGTAACCGGAAAGCTCGAAGGCCTCACCGCCTGATTCGACGAGGTGGAAAGGCATCCAGGCGACGCCAAAAACCTCTACCAGCACGTCTTTCTTGAGCGGTGTCACGCTCAGCTCAGTGATGGCATTCGCCAGCTCGCTCCACTTGTCATTCACGGCCTCCAATGCCTGGGCTTTTTCCTTCTCCAGCGCCGCGATCCCCTTCTTGATGCTGGCGAGGGCATCCAGCGACTCTTCGACATCGGACTTTGCCTGCTCTGTCATACGGCGCTTGGAGAGGGAAGTAGAAAGTTTGCGGGTACTGCGCCGCTTGCCAAACAGGCCGAGCACATTTTCGGCGTGCGTACCCCATTCTTCCATCTTGCGTTGAGAGAGATCGGATTCGTCCTCGCGCAGCTCGCGTTCCTCGCGCTCAAGCTGCTGCTGGAGGCGCAGCAGCTTGCGGTCGAAGGCGTCGGCAACCTTGGCGGCCTCGGCGTCTCGCTGCTGGCGGGCTGCATCGGAGCACAGCGTACGAAATTCGGCCTGGCTGATCTCCGGTCCGGCGTAGACCTTTAAGCCATCATTGGCGCGCACGGTGATCCGCCCCGCGCGGTAAGCCCAATCCTGAAAATCACGCTGCATGGAGGCAATCAGCTTTGCCTCATTGAGCGGTGCTTCGGGAGAGTGGAAGCGTGCCCTCGGGTCAGGCGTCGCATCCAGGCGGCGCGTATCAACCGCCTCGACCGGATACTCTTCCCAGCGCACTACACCTCGCCGGTCAGGGTCTGGCACCAGGGCGGTCATTTTCAGCAGGCTGTCCAGGTTATATTTGCGATTGAAGTAGCGCACTTCAGCCTGAGCCAGCAGCACCGGGCGATACACCAGCCCCAGGCTGCGCGCTTCGGACGGGTAGCTCCTACCGGCAGCCTGGAATGCCTGGGTGAAGGTCAGGTTGTTCGGTAGGAAATATTCTGCAATGCCTGCCGGTAAAGCCGGGCGGGTGGCAGAGCCGAGGCTCGAAGAAGACTCGTGAGTTTGAGATGGTTTAACCCGGATGGGCTGCGTATCCGAGGCCGCGCCCTGTTGAGCACCAGACAGCGGCGCAGCTCCTAAAGCTCCAGGCGGCGGTGCTGCCTGGCCCGCGGTTGGTCTCGCCTGCGGCTCAGCCGTTGGCCGCACAGCAGATAGGCCAGCACCCACCAGGGCATTCAGCTCTGGGATCTGGTTGCGGGTCAGCGGACCGGTGAGGTAGTTCATCGCCCAGCGTGTTTGGAAGAGCTGGGGGCGCTTCTCATGCACGTTGTGCAGCAGGAAAACGCGCTTGCCCAGGGTGGAAATCAGGCGGTCGTATTCCCCGCGATCCATGCCCCCGCCGGTCGCGCTTTCCAGACCGTCCAACAAGCGCTGCTTGTCTTGATCGGTCTGCAGCTTGCCGATGAACCAGGTGCCGGCATTGGACAGCGCCTTATAATCCACGTCCACCGGGTTCTGGGTCACCAGCACCTGCCCCACACCAAAGGCGCGCGCCTGCTTGAGCATGCGCAGCATGCCCTCCTTGGAGGGCGGGTTGCTGACGGGTGGCAGGTAGCCGAAGATCTCATCGAAATACAACAGGGCGCGCAGCGTGGTGGTGCCTTTTTGAGAGCGCATCCAGGTTTCGACTGCCGAATAGAGCAATGTTACGAAGAACATGCGCTCGGCGTCGGTGAGATGGGCGATGTAAAAGACGCAGTGGCGCGGCCTGCCATCTTGAGCATAAAGCAGGGAGGGAATATCCAGGGGCTGGCCTTCGATCCAGGTCTGGAAGGCGGGAGCCGCCAGGATGTTGTTCAGCAGCATCGCCAGGCCGAAGCGATCCTTCTCAGGGAAGAAGGTATTGACATCGAACACGCCCAGCTTGGTAAATGGCGGGCTTTGGGTTTGTAAGATCAGTTCGCTTAAATCCAGGTCCTTACCGCGGCTCCAGGCGTACTCAAAGATATTCGAAAGCAGGATATGCTCCCGCGACCGCACCGGATCCAAATCTGCCAGGCCTACCAGTCCCAGGATAGCAGTGACCGTGCCGGAGATCTTCTCGCGCAGCACCTCACGATTGCCTTCCCACGGGATTACTGGCGCTTTGAGCGTCGCCAGAATGCTCACCGGAATACCTGCATCGGAGCCAGGGGTGTAGATTGCAAACTCAGCGCTGCTTTGCAGGGCGCGCAGGCGCGTGGCATCGATACCCCAGTCTGCCAGACCATTGCGCCACAAATCAGCCGCATCCTGAGCGGCCTGCTCCAGACTCTTGCCTTCCCGGCGAGCCTGATCGGCATTGACCCAGGGTAGAAAATCTTGCGGCAGCAGATCCGGAAAGTGCAGCAGCATGTTGGTGATATCGCCTTTGGGGTCGATCATCAAAGCGGGGATGCCGTTCAAGGCGGCTTCCTCCAGCAGATCAATGCACAAACCGGTCTTTCCAGATCCCGTCATGCCCACCACCACGGCATGCGTGGTCAAGTCTTCAGGATCATATAACAGCGGCTGCCCGCTGCGCTTACCAGCCTGGGGATCGAAGATCTCACCCAGATAAAATTTGCCCTCAGTTTCAATAGCCATGCGCGTACACCCTCCTTTGTGGGGAACTTACTATACCCATTTTAACGGATATAAATTGTAAATAATTGCCAATTGGCGATGCAGATGCCAGCCACGCGCCTGGCTCTGCTCGATGGGTCTGTGCGGGCTGCGCCTTGGCGATCACACGCTCATATTCCGCCAGATACTGGTCTGCAATTTGTGCGCTGTGCAAAACCAGCAGATTTTCATCGTTGGAATCCTCGGCGTTGGCACTGAAATTGTACGAGCCGGTCACCACGATTTGGTCATCGATGATTAAGACCTTATGGTGCATACTGCGCGAGTTTCCATCCAGGCGCACATCGATGCCGGCGCGCCGCAGGAAATCATATTCGCTGCCGATGTTGGAAGCTACCTGATCACGCTCCATCACGCCCTGAACTGAGACGCCGCGCTGGATTGCTGCATGCAAGGCGCTTGCCAGGGGATCAGAAGTAAATGAAAACGCCATGAACCGTACGCTGCGCTGCGCCGACTGCACCAGCTCCACCAACCGGTCTGCAGTATCGTCTTCCGGGGAGAAAAACACCTCTACCTGTGTGCCTTCGACCGTCACCGATGGATAGGGGGTAGCGGGAGCGCCGCTCAGACCGAACTGATCCTGCAGGAACATTTCTTCAAATTCCCTGGTGAAGTTTTCTGCCATGCGGGAGGAACGCATGCGCAGCAGGTTGTTGTCGTTGCGGTAGGCGCCGTTTATGGTGAAATTCATCGACCCGGTCCACACTTCCAGGCGGTCGATGACCACGAACTTGTTGTGCATCAGGCTCTCGCGGCGGTCGCCCAGCACTTCGATACCGGCCTCGACCAGGGCTTGAACTTCTGGGTTAGAGAGGTATTCACTATCCGTGACCATGCGCACGGTCACGCCGCGGCGGTGGGCAGCTTGCAGTGCATCGCGCAGGCTCCACAGATCCAGGTCATAGGCAGCCACGTCTACGCTCAGGCGAGCGGCATCGATGGTATCCGCCAGCTCCTGGTCGGGTCCGCCGCGCAGCGTGTTTGCCGTGGGTGCATCTGGATCGGTAAAGTATATGCTGTACCACTCGGAGGTGGGCGTAGCCGCCGGTACGTCCGGAGATGGAGCGCCTATCAGGACGCGATAAACCAAAATGATGGCTGCGAGCACGACTATCACAATCGAGCCACCGCCGATCATCCGGATGGTGGAGGAGGAGGAAGTAGAGGGTTTGGATTGGCTCATAGGCTGTGCCGGGCAAAACGATTATAGCAGAATTGTAACTGTTAACATGAGTCCCATCAGCACCGGCGCGACTCGAGCACTACCGAAGGCGAAATAAGTGAATTACTTCCAAATCATTGCGGCGTGCTAATGGAGTTTATGTGTGTTAAACTTGTGTGCGAAAAATGGCCCGCTGACCCCCATGCGCTTCGGGCTTGCAAGCATCATCGAATTCAGAAAGAGAGCCTGTATGCCTGTTCATCGCGATACGTATGCTGTCAATGTCGCCGGTGTGCGCCGAGAGCTGCCGCTGTTCGAGGTTGCGCCTGGCGTGCGCATTGCTGTGCTCAACATACTGGGTGACACCGAGCTGGTGCAGGCTTGC
>JBGSTO010000449.1:0-3527 GCA_041736465.1 Anaerolineales bacterium | reverse complement strand
ATTCGATCACTGTCAATGCCTGGCCGCTGCCGCTGCTGGCGCAGCGCACTGAAGCCGTCTGGACAGGGCAGGAGCCGGGCTGGGAGCCGCTGCCGGCGCCCCCGCCAGACAGGGATACGGCGCGTGAGATCGTCAAGCAGCTAGGCGGAGGGGAAGTCGATCCGGAGCGGATCAGCGAGTACCTGAACACCGCTACAGGGCTTTTCAGCGAGCACCGGCTTGCCAACCTGGAAGGTCTCTCGGTGGATGCCGCTTCCGGTTACGTGGCGTTCGTGGATGGGCCTGCGCTGGCAGCTTTTGCAGAGGTCGATGAGCTTGAAGGCCGGCGGCTGTTCGAAAGCTACGTGCGGCTGCACGGCGCCAACCAGTACCGCCACTACCGTGATCTCTCGCTGTGGCTGCTGATCGAGCCGGTGCTGCGCCATAAATCGTCAAAATTCGCCTGCTGGGGGATGCGGCTGGTGATGGAACAGGCGCTGCGACCGGTTGATTTGAGCCACGATCGCGAGGATATCGACCTGGCAGCCCTGGCGCGGCTGGCGAAGCTGGGAGAGCAGGAGGCGCAACAGGAGTTCGACGAGCGCCGGCGCTGGGCGATCCGGGCTGCCTCCGAGCTTTCCGATGAGCGCGGCCACAGCGACCAGTTTGGCAGGCACAAGCAGCGGCTGTGCGCCCTGGCTGAGGCGGCGAGCGCTCTGGGGCTGCTGCCTGCCCTGCAGGTGAAGCAGGATGCTTGCGAGCAGGCGGGCGACGACGGCATCAACGAACTGCTGCGCCGGGCGATCTGCATGGCGGGCGGCTTTGCCGGCTTTCTCTACAAAGCCTGGTTGCGTGTGGCAGATGCGGTGCGTATCTGCCAGAGGGAGGCGGTGTTTTCGCTAGAGAAGATATTTGACGAAGCCAGGCAGTTCGCCATCAATATCCACGACCCGGTTTTTGCAGCACTGGCAGCGGCTGAGGTGAGCGCCTGCCGGGAGCTGTTCGAAGCCGCGTTGACCGCCGAGCAGCTGGAAGGGCGGGTGCGCCGCTTTGCGGAAGACCCGCTGGCGCCCGAATTTGCTCCGCGCTTGAAGCTGGGGGACGGCTATCAGGGGCGCAAGGTGAAGGGCGCCAAGCTGCCCATTCCGGAGGGGGTTCGCCGCCCCCATCGCCTGGTCGAACTGGTAGCGGAGCTGGGCATGCCAGAGGATGTGCTCGAAGCGCTGAACCAGCCCGAGGTGGCGGACCGCAATGCCTCGCTGCAGGCAGTCGATTGGCTGCGCTTGCCGGCGGATAATTTTGCTCCACAGATGGCGGAGCGCTTGTCTGCGATGGTGCTCTCGCACCCCGATCTGGATCGGGCCTCACGGCAGGGGCTGATCCAACTGCTGGCGCCGGTCGCCGCACGCCAGGGGGCGGCGCTGGACATCGTACTTGGCCGGCTGCTGCTGGCGGCTGAGCTGAGCGATGAAAAAACGCTGGCTGCCATCCGCAAGGAGTTAAAAAAGTTCGAGGAGAAAGTTTATGAATATGAATAATCCAGAAGACGCCATCGTTCAGCGCGTGCACGCCATGAACGAGCGCGTTCAATCTGCCCAGGATCAGGATTTGTACTATTACAACCAGCCGATCACCGAGCTGCGCGGCGGGGCACGCGTCCTGGTGAACGGTCGCGAGATGGGCATGTTCGCCTCCTATTCGTACCTGGGTCTGATCGGTCACCCTCGCATCAACAAGGCGGCGATCGAGGCAATAGAGCGCTATGGAACCGGCACGCACGGTGTGCGCACGCTGGCAGGCACGCTGACCATCCACCGGGAGCTCGAAGAGACCATCGCCGAGTTCAAAGGGGCTGAAGACGCGGTGACCTACACTTCAGGGTATGCCACCAACCTGACTGTGGTCTCCACGCTGCTGGGGCGCAATGATTATGTTATTTCTGATAAATTGAACCATGCCAGCATCGTGGACGGCTGCCTGATGTCGGGCGCCAAGTTCTTGCGCTTCAAGCACAATGACATGAAATCGCTGGAAGAGCGCTTGAAGAGTGTGCCCAGCGGATCCACCAAGCTGGTGATCGCCGATTCGGTCTTCAGCATGGACGGCGACATCATCGATTTTCCGCGCATGGTGGCGCTGTGCCAGAAGCACCAGGCATGGCTGATGATCGACGAGGCGCATTCGGTGGGTGTGCTGGGCAAGCGCGGCACCGGCATCGAAGAGCATTTCAACATGCCGGGTGTGATCGATTTCAAGATGGGCACGCTGAGCAAGACCATCCCCTCGGTGGGCGGCTACGTGGCGGGTAAGAAAGAGCTGATCCGCTACCTGCGGCATGCCAGCCGGGCGTACATCTTTTCGGCGGCGCTGCCCCCGGCGCAGGCGGCGGCAGCCAATGAGTCCTTCAAGGTGATCCTGGACGAGCCCTGGCGGGTGGAGAAGCTGGGCGCCAATGCGCGCCAGTTCATCAGCGGATTGAAAGGGAGGGGCTTCGACACACTTAACACCGAGACTGCTATCGTGCCGGTGGTGTGCGGGACGGACGAAGCCGCATTTTCGATGACGCAAACCGCACAGCGCCAGGACGTGTTTGTGCTGCCGGTAGTCTCACCGGCGGTTCCGCCCGGTTTATCTCGCCTGCGGGCGACGGTGACCGCGGCGCACGAGCCGGCGGAGATCGAGCACGCCATGAACGTGATCGAGGCGGCGGGAAAGAAGATTGGGCTGATCTAGAGGCCGTCCACGAATTCTTTCCACGAATACACGAATGGCTGCCGGTGAGTGTGGTACTGCCAGAGCCATGCCAGAAGATTGCTGCGTGTTGAAATAGAGGGTAATCCAGTGCAAGCTAGAGTGGTGCTCAAGCCGGGCCGGGAAAAATCACTGCTGCGCCGGCACCCGTGGGTGTTTTCCGGAGCGGTGGCGAAAGTGGAAAGCGAGCCAAAGCCAGGCGCGGCGATCGAGATCGTATCGGCCGCCGGTGAATGGCTGGGCTGGGGGGCGTGGAGCCCTGCCTCGCAGATCGCAGCACGCGTGTGGAGCTGGGAAGAGTGCCAGCCGCCGGGCCGGGAGCTGATCGGCAGGCGTTTGAAAGCTGCGCGTGATTTGCGCATAGCCACACTTGGGGGGCAGAGTAGCGATCTACCAGACGGCGTGAGGCTGGTGCATGGCGAGTCGGACGGGCTGCCGGGGTTGGTGGTGGACCGCTACGGCGAGACGCTGGTGCTGCAGGTGCTGTCCGCCGGAACAGAATATTGGCGGGAAGCGATCACGGCTGAGCTGGTGGAGCTGTACCACCCGGCATCCATCTACGAGCGTTCGGATGTGGAAGTGCGCCAGCTCGAAGGGTTGGCGCCGCGTACGGGTTTGCTGTGGGGGGTAGAGCCGCCGGAGCAGATCGAAATCATTGAGGATAACCGGCGTTTGCGTGTAGATGTGCGAAGGGGTCACAAGACTGGCTTCTACCTGGACCAGCGCGCTGCCCGGCGCAAGATTTGCGAACTGGCGACTGGGCGCGAAGTGCTGGACTGCTTCTGCTACACGGGCGG
>JBGSTO010000439.1:0-13099 GCA_041736465.1 Anaerolineales bacterium | reverse complement strand
TCTTCTTGCCCCCGGTGCTGGCAGCCAGCCTGCACGGAGACCCAATCGAGGAGGTGCTGTTCCTGCGTGATGAGGTTGCCAACCTGGTGTGGGCAGTCGAGCGGCTTGCCCCGGCGTTGGATGGCAGCGCGCTGAACCGCGCCGAGATCTACAACCGGCGCGAGCGGGAAGCTCCCGAACCGGTGGCAGAGGGTGATGAATCGCCAGCCGGTGAGCTGCGCTACCTGCTCGCAACGACCACCCCCGATCATTGGATCCCTTTTCTACCGGCGCGCATCGACCCGAATCTGCCGGATATCCGCCTGCGCCGCGCGAAAGCCCTCTTGGAGCAGCCAGACCCTGCCGCAGGGGGGCTGCCTGCCTTTTCACGCCCGCTTGGTCTCATCCTGGAGCCGGAGCGGCAGGACCTCAGCCTGTTCGAGGAGGAGGTGCCGCGCAGCGGTATTTTCCTGAGGCGGCGCTTCCAATATGCACGCTGGCTGGACGGCGCGACGTACCTGTGGTTGGCGCGAACCAAGGGCCAGGGCAAGGGCGAATCCACCGCCGGTTTGCACTTCGATCAGGTTGAGTGACCGGCAGATAGCTGGCACTCGATCCGGTTCGAACTCCAGGCAGAACAGGCACCCGGGTGGGCTGGGGGGGATATCAAATTCCTAATATCTTGTATAATGTTAACAAAGAGATCCATATTGTAGCTCCTGGCCTACCTGACGAATATGACCGCTGTTGAGAGGCTCCAGCGCGAGTTGTACGCCCTGACCGAGGTCGCCAAGACGCTCACTTTGCCGCTGGAGCTGCCCGATCTGCTCGATGCAGTGATAAAAAAGATCATCGGCGTTATCGAACCCGCCGAGGTCGGTGCAGTCATGCTTTGGGACCAGTCTTCGGGATTGTTCAAGCCGGCGGCGGCGTTTGGGTACGACCTGGAGGTGCTCAGCGAGCTGGGGCTGCGGGCAGGCGAGTCTGTCAGCGGCAAGGTCTTCGACGAGGGGGGAGTTCGCCTGTTCAATACTCCCGAGCAAGTTGCAAAAGCGATGGAGGATATGCGACCTTCCAACCGGATGGTGATGACGCGCGCCCTGGGTACCGGCGCGTTGCCGCGCTGCACGCTGGCTGCACCGATCTCGGTCGGCAAGCAGAAGTATGGGGTGCTAGTACTGGAGACCATCTGGGGTCCGGCGTTTTTCTCGGAAGGAGATCTGCCATTTCTGCAGACTATCGCCGATTTGATCGCCCTGGCAATCGACCGCAATCGTCTGGCGGCACAGGCGGATGCTATCCGGGAAGAACGCCGCGAGGAACGAATGCGCTCTGAAGTGCTGGCGACGCTCTCGCACGAGCTGCGAATGCCGTTGACTGCCATTCAGGGATATTCCTCGGCATTGTTAATGGAAGAGGTAGGCTGGAGCGATGAAAAGCGCCAGGAATTCTTACGCCTCATCGAAGATGAGTGCAATAACATGCAATCGATGCTCAAGGATATCCTTGATTCTTCGCTCATCGATGTCGACCAGCTGGTAATCGAACGCCAACCGGCGCGCATACCGATCATTGCCCGGGAGGTAGCCGCGGAATTTCAACGGCGCACCGAGGCGCACCGGATTATGGTTGATTTCGCAGCCTCGTTTCCTATCCTGGAGGTTGATGCTCGCTGGCTCAAACAGGTTTTTCGGAATATCCTGGATAACGCCATGAAATATTCTCCGGAAGGCGGGCTGATCGTCATTCGCGGCGAGGAGCGCCCGCACGATGTGGTCGTTGTGATCGCCGATCAGGGAATAGGGATTTCTCCCGAAAATCTGATTCCTTTGTTCGAACGCTATTATCGGGTTCGTTCGGCGACGAATCTGCATATCCCAGGCACCGGCCTAGGGCTGCCCGTAGCGCGCGCAATCGTAGAGGCGCACGGCGGCAGGATTTGGGCGGAGAGCAATTTGGATGAAGGGACGACCATCTACTTCTCTCTACCGAAGATGCGAGAGGGTAAGTGATCGGCGCCGAGCCGCTCGGAGGTCGAATGATGGGATGACTACTGCAAAAGATAAGCCCCGGATAGTACTCGTGGACGACGAGCCCAGGGTGGTGCACCTGGTGCGCGAGGTGTTGAGTGCGACAGGCTTCGAAGTAATGGCTGCCTTTAGCGGGGAAAGTGCAATCGAATTGGTAGCGCTGGAGCAGCCCGACCTGGTTTTACTGGATATTATCTTACCCGGCACCCTGGATGGTTATCAGGTGGCGAAGCGGCTGCGTGAGTTCACCGACGTGCCGATCATCATGTTGACCGCCAAGGTGCGCGAGTCGGATATGCTGCGCGGTTTCGACATTGGGGCCGATGATTATATTACCAAGCCGTTCAGCTCGAAGGAACTGCTGGCGCGGATACAGGCTGTGCTCAAGCGCGCGCGCGGCGGGGCGCAGAGTGCTCCTTCGGAGATCGTGTGCGGCGACGTACGCATCGACGTGGCGCGCCGCCGGGTGATGATCGGGGAGCGTGAGATCAACCTGACGCCGACCGAATACAACCTGCTGCGCGAGCTGGCAACACATCCTAACCAGGTGCTGTTCCACGAACAGCTTTTGACTAAAGTGTGGGGAGCCAAATACCGGGATGACCTGGATTATCTGCGTTCGTACATTCACTACCTGCGAAAAAAACTGGAAGCAAATCCTGCGCATCCGAAGATCATCATCAGCAGCCCCGGCGTGGGGTATATGCTGGTGGCGCCTGATGGAGAGCGCCAGGCCGATTCTCAGAAGGTAAACGATAATGACGCCTGAGTCTTATAACGCCTTCGCTGCGGCACAAAGGCAGTTCGATGAGGCAGCAGACGTGCTCGCATTACACCTCGCTGTGCGTGAGTTGCTGCGCCTGCCTGTGCGGGAATATCTTTTCAGCATCCCGGTGCGCATGGACGATGGAGAAATGAAAATCTTCCGGGGTTTTCGTGTCCAGCACAACGATGCACGCGGCCCGGGGAAAGGCGGTATCCGCTTTCATCCTTTGGGAACAGTGGATATCGTCCGGGCGCTGGCGATGTGGAACACCTGGCGCTGTGCGGTGGCAGATTTGCCCCTGGGCGGCAGCATGGGCGGCGTGGTTTGCGACCCACATGATTTGAGCGCTTTTGAGCAGGAGCGAATCTGCCGCGGGTGGGTCAGGCAGATCGCCCGGAATATCGGTCCCGAATGGGACATACCATCACCGGATTTGATGACGACAGCGCAGCACATGCTCTGGATGCTGGACGAATACGAGGTAATCCATGGCAGCAGGAGTCCCGGTTCTATCACCGGCAAGCCGGTTGGGCTTGGAGGCTCGTTCGGCAGGAAAGAGTCTACCGGTTACGGGTTGATGATCACCGTGCGCGAAGCGCTCAAAGAATTGGGGATCAAGATCAATACTACCTCGGCGAGCTTCCAGGGCTTCGGTAATGTCGCGCAGCATGCAATCCAGCTTTATGCCCGGATGGGCGGCACGACCACCTGCGTATCTTGCTGGAATCAAGCGGACAAAACTGCTTATACATTTCGTAAGCGGAAGGGCATCGACCTCAATGAGTTACTGCCGGTCACCGGGCCTTTCGGTGAGATCAACAAAGAAAAAGCTGTTGCGCTGGGTTACGAGTGCCTGCCAGGAGATGCCTGGATCGAGCAGGAAGTGGACATCTTGGTGCCGGCAGCGCTGGAGAATCAAATCACTGCCCGCAACGTGGAAAGGATCAGCCCGCAGGTAAAGGTCATCGCCGAAGGAGCAGACGGCGCAACAGGTCCCGAAGCCGATGGGCTGATTGCCACGCGCGGCATCCAGGTGATACCAGATATCCTGGCTAATGCAGGAGGCGCCACCTGCAGCTATTTCGAGCAGGTACAGAGCAATATGAATTATTACTGGAAGCAGGATGAAGTGTTAGGGAAGCTGGATGTGCATATCACCTCGGCTTACATCGATGTCAGCGAGGTTTCTCGTAGCCGGCAAATATCGCTGCGCGAAGCGGCATATCTTATTGCCGTGGACCGGGTGGCGCGCGCCTGCCAGGAACGAGGTTGGGCGTGAATGAGGGGATAGGCTCACTATGAATGAAAAGCCGGGCAGCTCGTTTCGCTCTCATCTGATCGATTTCAATCGCAATTACCTGGACCCCGAGACGCCGTTGAGCTGCATGGGTCAGGGTGAAGTGGGCGGTAAAGCTGAAGGGCTCGCTCGTATTCGCCACGTCATCCATTCTGATTTCACCCCGGATAGATTCCCTGGGATTCGTATCGAAATCCCCTCCATGGTGGTCCTGTGCACGGATATCTTCGATGCTTTTATGGAACAGAACCACCTGTACGACATCGCCTGTTCGAATATTCCGGATGACCGTATTTCACACGCCTTCCAAAGAGCTGAGCTGCCATTCGATGTACTGGGAAACCTGCGCTCGATTGTCGAACAGGTGCATACTCCCCTTGCCATTCGTTCCTCGAGCATGCTGGAGGATGCCAGGAACGAGCCGTTCGCCGGGATCTACCATACCAAGATGATCCCCAACAACGAATACGATCCGGATATTCGCTTCCGCCAACTGGTAGAAGCCATCAAGTTTGTATATTCATCAACTTTCTTCAAAAGCGCCAGAGATTACCGCAAAGCGCTTGGACACCGGGACTGCGACGAAAAAATGGCAGTCATCGTTCAGGAGCTGGTTGGTAAGCGCTACCAGAACAGGTTTTATCCGGAGCTGTCGGGGGTAGCTCGCTCATACAACTACTATCCTTTCAGACCGGCCAGGCCCGCAGATGGTGTGGTCAACCTGGCGCTGGGTCTGGGGAAGACCGTGGTGGATGGTGGAATTTCCTGGGCGTACTCTCCGGCATTTCCTCATGCCGAACCGCCGTTCGGTTCTGTAGAGAACTTGCTCGAAGGAACTCAGACCGAATTCTGGGTGGTAAATATGGCTGGACCACCCGAGTATAACCCAATCGACGAAGCGGAATATCTTGCATTGGAAAACATCAGTGCGGCTGAGGAAGACAGCTCATTACCTTACCTCGCTTCTACATACAACGCACTGACCGGTAGGTTATCGATTGGCACGGGTATCAAAGGCCCGCGAGCGTTGACTTTTGCTCCACTATTGGTGTTAAAGCAGCTGCCCTTTAACAATCTGATCAAGTCCATTCTTTCGACCTGCGAGCAGGCGTTTGGCACACCGGTAGAAATCGAATTTGCCATGACATTCAATCCGCACCGATTTGGCTTGGTCCAGGTGCGGGCGATGGCAATCCCGTCGGATGTAGTGCAAGTGTCAGAACAGGAATTCTCAGGCGAGGATGTGTTGGGAGCGTCAGAGAATGTGCTTGGTAATGGCGCCGTCGAGGACATTCAGGACGTGGTATTCGTAAAGCCGGAAAGCTTCGATCTAAAGCACACCAAATTAATCGTGCCCGAATTAGATTATTTCAACAGCCAACTGCTGGGGTCAGGCACTCCATACGTATTGATCGTGTTCGGCAGGTTGGGCACCATCGATCCATGGCTCGGGATCCCGGTGCAGTGGGGACAGGTGTGCGGCGCTAAAGTGATCGTCGAGGCGACCTTGGACAAAGTGAGAGTAGAGCTCAGCCAGGGGTCCCATTATTTTCATAATATGATCAACCTGGGCGTCAAATATTTCTCCATGCCGTTTAGTCAGAAAAATACAATTGATTGGGCATGGCTGGGAGAGCAAGAAACGGTGGAAGAAACTCGTTTCGTCCGCCATGTAAGGCTTCCGGCTCCGCTAAAGATTCAGGTGGATGGGCGAAGAGGGCGGGGTGTTATTTACAAACCCCGAGAAGACACAAAATGAACGAAAATATCACTCCGCTTGATCAATTGATCCACGACCTCAAAGAACGCGCCAAAGAGTTAAACTGCCTTTACGAGGTGCAGGAACTGCTGGGCACTCCAGACATTTCAGTTGAAGATATCTGCCAGGGCATCGTCCGGGTGCTGCCGCCCGGCTGGCAGTATCCGGATGTCTGCGAGGCGCGGTTGGCATATAACGGGAAGGCTTACCAGACACCCGGATACGGGGAGACGGCCTGGGAGCAGAGCGCCGATGTCGTCGTCCAGGATCAAATTGTAGGCAGGATCAGTGTGTGTTACACCGAAGAGCGCCCTTCTTCAGACGAAGGACCGTTCCTCAAAGAAGAGCGCAAGCTAATCGATACGGTCGCAGAGCAGTTTGGATTTTTTATCCTCCACCAACAACTCCGGCAGGTGTTTCAAGAGCAGCTGAAATCGGGGGAGGAACGGAAGAGTGAGTGGTGGGTGATCATCGACCTGCTCAAGCGCACCGACACCGGGCTGTTGACGCGCATTTCCAGCAAGATGGTGAACTATCTCTATTGGAACGGCGTCCGGGAAGCAGAACAATTATTGCGACGCTTCAGTCCGGTCCATCGCGAAGACAGCGAGCTTTCTGATGAGAACCGGCCGTACCAACAACAGCCTTCAGTAGACATCTTACAGGTAAGCAGCCAGGTGTTTACCCTCGCCAGCCAGCAACTGCCCCAGTCTACGATCCTTGAAAATATACAGCGCTGGATCAAAGAGGATCGCTCGAACTTCCTGGTGGATGTGCTGGTCAACCCGGGCTCCTCCCTTGCGGAGATCAGCGCCGCAATCGAGCGATTCCATCTCCTCACCCCGCAAGGCATCGAGCTTACCGCGCCGCGTGAACGATGGTTTCGAACTGCATTGATCCGGCGTGTGATGAGCGACCAGCCTTCGTTTATAAAAGTTGCCATGAACTATCTGGAGATCGATGATTTCAGCGGCTTTATGCGGCGGGTGATATATCCCACCGGCAGCCACGGCATGTTGGGAGGTAAGAGCGCCGGGCTTTTCCTGGCGTCACAGATCCTCAAACGGTCGCCGCGCGAAAGAGAGCTGCTACAAGGCGTCAAAACGCCCAGGACCTGGTATCTCACCTCGGATGGCGTCTTCTACCTGATCAGCTACAACAACCTGGAGGATGTGATCGAACAGAAATACAAAGACTCGAGCCGGGTGCGGCAGGAGTACCCCTATATTTTGCATGTTTTCAAAAACTCGCTGCTGCCGCCGGAAATCATCAAGGGCCTCTCGCTGGCCCTGGATGACGTTGGTGATGTACCCTTGATCGTGCGCAGCTCCAGTTTGCTCGAAGATCAGACCGGGGCTGCCTTTGCCGGAAAATATAAAAGCCTGTTCATCGCGAATAAGGGGTCGAAGGAAGAGCGCCTGGAAGCGCTGGTCAGCGCGATCACAGAGGTCTATGCCTCGATGTTTGCACCGGACCCCATCGAATATCGATCTGAGAATGGCTTGATCGATTATCACGAAGAGATGGGGATCATGATCCAGGAGGTTGTAGGAGCTCAGGTAGGTCCTTACTATCTGCCTGCTTTCGCCGGGGTTGCTTTCAGCAATAATGATTTTCGCTGGTCGAGCCGCATCTGCCAAGAGGATGGATTGGTTCGTCTGGTGCCGGGATTAGGCACACGGGCAGTAGATCGCTTGAGCGACGATTATCCGACCCTGGTCGCTCCCGGCAGGCCCGGACTGCGGGTGAACGTCTCTCCGGATGAAATCGTTCGCTACTCTCCCAAAATGATCGACGTCATTAATTTAAAATCCAGGACGTTCGAGACTGTGGAGATCCGCAGGTTGTTAAGGGAGTATGGGGCGGAATATCCGCTTGTCTACCAGCTAGTCTCTGTCCTTGAGCATGGTTACCTGCACACACCAGGCGCCCTGGGAGTCGATTTCGAGAGCAGCGAATGCGTGGTAACCTTCGAAGGATTGATCACCGGGTCGCCGTTTATTAAACAAATGAAGGCGATCCTGCAGGTACTGCAGGAAGCATTAGGATACCCTGTAGATATCGAGTTCGCTCATGACGGCGTCGATTTTTACCTGCTCCAGTGCCGGGCCCAGAGCTACGGCGAGGATAGTTTACCGGCTCCGATACCCGCCGAACCCGCTCCTGAGAAGATCATTTTCACCGCCAACAGGTTCGTCACGAACGGCATCGTACCGGATATTACGCATATTGTTTACGTCGATCCTCAGGAATACAGCGAGGTGAAAGACCTCCAGGAATTGGCTGCCATCGGGCGGGCAGTGGGCAGGTTGAATAAATTCCTGCCCCGCCGCCGGTTCATTCTTATGGGGCCAGGGCGTTGGGGCAGTCGCGGCGATATCAAGCTGGGTGTAAGCGTTACATATTCTGACATCAACAATACTGCCATGCTGATCGAGATCGCCCGTAAGCAGAAAGACTATATCCCCGACCCATCGTTCGGGACACATTTCTTTCAGGACCTGGTCGAGGCCTCGATTCGCTACCTGCCGCTCTACCCGGATGACAGGGATATTGTTTTCAACGAAGAGTTTTTATCGTCAACGCGGAACATTCTCCCCGAAATTCTGCCGGAATTTGCCAGTCTTTCTCACGTAATCCGCGTAATCGACGTACCAGCATCGACAGGGGGACAGGTGCTCCAGGTGCTGATGAATTCCGGTGAGGAGCAGGCGATTGCTATTTTGGAGGCGCCTAGCAGCTTGCCCAAACCTGGCTAGACAAGCCCATATTTTCACGAGATTTTTATACACTGGCTGGAAATTCTTATGAGTTTACCATGCCAGTTTTTCTATATTAGATATAGAGGTACAAGCGTTTCGATAATCCTATCCCATACTGCCGAATTCTCACAAGGAGATCAAATATGTCAGTCATTTATGACGCCACCATACCCGTCATTCAAGACGTCATCGATATGGTTCAGGAGAAGGATGCCGGGCAGCCTGAATTCCATCAGGCAGTCAAGGAGGTGCTGACCACCCTGGAGCCGACTGTTGATAAACATCCTGAGTTCGTCAGGGCCAAGATTTATGAAAGAATCGTCGTCCCCGATCGGGTAATCATGTTCCGCGTTCCCTGGGTGGACGACAGCGGCGAGGTCCAGGTTAACCGCGGTTTTCGTGTGCAGTTCAACAATGCCATCGGTCCTTACAAAGGCGGCTTGCGCTTCCACCCTTCGGTCAACCTGGGCATCATCAAGTTCCTCGGTTTCGAACAGATCTTCAAGAATGCCCTGACCACGCTCCCGATGGGCGGCGGCAAAGGCGGCTCGGATTTCGACCCAAAGGGCAAATCGGATATGGAGGTGATGCGTTTCTGCCAGGCGTTCATGCAGGAGCTTTACCGCTACATTGGCCCAGATGTGGATGTCCCGGCAGGAGATATTGGCGTCGGGGGACGCGAGATCGGGTATCTGTTTGGCTTCTACAAGAAGATCGTAAACCAGAACCACTGCGTCCTGACAGGCAAGGGGCTGGAATACGGCGGCAGCCTCATCCGTCCAGAAGCAACCGGCTACGGTGCGGTCTATTTTGCCGCGGAGATGCTGGCAACCCGGCACCTGGATGTCCAGGGGACAGTGTCGGCGGTTAGCGCATCGGGTAATGTGGCTCAATACACGGTGGAAAAGCTGCTCCAGCTTGGCGGTAAGGCGATCACCCTTTCCGACTCAAATGGCACGATCGTTGATGAGGATGGGATCGACCAGGAAAAGCTCAGCTTTGTACTGGAGCTGAAGAACATCCGCCGCGGCCGGATCGTAGAGTACGCCGATCGTTACGACGTTCCGTATTATCCCAATAAGAGTGTCTGGGATGTCATTCGCGAGCAGGGTTTGAAGGTCGACCTTGCCTTCCCCTCCGCTCACGAGAACGAGATCGATGGACGCAACGCCGCGGCCCTGGTGAGAAATGGCTGCTACTGCGTATCCGAAGGCGCCAACATGCCGTCCACTATGGATGCGATCCGGATTTACCAGGAATATGACGTCCTGTATGGTCCGGCAAAGGCAGCCAACGCCGGGGGGGTGGCGACGTCTGGTTTGGAGATGTCGCAAAACAGCATGCGGCTCTCGTGGTCACGCGAAGAAGTAGATCAGCGCCTGCAGAGAATCATGAAGAGCATCCACCAGGCTTGCCTGGATGCATCCGAAACCTACAACGGAAATAAGGTCGACTATCTCATGGGCGCCAACATCGCCGGTTTTGTGAAGGTAGCCAACGCGATGCTGGCGTATGGGATCGTATAGCCGCCAGAGCGCATACGTACACATAAGCACGCTTGACTCATGAATCCAGGCTGCCAGCCGTAGCTTCTGGCGATGTCTCGGGATAGGGTGTCGATTATATGCAAACGCATGCAATTGACACCCTATGTCAAAGGATAATGCGATGATTGGAATCCAGATCGACCAATCCTTGATCGATGAGATGGTGAATCAAGCCATCTCAGAGTGCGCCGAGGCGTTGTATTCTGGGGACACTAGGCGAACACGCCAGGCTTTGCTCCAGGGGCATTGCAAGGACTGCCGGCAGGTAGCCGCAAGCCTTGTGCGTCAAATTAGCGAATACCTGGGAAGAATGGATCGCACGGTAAAGGCCGTTTACAATTACGAACCCATCGACTCGCCTGAAAACCCTCCTTCGAATGACCTCGAGCCTTATGTCGGGATCAACCTGGTGGTGTGGGTAGAGCGTAGAAGCGCGGCGCTGAGCGCCCTCCTCGAGACGCTGGAGGCCGTGTTCAAAGCCAGCCAGCGCAAGATTGGTTGTGCTGAGGCCTCCCCGCGCTGCTTCGCCCTGGATATGAAGATGGTTTCCGATCAAGAAGTGCAGGAGCGGCGAGGGCTTGGATTGCTGGCAGAAACTACTTTTCTTCGTTCAGCGCCTGTGTGGATGCGCCCTAATCTGAGCGAGCAAATACCAGCGAAAAAGATTGCCGGTACCGGGCAGGTAAAACTTATCCTACCCGAGATGTTCGATCCGGAGCTGATACCAGAAGGCAGGCTGCTGCAGCATGCTCTTGCTGTCGAGAACATCCCTCAGAACGAGCGAGGGGCTCTGGAACACCACCTCACCGAGCTTAAGGTGGTGCTGATTCGCAGGCTCATCAGCGATCAATTGGCGTATATCGATATTGCTAAGAAGTGGTTCAAGGTCAAGGATCTGGCGGAGATCCATCGACGCAAAATTGGCCTGGGGAGAATTGGCGGGAAGGCAGCGGGGATGTTACTGGCAGCGAACATCTTGAAGGAGATGGGGGATGACGCGCTGCGCTCCACGTTCTATGTTCCCGATTCCTATTTCCTGGGCTCAGACGTGATGTACATTTTCATGGCAATGAACGGCTTGATGTACTGGAACGATCAGAAATATAAGCCGGCAGAGCAAATCTGGGAGGAATATCCGCAGATCAGGCAAGATTTCGAAGCCGGTGATTTTCCGCCGGAGATACTGATCGAATTAAGAGACCTGCTGGATCGCATCGGGGACAGCCCTTTGATCGTTCGCTCTTCCAGCCAGTTGGAGGATAATTTTGGAACCGCCTTCGCCGGAAAGTATGACAGCCAGTTCTGCCCGAACCAGGGAACGCCTGAGGAGAACCTGAAGGCCCTCACCCTGGCAATCGCTCGTACTTTTGCCAGCACCCTCAAACCGGAGGCGCTGCTCTACCGCCGCAGCAAGGGTCTGCAAGATTACGACGAACGCATGGCGATCCTCATCCAGACCGTCCAGGGGGAGCAATACGGTCGCTACTTCCTGCCGCAAGGAGCTGGAGTAGCGTTCAGCCATAACCTGTATCGTTGGAATCCACAGATCCGGCGCGAAGATGGCTTTGCCCGGCTGGTGTGGGGCCTGGGCACGCGCGCTGTTGAGCGGGTGGGAAATGATTATCCACGCCCGGTAGCTCTCAGCCACCCGACCTTACAGCCGGATGACTCGCCGGAGGCGATCCGCCATTATTCACAGCAATTCGTTGACCTGATCGACTTGCAGGAGAATGCATTGAAGTCGATGCCGGTGCTGGAAGTCCTGCGACCGAATTACCAGGCGCTGCGATTCATCGCTCAATTAGAACAAGATGGATACCTTACCACGCCGCGCAGCCTGGTGAGAGGTGAAGATGCCCGCTGGCTGGTGATTACCTTTGATGAGCTCCTGCGGCGAACTCCTTTTGCAGCAACGCTATCTCGGATGCTGCGGATTCTCGAAAAACACTACCACAGCTCCGTTGACGTGGAATTTACCTTACAAATCTCTGACGCCTCTGCCCAGCCGCCGCAGGTGAAGATTTCACTGCTGCAGTGCCGCCCACAGAGCTTCTTGAGAGAGACGCAAGATGTCAGCCTGTCCAGTGAGCTGGAAAAAGAAGATATTATCTTCTCAACCAGATTCATGGTCCCGAGGGGTAGGGCTGCAAATATTCGATACGTACTGTTTGTCTCTCCTGAGGCATTTTTCGTCCTGGATAGCGAGCGAGCGCGCAAGAGTGTGGCTGGCGTGATTGGTCGCCTGAACTCAGCGCTGCCCGATAAATCTTTCATCTGTGTAGGGCCAGGTCGCTGGGGATCGCTCAACACCGACCTGGGCGTCTATGTATGCTATTCTGACATATGCAATACCGCGGCGCTGGTGGAGTTTTCCGGAAGAGGTATTGGGCTGGCTCCAGAACCTTCTTTAGGAACGCACTTCTTTCAAGATCTGATGGAAGCGCAGATTTATCCTCTGGCAATCAATCTCGATGCGCCGGATGCGATCTTTAAGCGCGAGTTCTTCTACGATACCCCAAGCAGCATCGCCGATTGGACCGGTTGCGAACAGCGCGATTGCGAGGTTGTCCGATTGATCGATGTCGCTGCATATCGACCCGGGCACCGGCTGGAGCTGGTTATGGACGACGAAGCCGGGCAGGCGGTCTTGTATTTGACTCCGGATGAGCGGTAATGCTCCTGGAACGAGAAGCCGGTTGAGCCAGCCTTCACCCAATTTGTGACCTTACCTGTCACACCATTGTGATAGAATGGGTTTATGAACATCCGTTCTATTAATTGGTGGTGTGTATGTCACGTCTGGCAAACCGCACGTCAAGGCTGCGCCAGCTCGAAGAGCTGCTGCTGCTCTCGCCGCAAGGGTTGAGCGCTGCCGAAATCGCCTCACAGTTACTGGTAAATCGCCGCACGGTGTACCGCGATGTCGATTTCCTCTCGGCCCAGGGCGTGCCGCTCTGGC